>JBCDFV010000011.1:0-123178 GCA_039177555.1 Pseudomonadota bacterium | reverse complement strand
CTTCCGCATGGCCGCTGCCAACGACTTCCAATCGCTGATCCTGCGCCTCCAGAGCTTCTGGGCGGAGCGGGGCTGCGTCATCCTCCAGCCCTACGACATGGAGGTGGGCGCCGGCACCTTCCATCCCGCCACAACCCTGCGCTCCCTGGGGCCGGAGCCCTGGAGCGTGGCCTATGTGCAGCCCTCGCGCCGGCCCACGGACGGGCGCTACGGCGAGAACCCGAACCGGCTGCAGCACTACTACCAGTTCCAGGTGCTGCTGAAGCCCTCGCCGGCGGACCCGCAGGCGCTCTACCTCGAGTCGTTGAAGGCCCTGGGCATCGATCCGCTGGCCCATGACATCCGATTCGTCGAGGACGACTGGGAAAGCCCCACCCTGGGCGCCTGGGGCCTGGGCTGGGAGGTCTGGTGCGACGGCATGGAGGTGACCCAGTTCACCTATTTCCAGCAGGTCGGCGGCATCGAATGCGACCCGGTGCCGGTGGAACTGACCTATGGCCTGGAACGGCTGGCGATGTACATCTTGGACAAGGAAAACGTTTACGACCTGCCGTTCAACGCGCCCGGCGGCAACGGCTCGAAGACGTATGGCGACGTCTTCCTGCGGTCGGAGCGCGAATTCTCGGCCTACAATTTCGAACTCGCCGACGCGCCGACCCTGTTCCGGCACTTCAAGGACGCCGAGGCCGCCTGCGCCGCCTTGATCGAGGCGCGCAAGGCGCTGCCCGCCTATGATCAGTGCATCAAGGCCAGCCACCTGTTCAACCTGCTGGATGCGCGCGGCGTGATCAGCGTGGTTGAGCGGCAGGCCTATATCGGCCGCGTGCGCACCATGGCCCGCCAATGCTGTGAAATCTGGCTGGACGCCGCGTGATGGCCGATTTTCTGCTGGAGCTGTTGTCCGAGGAGATCCCGGCGCGCATGCAGGCCCGGGCAATGGCCGACCTCGACCGGCTGGTGGGCGAGGAATTGCGCGCCGCCGGGTTGAGCTTCGAGGCGAGCGAGGCTCATGTCACGCCCCGGCGTCTGGCCCTCCATGTGACCGGCTTGCCGCAATCGTCCCCCGACACGGTGGAGGAGCGCAAGGGGCCGCGCATCGACGCGCCGGAAAAGGCGATCGAAGGCTTCCTGAGGGCCAGTGGGATGACGCTCGATCAATGCGAGCAGCGCGAGACGCCGAAGGGCAAGGTCTGGTTTGCCGTTCGCAGCGTGCCCGGCCGCCCGACGCCGGAAATCCTGACCGAGGCCATCGGAACGGTTCTGGCAAAGCTGCCTTGGCCGAAAAGCATGCGCTGGGGCGAAAGCGCCTTTCGCTGGGTTCGGCCGCTGCATGGCATTCTGGCGCTGTTTGACGGCGTTGCGTTGGGCGGCACCGTCGAACCGGCCGCCGACCGGCGCTACGTCTTGAGCGATCTTACCCAGGGGCATCGCTTCCTGGCACCGGACCCGATCACCGTGACGGCGTTCGCCGACTATCGCGACAAGCTGCGCGCCGCCAAGGTCATCCTCGACCGCGACGAACGCAAAACGATGATCTGGCAGCGGGTCGAAGAACTGGCGGAGGCCGAAGGACTGATGCCGCGCGACGATCCAGGCTTGCTGGACGAGGTCGCGGGCCTGGTCGAGTACCCGGTGGTCTATGCCGCCCATATCGACGAGGCCTTCATGTCGGTGCCCGACGAGGCGCTGATCACGGCCATGCGGTCGCACCAGAAGTATTTCGCGCTGCTGACCCAGGACGGCAAGCTGGCGCCGCGCTTCGTGCTGGTCGCGAACACGGAGACGTCGGACGGCGGCGCGGCCGTCGTGGCGGGCAACGAGCGGGTGCTGCGAGCGCGCCTGTCCGACGCCAAGTTCTTCTGGGACCAGGACCGGCAGCACAGCCTGGGCAGCCGGGTACCGCGCCTGAAACAGATCACCTTTCACGACAAGCTGGGCACGATGGACGGCAAGGTTGACCGTGTCGAGGCGCTTGCCGCGACCATCGCCCATGACGTGCCGGGCGCGGACATCGATCGGGTGCGCTCCGCCTCCCGCCTGGCCAAGGCCGACCTGGTCACCGGCATGGTCGGAGAGTTTCCGGAGCTTCAGGGCATCATGGGCCGATACTACGCCCTTGAGGATGGCGAGCATGCGGAGGTGGCGGACGCCATCGCCGACCATTACGCGCCGCTTGGGCCGAACGATCAGTGCCCGACGGCCCCGGTGTCCGTCGCCGTGGCCCTGGCCGACAAGATCGACAGCCTGGTCGGCTTCTGGTCGATCGATGAGAAACCCACCGGCAGCCGGGACCCCTATGCGCTGCGGCGCGCGGCGCTCGGCGTCATCCGCCTGATCCTGGAAAACAAGCTGCGCTTGTCGCTGCGCGGCGTCTTTGCGGCGGCGCTGGCCAACTATCCGGGCGCGCCGGACGAGGCCATCGCTGACCTGCCGTCCTTCATCGCCGACCGTTTGAAGTTCAGTCTGCGCGAGCAGGGCGTCCGGCACGACCTGATCGACGCTGTCTTCGAGGTCAGCGGCGACGATTTGGTCAGCCTGCTCAATCGTGTCGAGGCTCTGCGCGAGTTTCTCGACACGGATGACGGCGCCAATCTGCTGGTCGCCTATCGCCGGGCCGCAAACATCGAGCGGATCGAGGCCAAGAAGGACAAGGTCGACGATTTCGGCATCGTCGACGAGGGCAGCCTTCGAGAGGCGGACGAGAAATCGCTGTGGGACGCGCTTGGCACGACCGGTCGCGCGGTCCAGCCGCTGCTCGAAACAGAGGCGTTTACGGGCGCCATGGCGGAACTGGCCAAGCTGCGCCCACCGGTCGACCGCTTCTTCGACGCCGTAACCGTCAATGCCGATGACGCCGAACTGCGCCGCAATCGTTTGGCATTATTGTCCGAGATCAGGGCAACGATTGATCAGGTTGCGCATTTTTCCGCCATTGAGGGATAGGGGTCCGCGCCAGGCTGCCAGAGGGGGATGGCCAGAATGAGGGATGAAGCGATCGACAGCGGTGATCAATCGACCGCCGCGACCAAGTGGGTTTACAGTTTCGGCGGCGACGGCACCGAGGGCAACGCGTCGCTGCGCAACCTGCTGGGCGGCAAGGGCGCCAACCTGGCCGAAATGGCCCGCATCGGCCTGCCGGTTCCGCCGGGCTTCACCGTCTCGACCGAGGTCTGCAACTGGTTTTACGCCAACGACCGGCAGTATCCGGCCGACCTTACATCACAGGTCGACCAAGCGCTGCAGCGGCTGGAAGGCTTGCTCGGCAAACGGTTCGGCGATCCGTCCGATCCATTGCTTCTGTCCGTGCGCTCAGGCGCCCGCGCCTCCATGCCCGGCATGATGGACACGGTCCTCAATCTCGGCCTCAATGACGAGACCGTCGAAGGGCTGGCGGCGATCACGGGCAACAAACGCTTCGCCTATGACAGCTATCGCCGGTTCATCCAGATGTATTGCGACGTGGTGTTGGGCGTCGACAACGGCTTGTTCGAGGACGAGCTGGAGACGGTGAAGCGCGATACCGGCCATCGCCTGGATACCGATCTGACGGCCGAAGACTGGGCCGAGGTGCTGCGGCGCTACAAGGCCCTCGTCGCCGACGCGCTGGACGAGCCATTCCCGCAAGACCCGCGCGCCCAGCTTTGGGGCGCGATGGGTGCCGTGTTCGGCTCATGGATGAACCAGCGCGCAATCACCTATCGGCGCCTGCATGGCCTGCCGGCCGACTGGGGCACGGCGGTGAATGTCCAGGCCATGGTCTTCGGCAACCGCGGTGACGACTGTGCGACCGGCGTTGCATTCACCCGCGATCCGGCCACGGGCGAGAACGTCTTTTACGGCGAGTATCTGATTAACGCCCAGGGCGAGGATGTGGTCGCCGGCACGCGAACGCCGCAGCACATCACGCTTGAGGCACGGGAAGCTGCCGGTGCCGACCTGCCATCGATGGAAGAGGTCATGCCCGACCTGTATCGGGAACTGGCCGACATTCGGCTGACGCTGGAGAACCATTACGCCGAAATGCAGGATCTGGAGTTCACGGTGGAGAGCGGCACGCTCTACATCCTGCAAACCCGGACGGGTAAGCGCACGGCGACCGCTGCCCTGAAGATCGCCGTCGATATGGCGAACGAGGGCCTGATTTCGCAAGAAGAGGCCGTCCGTCGCGTCGACCCCGGCGCGCTTGACCAGTTGCTGCACCCGATGCTGGACCCCGATGCCGAACGCGAGGTTCTGGCCAAGGGCCTGCCGGCCTCGCCCGGTGCGGTCTCCGGCAAGATCGTGATGTCGGCGGACGAGGCCGAACGGCTGACCGAGCTGGGCGAACGGGTGATCCTGGTGCGTGACGAGACCAGCCCGGAAGACATCCACGGCATGCACGCGGCCGTCGGCATCCTGACGTCACGCGGCGGTATGACCAGCCACGCCGCCGTCGTCGCCCGGGGCATGGGCCGCGCTTGCGTCGCCGGCGCCGGCGAGTTGGCCTTGGACATGAAGGAGGGCACGCTGACCGCCCGAGGGCGGAGCCTCAGTGTTGGTGACGTGATCACCCTCGACGGGGCCACCGGCGACGTGATGGTCGGCGCCGTGCCGACCATCGAACCGGAACTCTCGGGCGATTTTGCCGTCCTGATGGGTTGGGCCGACCGGTTTCGCAAGCTCGGCATCCGCACCAACGCCGAGACCCCGCACGATGCCAAGGTCGCGGTCGGTTTCGGGGCCGAAGGCATCGGCCTGTGCCGGACGGAGCACATGTTCTTCGATGCCGACCGTATCGTGAATGTGCGCCGCATGATCCTGGCGGAAACACCGGACGAAAGCCGTGCGGCCCTGGCAGAATTGTTGCCGCTGCAACGTAAGGACTTTGCCGATCTGTTCCGCATCATGGCCGGCAAGCCGGTGACCATCCGCCTGCTTGACCCACCGCTGCACGAGTTCCTGCCGAAAACCGACCAGGACATGGCCGATGTGGCCGAGGCCGCCGGCGTCGGTGTCGCGAGTGTGCGCGCGCGGGTCATTCAGCTTGCCGAAAGCAACCCGATGCTGGGCCATCGCGGCTGTCGCCTGGGCATTACCCATCCGGAAATCTACGAGACGCAGGCACGGGCGATCTTCGAGGCGGCGGTGGAGGTCGGCGGCGCCGATCAGGACCCGGTCACGGCCGAGATCATGATCCCACTTGCCTTTTCAAAGGCGGAGTTGGACCTGCTGAAAAAGGTGATCGCCAGCGCGGCCGAGGAGGTCGAGGCGCAAAGCGGCGTGGCGCTTAACGACCATGTCGGCACCATGGTCGAGCTGCCGCGCGCTGCGCTGCGCGCGGGTGAGTTGGCCGAAACGGCGGAGTTCTTCTCCTTCGGCACCAACGATCTGACACAGACGACCTTCGGCATCAGCCGCGACGATTCGGCGAGCTTCCTGTTGGAATACGAGCGCCTGGGCGTCATTGAGGGCGACCCGTTCGTCACGATCGATCAAAGCGGCGTCGGCGAACTGGTCCAGATCGCCATGGAACGCGGCCGGGCGGCCCGGCCGGACCTCAATCTCGGCATCTGTGGCGAACATGGCGGCGATCCGGCCTCGATCCGATTCTGCCACGAGATCGGCCTCGACTATGTCAGCTGCTCTCCCTACCGAGTCCCGATCGCCCGCTTGGCGGCAGCCCAGGCCGCGCTCAGCATCGAAGAAGGCCGCCTCGGCAGCGCCTGACGGGCTGGTCTTCACGCGATTTCGGCTGCATGTGCCTCTTGCGCCCAGCGCTTTAGCGCCAACCGGTTGACCTTTCCGGTCGGCGTCCTTCGTGGTGATGTAAGCGCGCAGGTTCTTGCCGCGAACCAGGCTGTGTACGCCAACGACAGCCACCGTGCCGGCCACCAGTCGCTTTAAGGCGCGAGGACGGCCGGCACGGCGGGGATCTTTGATGCGGCGAAGTCAGGGGTTTGGCGACGCACTGGCGTGGGCGATACCCCGACCTCATGAGCATCAATCCCGATAACCCGGTCGTAAGCTGGCTGCTCGACGGTGACGTGGCCATCCAGTACCAGATCCGGCGCGATCTGTTCGGATAGGATCGCCAGCGCCTCCGCCGCAGGATCGGGACAGAGGGCTGGGGCGCGGCAATCCTGTCCAAACGGCACTAGGACGAAACCTGGGGCGAGGGCTTCTATCAGCCGAAATGGACATCGTCGCATTACACGCTGCTGGATCTGAAGAACCTGGCACTCGATCCCGGGCACAAGCTTGCCAGGCAAAGCGTCGACCTGATCAGCCGCACCGAAAAGCACGAGGATGGCGGCATCGGGCCTGGGGGCCAACGTCGCCAGGCAGACGGGCTCACGGATCTTGCTTCTGGAGTGATATGCGGCCCGACAGGGCACGCTCGCCCGCTTCTGTGGCAAGGCATTCCAAGACATCGCTGCCGCGAACGTCGCAGAACCAGCGCGTGGTATCGAAGACATCGGCGATGTGGACGTGGAGCCCGTCGAAGGACACGACCCCGACCGCTTCGAAGGTCAGCGAGCCTTGGATCTGATCGGCGCCGTGCCAGCCGGCGAACGCGTCGGGGTGAAACTCCTCGGTCATCGTGATGAACAGGGTGGGGAAGTCGCCGGCGTCGATCTCCACCGTGATGACGAGATCTTCGGGTACGTCCAGGGTTTCCCTGTTCCAGAACAGATAACTGCCGCTTGTCGTGACCCATGTGCCGGCAAAGGCGCCGGGGTCCTGCGCATTGGCGGGAACGATATGGCTCGTGACCAGAAGGGCGGTTGCGGCAACTATTTGCGTAGCACTGGCCATGACGATCCCCATTTTCATTAGCGATTGGATTCGATTGCGGGAGAGAGCCCGTTCGGTTCTTTTTTTGATTGTGTCGCGCGTAATGGCCGTGATCAAGCGTATGTTCATGGCTGTGCGCACTCAGGCCGGCCGCGTCGGCCGCGATGAAAGGGCGGGTATTCGTCATGGCGTGTTATGTCCACGCCCTCCCAGCACAGATTTTGCGGTAACTTGACCTGAGCCGACAATTGCCGTCCGATAGCCTTTCGACGTGCTGATCCATCACCTATCCGTTCCCCCGATGAACGATCCATCAAACTCCGGACACGGCCCGAACCAGGCGAGACCGTTGGCGATGACGACGTGACCAAGTTTTCCGTCGTCACCTACAACATCCATTCCTGCCTGGGCATCGACGGCCAGTGGCTGCCCGATCGTGTCAATCGGGCGATTCGGGACTTCGACGCCGAAATCATCGGCCTGCAAGAGGTTGGCTGGCATCTGCGCGGCCGGCCGAACTTCGATCAGTATGCCTATCTGAAGCAGCACAGCGGCTTCGAAGTCGCCGAGGGGCCGGTGAAACACCGTGAGGACGCGCATTTCGGCAATGCACTGTTGACCCGAGAGCCGGCAGACGAAACGCGGGCCATCGACCTGACGATCCAGAGCCATGTGCCCAGAGGCGCCATCGATATCGATGTGACGGTCGATGGTCACCTGATCCGCGTGGTCAACATGCATCTGGGCCTGGCGCCCTGGGAACGGCGCATTCAAATCGGTCGCGTGATCGTGTCGCTGGCGGAACGCCGGGATGTGCCGACACTGCTGATGGGCGACTTCAACCATTGGCGCCCCGGTTCGGATTCACTCACGCGCCTGACCGACATCCTGCCGCACATGGCAACGGCCGCGACCTGGCACACGAGGTTGCCCGTCGTTCCTTTTGACCGCATCCTCGCCAGCCGGCATTTTCGGCTGCTGGGCAACGAAGTGGTCGTGACGCCCGAGACCCAGGTCGCCTCGGACCACTTGCCGCTGAAGGCATGGTTTGCACTTGATTGATTGCCGCGCGGCCCGCCCCCATGTTGAGGGCACTTCACGACAGCTCGACGCAAAAGCGGCACCCGGCACATGATTGACGTTTCCGTTCCTGAGACCGGCATCGATGAGGCCCAGCAAGAACTGATCGATGATTTCGCCTTCTTCGACGATTGGCTGGACCGGTATCAGTATCTGATCGATCAGGGCCGCCAATTGCCGCCGTTTCCGCCTGAGTGGCAGCGCGAGGAGAACAAGCTTCAGGGCTGTCAGAGCCAGGTCTGGCTGGTCGGCGAGTGGCGTGACGGGCGGCTTCGGATGGCGGCGGTCAGCGATGCGGCGATCGTCAGCGGGCTGATCGCCCTTTTGATGCGCATCTATAACGGCCGCACGGCGGACGAAATCAACAGCACGCCGCCGGCATTCATCAATGCCATCGGCCTCGACTCACATTTGAGCCCGACCCGCAGCAACGGGTTGAATGCGATGCTGCAGGCGATTTTTGCTATGGCTGCAGCCCATGTCGGGCGTGGCGTCACCAGCGGTGAAGCGGCCTGACGGGGCCGTATGGACGACCCGCTCTACAACCGAGACATTCTGCGGCTGGCGGCGGCAACCGCGGCACCAGAACGGCTGCCCGCCCCGGACATCACCGTGGTGCGCGACAGCCTGACTTGCGGCAGCCGGATCACCGTTGATCTGACCGTCGACGGCGACCGGGTCACCGGATACGGCCACGCTATCCAGGCCTGCGCGATCGGGCAGGCGGCGGCAGCCATGGTCGGCCGCAACGCACCGGGACAGACGTTCGAGCAGATCTCGGACTTCAGGGACGCAATGTACCGAATGCTGTCATCGGGCGAGCTTGCAAATGGTCCCGACGACTGGCCGGAACTGCCGGTATTCGCCGTGGTCCATCACCATCCGGCGCGGCACGAGGCGTCGTTGCTGGCGCTCGATGCGATCCTGGAGGCTCGAGACCGGCTCGCGGCCTCCTAGACGCCTAAAGCGTCATGTGACGCGCGCGCGCCCCACGTTCGATGGCGGCGGCTGCCAGGCGGTCGACGCCGATTCGGTGACGCAGCAGTTCCAACAAGCGCAACTCTTCCTGGCTCGCCTCGCCGTCGGCGGCCGCGACATCGCAGGCGACCGCATACGCCGTCTCGCGCAGATAGTCCGGCAGCGCCTCACGGATCGCCGTCAAGGCCAGGTCCAACCCGTCCTCGTTCTGCAGGGTCGCGACGCACTGGCTCGCCACCTCCGACAGTTGCGTGTCGTCGAAACCGCTGAACACGGGCAGCATCCGGACGATGTCGCCGATCGTGGCCAGCTCGCTGTCGGTCATGTTGCCGTCTGACGCGGAGACGAGGACCATGGTGTGGATAAGCGCTGCTTGAGCGGTCGAAGACATCGAGGATTCCTTCTGAACTGCCGAAGATTAGTGGGCGGCAGAAAGCGGCAGGGTTGGCGGATCGGGTGATCCGCGCGTTGCCGGGATATGAGGACGGTGAGAGCCATTCGTCAAGGCGACACTGCGACCTAGTTCGCGGGCGATGGCAGGCATCCAGTTAGCCTCTATCGACAGTCCAGGGTCAACATGGCATGACCGGGCGATGGAAGCGGTCCTTAACGTTGCCCTGCCGATCTTTGCGGTCATTCTTGCCGGCTATGTCGCAGGGCGGATCGGTGTCTTGGGCGACACCGCGTCCCAGGCGCTCAACCAGTTCGTCTATTGGGTGGCTCTGCCGCCCTTGCTGTTTCTGGCCATGGCGCGCACCTCGATCCAGGAGGTGCTGTATTGGCCGTTCATCAATGCCTTTCTCGGCAGCATCCTTGGGGTCTGGCTGGTCGCCATGATCATCGGCGCGATCATCCATCGCGAGCGCGCCGGCGTGCTGATCATGCAGGGCATGAACGCCAGCTTTTCCAACACCGGCTATATGGGCATCCCGCTCTTCGTCGCGGCGTTCGGCACGGCGGGCTTGGCGCCGGCCTTGCTGGCGACCGTCATCATGTCGGCGGTGGCGGTCGGCCTGGCGGTCATCGGCCTGGAACTGACGGCGAGCCGCGGGCGCCATATCGGGCACGCTCTGTTCGACGTGCTGCTGGCATTGGTCAAGAACCCGCTCGTCGTGGCGCCTGTCCTTGGTCTGTTGGCCAGCTTCGTTGGCCTACCGCTGCCGGAGCCCGCGACCAACCTGTTCGATCTCTTAGGTGCAGCCGCCAGCCCCTGTGCCCTGTTCGCAATCGGCCTGTTCCTGTCCAGCCGACCGCTTGCCGCCGACTTGTCCGAGGTTGGCTGGATTAGTGTCTTGAAGCTGTTCTGGCAGCCACTTCTCGTCTGGTGGTTGGCGGACACCTTCTTTCCGATGGAGCCTTTCTGGCTGGCCAGCGCCATCCTGCTGGCGGCGCTGCCCACAGGTGCGCTTACGTTCGTCATCGCGCAAAAGTACGAGGTTTATGTCGAGCGGACGTCCGGCGTAATCCTGATTTCGACCATAGCATCGGTCTTAACGCTGTCCGTTCTGCTGGCGATCTACGCGCCGCTATTCGCCCCTGGTTAGCGCCCCAACGCTTGCTATAGTGCCCGGAACAAGAGCCGAAACAGGGGCGGGAGGCTAGGCCGTGGCGGACGAAGTGCGATCCCTTCAGGTGCACAAACGCATGGTGGCCCTTGTGCTGGCCGGCGGGCGTGGCAGCCGCCTGAAGCAGTTGACCGATCGTCGGGCCAAGCCCGCCGTTCCCTTTGGCGGCAAGTACCGGATCATCGATTTCGCCCTGTCCAACTGCATCAATTCCGGCATCCGCCGCAGCTACGTGCTGACCCAGTACAAGTCCCACAGCCTCTTGCGCCATCTGCAGCGTGGCTGGGGCTATCTGCGCGGGGAAATGGGCGAGTTCGTCGACCTTCTGCCGGCTCAACAACGTGTCGACGAGTCGATGTGGTATCGCGGCACGGCGGACGCGGTCTGGCAGAACGTCGATATCTTCGAGGCCGAAGACCCAGAGTTCGTCTTGGTCCTGGCCGGCGACCATATCTACAAGCAGAACTACGCCGCCATGCTGGACCATCACATCGAGACCGGCGCCGACGTTACCGTCGGCTGTGTCGAGGTGCCGCGCATGGAGGCCACGGGCTTCGGCGTGCTGCACATCGACGACCAACAGCGAGTCGTCAGCTTCGTCGAAAAACCAGCCGACCCGCCGGCCATGCCCGGAAAACCGGACATCGCGCTGGCCAGCATGGGTATCTACCTGTTCAACGCGCGCTTTCTATACGACCAACTTCGCCGCGACGCCTCCGATGCCACCTCCGCGCACGATTTCGGCAGGGATATCATCCCGTTCCTGGTCCAGGGCGACGCCAATGTCCGCGCCCATCGCCTGCAGCAAAGCGCGGTCTATTCCGAGGGCCAGACCGAGGCCTATTGGCGCGATGTCGGCACCATCGACGCCTATTGGGAAGCCAATCTCGATCTCGCGGCGGTAACGCCCGCGCTCGACCTCTATGACGATTTCTGGCCGATTTATACCTATCAGCTACAGCTGCCGCCGGCGAAGTTCGTGCATGACACCGGCGATCGTCGTGGGCTGGCCCTGAACAGCACGGTTTCGGGCGGCTGCGTCGTGTCCGGCGGCGAGGTGAACGGCTCGCTGCTGTTCAGCGGCGTGCGGGTGAACTCGTTCAGCCAGGTCAACCAGTCTGTGATGCTGCCGGACGTTTGGGTCGGGCGGCATGCGCGCCTGACCAATGCCGTCGTCGACAGCCGGGTCAGGATTCCCGATGGCTTGGTCGCGGGCGAAGATCCGGACGACGATGCAGCGCGGTTTGAGCGGACGGACGGCGGCGTTGTGTTGATCACCAGGCCCATGATCGACGCCTTGGAGGGCTGATCGGGCCGTGGCGCCATCTTCGCTGCACGTCGCGTCGGAACTCTACCCGCTGATCAAGACCGGCGGACTGGCGGATGTCATGGGGGCCTTGCCATTTGCTCTTGACCGCCTTGGGGCGCCGACGCGCACTCTGCTGCCGGGATACCCTGGCGTGATGGCGGCTGCCGGAGCCATGACGGCGATTACGGAATGGCCGAACCTGTTCGGCGGCGGACCGGCGCGGGTGCTGGCCGGCGATCTGGATGGCATCGATGTGCCGGCCTATGTCATGGACGTGCCGGGCTTCTTCGATCGCCCGGGCAATCCCTACCTCGACGAGAACGGGCATGACTGGTCCGACAATGCCCGCCGCTTTGCCGCCTTGAGCTGGACGGGTGCGGAACTTGCGCGCGGGCTCGATCCGCGCTGGCGGCCGGACGTCGTGCATAGCCATGACTGGCAGGCGGGTCTGGTTCCCGCCTATCTCGCCGCTGACCCGGCACCGACGCCGAAAACCGCCATCGCCGTCCACAATCTGGCCTATCAAGGCGTCTTTCCCGGCGACACGTTCGCCTGGCTCGGCCTGCCGGCGTCGAGTTTTTCGCCGGAAGGGTTGGAGTTCTATGGCCAGGTCTCTTTCCTCAAGGCAGGCCTGGCCACCGCCGATCGCATCACCACCGTCAGCCGGACCTATGCTCAGGAAATTCAGAGTGTCGAACAGGGCTGCGGCTTCGACGGCCTGCTGCGAAGCCGCGCCGACGTGCTCTCCGGCATCGTCAACGGCGCCGACTACGATGTCTGGAACCCGGCCACCGATCACCGCCTGCCACGCCCGTATGGGCCGGACAGCATCGATGACAAGAAGGCCGCCAAGAAGGCCTTGCGGGAACGGCTTGGCCTCGAGCAAGCGGCCGAGGGGCCGCTGTTCGGCGTCGTCAGCCGGCTGACCTGGCACAAGGGTCTCGACCTGTTGCTCGCCGCCTTGCCCGTATTGCTGGGGCGCGGCGGCCAGCTCGCGCTGCTTGGAACCGGCGAGGCGGGCTTGGAGGCTGGCTTCCGCGCCAGTGCCGACCGGTTCGCGGGACAAGTCGGCGCGGTTCTCGGCTATGACGAGGAACTGGCCCATCTCATCATCGCCGGCAGCGACGTGGTGCTGGTGCCCAGCCGGGCGGAGCCGTGTGGCCTGACCCAGATCTACGCCATGAAGTACGGCAGCCTGCCGCTCGTCCGCAACACGGGCGGACTCGCGGACACGGTCGTGAATGCCGACGCTAAGGCGGTTTCTGCCGGCACCGCGACCGGTTTTGTCTTCAACCTGGCGACCGTCGATGCGCTGGCCGGCACCATCGGCTGGGTCTGCGATCTGTGGCAAGACCAGGCCCAATGGCGCTCAATGCAACTGACCGCAATGGCCATGGACTACAGCTGGGACCGCGCGGCCGCAGCGTACTTGGATCTCTATCAAGAGATGACACGCTAAGCTGGGCCCTTATCTCCCTTGCCGCGGTCAGCGCCACCGAGCCGGCAAACCTCAATCGGCTGGCCCCGGCCGGGCACCGGATGGGCGCCACACCTCTCAAGATGAAAGGCATCGGGTTCCAACGCGGCGGCAGTCTCGGCGCTGATCAGAATCGTCACGGTCTCTTCGGCCGTACCAAGAACCTTGCCGAGCTGTTCCAGTCGCTTGGCGGTATTCACCGTGTCGCCGACGATGGTGTAATTCATGCGTTCGGGCGCGCCGATATTGCCGACGACCACCGTGCCGGAATGCAACCCGATACGCAGCTTGATCGGCAGCCCGCCATCTTCTGCCCGTTGCCGGTTGTCAAGATCGATGGCATCAGCGATGGCCAGGACCGTTCGGGCCGCGCGGGACGCGTGGTCGGCCTGCCTGTCCGGCGCACCCCAAAAGGCCATCACGCCATCGCCGAGGAACTTGTCGATCGTTCCTCCTTCCTTTTCAATGCATTGGGCCATTAAAGCGAAGTGATGGTTGAGCAATGCAGCCGTGCGGGCGGCGGGCATGGCTTCGGACTGGGCCGTGAAGCCGGCAATGTCTGAGAACATGACGGTCATCTGACGTTCGTCCGACAGCACACTCTGATCCCGCCCCGTGGCCATCAGCCGCTTGACGAGCCTGCGGGGAACATAGGTTTCGAACCATCGCAAGCCTGCCACCATGCGGTTGAATGAGGAGGCCTGCTCGTCCAACTCCCGAATCATGCTGCCGGGCAGTTCCTTTGTCTCCTCCAGGTCGAGGGTGCTGATGGCGGTGGTTTCGGCCGCAAGTCTTCGGATCGGACGGGCGATGCGCTTGCCCATCACAGCGGCCAGCACAACCGCGATGAAAAGTGCCACCAGGCCGACAATGCCGGATACCGCGAGCCGTTCCAGTTCGGCGCCGACATCCTCGGAATCGTAGTAGACGCCGAGCGTCAGCGGCGCGTCGGCGAGGCCTGACAGTTCGCGCGAGAACGCGACAAACCCCTCTTCGGTGCCGTCGATGTCGGCGAATGTCGCGTCGACCCGGCCTTGTGTCTCGACCGGCGTGTCTTCACCTTGCGTCCGCAATGCCACCAGAATCGGATCGTCTATATCAAAGATTGACGGCATGGGGCGCTCGATCGACACGCCAGGAAACTCGCCGGAAGCCAGGTTCGGATGGGCAAGCACGTCCTGCTCGCCGTAGAGCAGGAAGGCGCCGAGCGACCCCTCCGAACCGTCGCTGGTCGTCAGATCCAGTAGAAACTCAGACAGGGAGCGCACGGAGATCACGGCTGTCAGCACCGCCGTCAACTCGCCGTCACGCCACAGGGGCTGGCGCCAGTTGATGGCCGACTGGTCCGGACCGCCGATATAGATCACTTCGGCCCAGTAGCCTTCCGGATTGTCGAGGGCTTCGTCCCAGGCCATTGCCAGCATGTCGCGTGTGTAGACATCATCCGGAAAGACCTCCGGACCGTCCGGGCCAAGCACCGCGACATCCATGGTCAGATCGTCATGGAGATAGGCGATGCCTGTAACCTGCGGCGTTCCGGCTTGCGCCAAGGCAAGTGCCGTCAAGAACGCCTCGCGATCGTCCGGATCCAGCACGCCTACCTCAACCAGCCGAGCGATCTCGGCCATCAAGCCGCTGGCAGGGGTGACCAAGGCCTCAAGCCGCCGTTCGGCCAGTGTCACGGCCAGGTCGGCCCGGTCCAGCAGCAGGCTGAAGGTGTTCCTGACGTTGGCCGTGAAGCTGATCATCAGGACCGTGGCTACCGAGAGGAAGACCAGGCCGCCAATCGCGACGCCGAGGACGATCGACAGCCGGAATGGTCCCACCCTTGCACGTCGCGCCCGGTGCACCGTCGATCTTGGTGGCTCCGGCTTCGTTACGGCTGGTTCGGACGAGAGGTCGGTCGTGGTTGTCATGAAGCGAGCAATCGATTTCTACAATCGTGATGCCAGCCTATCGCCTCGCCGAACAGTTCGCCATTCCTTCGCGGCGCACCACTGCGGATCGGATGAACCTTAGAGGGCGCTTGGTCTCGCCCGTCGATCAGTGCTCGCATGCGGCAAGCGTCATCTCAGGGCCGAAACGGCGCCAATGCCCTACAGCACCCTCAGCCGTCCAACCCGGCAAAGAGGGCGTCCACCTTCCCGCAATCCGTATTCCGGTACTGAACGCCATCGCGCACCAACTCGACTGGCGAAAACTGCCAGATCTCCTGCCGGATCTGGGTGTCGTGTTCGATTTCCGTAATGGTGGTGACGGTCATCGTGCCGCGGAAATGGGACCCTTCATGGCTTTGCCGGTAGAAGGCAAAGTACGGCGCTTCCTCGTCATGGATGGTGCCGTAGGTTTCGCCGGCGAAGCTGTAGCCGTCGCCAAAGGTCAACCGCATGCCCGAGGTAAGTGTCTCGCTCTCGATGAAATAGCAAGCACGCTCAGGCGTGCTCTGCGCACCAGTCACCGAACTGAACAGCGTTATTGCAACAACGCACGCGGCGATGGCGGCCAGGGTCCGAGCGGTTTTGACCTTCATCGCGCAACGATAACTGGCGATGTCGGCGAAGCAACGGCAACGTTACGGTGCCTCAATACAAGCTATGCCAAAGCCATGAAGATTTCGGTGCGCAGTTCTTGCTCCGGCGTCGTTGTCGGGTCGTCGACATAGACCTCCCAGGTTGGCGCGCCGATCTTGAGACCGTTCTGCTCGATGTACGCCATCGCCTCGCCGTAGGTCGTGCGAAGCTCGCTGTAGGGGCCGACATGGGTCAGGAACAGCACCTGACCGGTGGGTGTCTTATCGGCCCGAACCTCACCGCTCGCCTTTGCCGCATCTTCCGGCTTGATGAAGAAGCCCGCGCGGAAGGTCAGCGTCTCAGGATTGTAGGTATGATAGACGGAGATCGGCTGGCTATCGAGCGCAATGCCATGTTCCGTTGCGAAAGAGACGACGGCCCCAAAGGCCTCACCCATCGTCTTGCCGACGACCTGAGGGTCCATCGAACAGGTCCGCTCGATATAGATGTAGTCCTTCTCGGTGACGTCTTGGAGTTGATAGTCGGTCATGTCTTCGGTCCGTCCATGCGTGTTGATTGTTGCCAGATTACAGGCTGCCGATGACCGACGCATGACGCCGGTCAAATCGGGCCTCCATCACTTGCCGCCCTGTTCCTCCTCCGTCGTTGCCAGGAACCCTCGCGTTATCTCGACCGCATCCGCCAATCCCAGCCGTTCCACCTCTACGCCTTCGGGAAACGCTCCGGTCAGACGGGTCGGCATCATCGGGTCCAGTAGGATGAAGACGCCGCGATCGTCGGCCCGGCGTACCAGGCGCCCAAAGGCCTGCTTCAGGCGCAGGCGGGTCAGCATATCCGTATAGCGCTGCTTGCCGAAATGGGCCGCGCGCGCCCGTTGCAGGATCGATGGGCGCGGCCAGGGCACCCGGTCGAAGACGATCAGCCGCAACGAACGGCCGGGGATGTCGACGCCGTCGCGCACCGCGTCCGTGCCCAGCAGCGACGCGTCTTCCTCGCCCCGGAAAATGTCGACGAGGGTCGAGACGCCCATGCCATCCACATGCTGGGCGAACAGCGGCAGGCCGGCCGCCTCCAGCGTCGGGGCCAGGCGTCCATGGACGGCGCGCAGCCGGCTGATCGCCGTGAACAGCCCCAGCGTTCCGCCACCGGCGGCCTCGATCAGCGCGCGATAGGCGGCGGCGACCTGATCCAAATCGTCCTTCCGCACATCGCGCACGATCAAGACGCGGGTCTGGCCGGCATAGTCGAAGGGCGAGGGGACCCGCGCCCGGATGGCGGGTAGGGCCAGATGCGCCGTTCCCGTGCGCACCTCCGCGGCCGTCCAATCCTCTTCGACATCGCCGGTGCCATCGGTCAAGGTCGCCGAGGTGATCGCCATGCCATGTGTCGGGCCGGCCAGGCTCGCCATCATCGGGCGGGTCGGGTCCAGCGCGTGCCGATAGTACCCGACATCGATGTCGCGGCCCTCGATGCGCTCGACACCAAACCAGTCGACCACGTGATCGGGCGAGGCGTCGGCCAAGGCGTCCAACATGGCGATCCAGGGACCGATGCTGTCCCTGGCCCGCCGCTCAAGCCCCCTGGCACTGGCTTCCAGCCGCTGCCGCGTGTTGCTGTCCAGCGTTTCGGCCTCGTCTTCCAGCCGTGCCTTCAGCCGGCGCGCCAGGGACAGCATGGGTTTCTGCAACCGCGCCAGTGAGGCCCGCAGACCGGACGCGGCCTCGAGGATGCCGTCGATCGGTGGTATCGCGTCGGTCTCCAGGTTGTACGGACCATCGCGCCCCTTCGCCCGGGCATAGACCTGCTGACGCACCAGCATGAGGAAACGCTCCGCCGCCCCGCGCAAGCCATCCTCGGTCAGCACGCTCTCGGTCGGCTCGTTGGTATCCCGCGATCTCAGGCGCGATGACCAAGCCTCCGCCGGCAAGGTCCGTGCTGCCCGCTCCAGTTCGTCCAGTTGCTCCACCGCCTCGTCGTCGTCGGCGAGCAAGTCCTCGATGCGGCGGCGCAGGCCACGGGCGCGCGAGCGGCGGGCGACGTCGGACCCGATCAGCCAGCGCCGCAGTTCGGCGGCTTCGCGGGCGGTCAGATGGCTTGAAAAGGCGCTGTCGGCCGCGTCGAACAGATGGTGGCCTTCATCAAAGATCAGGCGGGTCGGCACGTTCTGGTCGTCGATGCCGCCGAGAGCCGCCTGGATCATCACCAGGGCATGATTCGCAATGACGATGTCGGCCCGGCGTGCCCGGCGCACGCTGCGCTCGATGAAGCACTTCTGATGGTGCGGGCAGGCGGAATAGATGCACTCGCCACGTCGGTCGCCCAGACCCAGGCTGCGGCCGCGCCCGACCAGGTCGGCCAGCCAGCCGGGCAGGTCGCCGCCTTGTAGATCGCCGTCACGGGTGGCCGCCGCCCAGCGCGCGATGAGGCCGAGGGCGGTGGAGGTCTGAGGTTGGGTCGGCCGCGCCCTAACGGCATCATCCAGGTTCAAGAGGCAAAGATAGTTCTCTCGCCCTTTACGAACCACCACGCGCCGCGCCTTGTCGACCGGGTCGGGCACCAGCCGCTCAAGCTCCTGGTCGATCTGGTGTTGAAGGTTTCGGGTGAAGGTCGAGATCCAGACAGGCGCGCCATTCTTCTCCGCCCAAACCGTGGCCGGCGCCAGATAGCCCAGGGTCTTGCCCACGCCGGTGCCGGCCTCCGCCAGGACGGCGATCGGCGTTTCTTCACCGGGCTTCGGGTCGAAGGCCTGGGCCACGGCACTGGCATAGTCCGCCTGCTGGGGCCGCTCCTCCGACAAGCTGCCGCGCAGCAATGCGAGCCGTTGACGGGCTTCGGTATCCGTCACCGGTTGAGACGTGGGCGGCGGTGGCGGCGCATCGGTTTGCCATTCGGGCAGCCGGTGCCAGACCTCCAGGCCGCTGCGGCTGCCGCCGGGTCCGGCCGGGCTTCCCAGTGCCGCCAGCACGAACCGCGCCCAGGGCCAGCCGCCTTGGCCCATGGTCCAGGCAATGGCCACCGGGTCCGAGCGCTCGTCCCGCTGCGCCGCCAAATCCGTCAGCAGCCTGCCGCTGATGCGGTGCAGGGCCACGGCCCGGCCGGCCGCATCGCCGGGCGGCGCCAGATCCAGCGCCGCGCACAAGCCTTCGGGCGTCGGGCGACAAAACCGGGCCGGATGCACAAACGCGAACAGCTCCAGCACGTCCAGGCCCGCAATCCAGTTACGGCCGACCCGGCGGGCCAGTGACCTGGCGTGACACATCAGCAAGGGCGGCCCGTCAAGCCGTTCCGCCAGTTCGGGATGGCTTAGCGTCTCGATCTCACCGTCCGCACTGACCAGTGTCACCGAGGCCGCGCCGACAACGACCGCATCGGCGTTGGGCAGGATCGTTTGCGCGGCGCTTTGCGGAACCTGGCTCATCGCGGCAGAATAGGGATTAATTCCGTCATGGCCAGCACTTGCAGGTCCGTCGCGGCCGCTCTTCAAATGCACGCAGGCCACCCCTATAGTGCGCCGCCCTTCGATCCGCCCCCTTGCCTTGCACGGGGGCCAGCAAGCTGATGAGACATGAGCGAGACCTCCACCCAAGACGGCGCCTTCGCCGCGCCCCACGACCCGTCCGACAATCCGCTGAAGGCGTCGCGGCTTGAAAAGCTACAGGCGGCCCGTGCGGCCGGCATCGATCCGTACCCCTATCGGTTCGATAAGAACGCCGATGCCGCCGCCCTGCAGGACAAATATGCCGACCTGCCCGCCGACACCGAGACGGAGGACCGGGTCCGGGTGGCCGGGCGCATTCGGGCAATGCGTAATTCCGGCATGTTCATCGACCTGCATGACGAAACCGGCAAAATCCAGATCTTCAGCCACAAGGACATCATGGACGAGGCGGAGCGAGCGAAGCTCGCCTATCTCGACATTGGCGATCTGATCGGCGTCGAAGGGCTGGTACGGCGGACCAAGCGGGGCGAACTGACCATCAACGCGCTTCAGGTCACGCTTCTGTCCAAGACACTGCTGCCCCTGCCGGAGAAGTATCACGGCCTGACGGATGTCGAGCAGCGCTATCGCCAGCGCTATCTCGACCTGATCATGAACGAGGACAGCCGCCGCACGTTCCGCCAGCGCGCCCAGGCGATAACGGAGTTGCGGGCCGCGCTGATCGAACGCGGTTTCCTGGAGGTCGAAACGCCGATGCTGCACACGCTGTTGGGCGGCGCCTCGGCCAAGCCGTTCGAGACGTTCCACAACGCGCTCGACATGCCGCTTTATTTGCGCATCGCGCCGGAGCTCTATCTGAAACGTCTGGTCGTGGGCGGGTTCGAGCGTGTGTTCGAGATCAACCGCAACTTCAGGAACGAGGGCCTATCGACCCGGCACAACCCCGAATTCACCATGATGGAACTGTACCAGGCCTATGCCGACTACACCGACATGATGGAGTTGGCGGAGTCTCTGTTCGAACGCGTCGCCATTGCCCTCAACGGGTCAACCGTCGCGACGTTCGAGGACACCGAGATCGACTTCAAGGGCCCGTATCCGAGACGCAGCATGGTCGATCTGGTGAAGGATGCGACGGGGGTTGATTTTGCCGCCATCGAGGGCGATGCGGCCGCGCGTGAGGCGGCCAAGGCGCTCGACTGCCCGATCGAAGGTTCGGAGAAATGGGGCCAGGCGGTTGAAATCGCCTTCGAACACAAGGCCGAGGCGGCGCTGATCCAGCCTGTCCATGTCACCGACTTTCCCCGCGACATCTCGCCCTTGGCCAAGGCCCATCGCAGCGATCCGCGGCTGACGGAACGGTTCGAAACCTTCGTGAATGGCTGGGAGGTGGCCAACGCCTTTTCCGAGCTTACCGACCCGCAGGATCAGTATGAGCGGTTCCAGGCCCAGGTAAGCGCGCGCGAGGCGGGCGACGAGGAAGCCCAGATGATGGACACCGACTACGTCACCGCCCTGGAATACGGCCTGCCACCGACCGGCGGCATGGGCGTCGGTATTGACCGGCTGGTCATGCTGATGACCGGCAACCCGTCGATCCGCGATGTCATCGCGTTTCCGACATTGCGCACCAAGCGCTGAGGCGCGGTCATGGATGACGGCCGCCTGCCGACCGAGACGGTGGTGAAGGCCCATCTGCGCCATTGCGCGACGGAGGGCGTCGGCGCCTATGTCTTGCGCCGGGGCGACGCCATGGGCGGCCTGGTGCTGCTGAAACTATCATTGCTGGACGGCACCAGCCGGCTGCTCAGCCAGACCCGCGACCTGGACGGCAATCCGGCCTGGATGGTCGCGGGCGCCGGCGACACCATGTCTGAGGAAGACGCGCGCGCCTACATCGAGCGGGCGACAAGCCGCGACCCGGACCTGTGGGTGATCGAGATCGAACATCGTGAGGGTTGGCACCCTTTCGACGGCAAGATCTTGGGGTGATTACGCGGCCAGCCGAGTTATCCCCGCAATTATCCCCTTGTTATTGACTTTATGCCGGGATCATCGCATCTCCCCGGCATGCCTGACTCGCTACCCCACGATCTGGCCGATCCGATCGCTAGGCGGCGCACCTTCGCGATCATCGCCCACCCGGATGCCGGTAAGACAACGCTGACCGAAAAGCTGCTGCTGTTCGGCGGCGCCATTCAGCTTGCCGGCGCGGTGAAGGCCAAGGGTGAGGCGCGCCGGGCACGGTCCGACTGGATGAAGGTGGAGAAGGAGCGGGGCATCTCGGTCGGTACCTCGGTAATGACCTTCGATTATGACGGCCGCATCTTCAACCTGCTCGACACGCCGGGCCACGAGGACTTTTCCGAGGACACCTATCGCACGCTGACCGCTGTCGACTCCGCGGTGATGGTGATCGATGCCGCCAAGGGTATCGAGGAACAGACCCGCAAGCTGTTCGAGGTCTGCCGCCTGCGCGATGTGCCGATCGTCACCTTCATCAACAAGATGGACCGGGACGGCCGCGACGGTTTCGACCTGCTGGACGAGATCGAACAGCAGCTTGCCCTGGAACTAACGCCGGGCACATGGCCGATCGGCATGGGGCAGGGCTTCCTCGGCTGCTACGACGTGCTGCGCGACCGTCTGGTGCTGATGGACAAGGGCGAGAAGTCGGCCCTGTCCGAAGGCGAAGCCTGCCAGGGGCTGGACGATCCGATGCTGGACGCGCGGCTGCCGGACTATGCCGTCGTGCAGTTGCGCGAAGAGGTTGAAATGGCACGCGGCCTGATGCCGGACTTCGACCTGACCTCTTATCGTGAAGGCAATCTCAGCCCAGTCTATTTCGGCAGCGCGGTGAACAATTTCGGCGTCCGGGAGCTGTTGCAGGGCCTGGCGGAGATTGCGCCGCCGCCCCGCGCACAGCCGACGGCGGAGCGGGAGATTAGCCCGGACGAAGGCAAGGTCGCCGGCTTCGTCTTCAAGATTCAGGCCAATATGGACCCGAAACACCGCGACCGCATCGCCTTCATGCGGCTGGCCTCCGGGCATTTCCAGCGCGGCATGAAGCTGCGCCATGTGCGCTCGGGCAAGCAGGTCAACATGCACAACCCGGTGCTGTTCCTGGCCCAGGACCGCGAGGTGGCGGAGGAGGCGTGGGCCGGCGACATCATCGGCCTGCCCAATCACGGCAATCTGCGCATCGGCGACGCGCTGACCGAGGGTGAGGAACTCCACTTCACCGGCATCCCCAGCTTCGCGCCGGAAATGCTGCAACGGGTGCGCCCCGACGACCCGATGAAGGCCAAGCATCTCGGCCGCGCGCTGGAACAGTTGGCGGAGGAGGGTGCGGCCCGCGTCTTCAAGCCGCGATTGGACTCAGCCTACATCGTCGGCGTGGTCGGTACCTTGCAGTTCGAGGTCTTGGCCGACCGTATCCGCACGGAATACAACATCCCGGTCCATTTCGAGCCGACGACGCTCTACACCGCGCGCTGGGTCGAAACCGACGATGCCACGGCGCTGAAGAAATTCGCCGACACCAACCAGGCAGCGATCGCTGAGGACCATGACGGCACGCCTGTCTTCTTGGCCCGCAACGCCTGGCACCTGGACGACGCGGAAAAGAACTGGCCACAACTGCGGTTCATGAAGACGAAGGAACAGGTGGCGTAGGTCTGGCTGGCTTCAGCGAGCGTGCCGCCGCTCTTGATTCGTTGCCTCGCGATGCCGCTTGCTCCCAAATCGGCCGAACCGTTTCCGTGTCGCCGATAGGTTGGGGCATGCGGCCGCGCGCCCTGGCCGTTTTGGTCGATCTTGCGCACCTTGGTGATCCATAGGGTCTGCTTGCAATCGATATATGATCTGGTGCAACTTTCCTTTGTGATCGCTCGGTCACTTCCACCCTTATGCATGCGTCCGCATGACAATGGGGAATTCGGGCAGAACCAAAGGTGAGGCCGCAATGAAAGCGATCAGGGGCGCGTTCCTCGATTATCTTGACGATCCGTTTTACCGCGATGAACGCGACGCAGTCCGATATCTGCCGGATGGCCTTCTCGTCATCGACGGCGAAAAGATCGCAGATTTCGGCCCCTACCATGAGCTGGGCTCGAAATACGCCGACACCGAAACGACCGCCTATCCCAATCGGCTGATCCTGCCGGGGTTCATCGATACGCACGTCCATTATCCGCAGACGGAGATGATTGCGGCGTTTGGTGAGCAGCTTCTGGAATGGCTCGCCAAATACACCTTCCCAACGGAGATGAAGTTTCGGGACAAGGTCTATGCGCGCTCTATCGCCGATCGGTTTCTCAACACGCTGCTGCAGAACGGCACGACGACCGCGCAGGTGTTCACCACGACCTTTCCGCAATCGGTCGACGCCTTTTTCGAGGCCTGTAGCGAACGCAACATTTGCATGGTCGCCGGCCTCACGGGTATCGATCGTCCGGGACTGGCCCCGCCGGAGTATCTCGACACCGCCGACAGCTTCTATGCCAACAGCAAGGATCTGATCGCGCGTTGGCACATGAAGGGGCGCAACAAATACGCCATTACGCCGCGCTTCGCCCTTGGCTCGACACAGGAACAGCTCGACCGCTGTGGCCAGCTCAAGCGCGAGCATCCTGATGCCTGGGTGAATACCCACATGTCGGAAAACCACAAGGAAATCGCCGCTGTCGCCGAGGCCTTTCCCGAGGCCAAGGATTATCTGAACGTCTATGAGCGCGCTGGTATCGTCGGGCCAAAGTTCACGGCGGGCCACGCGATCCATTTGAGCGACGATGCCTTTCAACGCATGTCGTCATCCAAAGCGTCAATTTCATTCTGTCCGGCGTCGAACCTGTATCTCGGCAGCGGCCTGTTCATGATCCAGAAGGCCAAATCGGTGGAGACGCCGGTCCTGGTCGGCGTCGGGACCGATATGGGCGCCGGCGACTGCTTCTCGTTGTTCCGCGTTCTCAACGACGCCTACAAGGTGGCGGAGCTTCAAGAAGTGAAGCTGTCTGCGCTAAAGGGCCTGTATCTCGCCACGATGGGCGGCGCGAAGGCCCTGATGCTGGACGATGAGATCGGCAGTTTCGACCCCGGCAAATACGCCGACATCGTCGTCGTCAATCCGCGCTCCACGCCGACCCTGGCGTTTCGGGCCGAAAACGCGATTGTCGACACCACCAGGTCGAAGGAAGATCAGGAGTTCGAACTGATGCAGCACGAGGCGTTCGGCATGATGATGCTCGGCGACGATCGCGCCGTGGAGGCGACCTATGTCAGCGGCGAACTGCTCTATAACAGTGCCAAGAGCAGCGGTTAGGGGGCGAAACGCATGGCGCATCAATCCGATGGCACAAGCACGGTAATGCTGTTCCGCGACTTTGCCGACTATGACGACAGCAGGTATCGGCAGTGGCACCAGCATATCGTAGCGATGGCGCAGCAGCATGAGGGGCTGGTCGATGTCAACCTGCACGAGCCGATTCCCGGCGTGCAGGCGCAATGGATACAGGTCATCACCTACGACTCGATTGACCACCTGAAAGCGCTGCTCGATGACCCCGAGTACAAAGCCGCGCTGGAGGAATCGGAAAAGTCGTTCGGCGTGCCAGTGTACCAGCAGGTCGTCGCCAACGCGAAAACGACGCCTGTTCCGGTTACCGTGGTGATATCGCAGGTTCTGAAGCCAGGCTGTGAAGACGCCTATCAGAAGTGGCAGCTTGAGATGGATGCCGCCGCCAGAAAGTTCGCCGGCTTTCAAGGTACGGAACTGATCAAGCCGGTGGCGGGGATCCAAAACGAATGGGTCGTCGTGTTCCGGTTCGACTCAGCGCAGCACCTCGACGGCTGGTTCGCGTCCGACATCCACGATGAACTGATGAAGAAAGCCGAACCCTATTTCGCCGATGTGAAGGTCAGGCGGGTCGGTCGCGGCTTTGAAGACTGGTTTACCAGCGTCTCAGGCGAGACCACCAACGTTCAGGCGCAGGTCAAGATGGGCATGGTCGTCCTTCTCGTCCTCTACCCGCTGGTTATGTTGTTGACGCTTTTTGTAACGCCGAATGTTTCGTTCTGGGGTTTCGCGTTCGCGATGTTCATCTCCAACGCGATCAGCGTCTCCTTGCTCACCTGGCCCATTATGCCCACCGTCTCGCGTTGGCTCGGTTTCTGGATGCAAGAAGACCCGCCGGTGAAGACTTCGACCACGACCTGGGGCGGTGCCCTAATCGTCGCGCTGTATGCTTTAGCGGTGGTGATCTTCTCGTTCTGGGCCAACTAAGCCAGCAGCCAGTCTCAGCCGATCATACCGATCCAGTTCGGCCCGGTATGATCGGTCAGTGCTCCGGTTTAGCCGTCCTCAGGCCTCCACCTCGCTAAACGCGATCACCGCATCGACAAACGCCTGCATTGGCGGGTGGAGGTGTCCCGCCCCAGCCATGGGAACGTTCATGTGTCGTTGGGCAAGACCGGAATTGACCGCCGGACGAATGCCCTTTCCGACAACCTTCAGGATGTCGAAACCCATTGCGGCACCACGGCCGTCGAGGGCTGGAATGCCAAACCAGTCGCTCTCTGACTCGGCGATTTGATACATCTGCAGCGTGGTGTTGGTCGCATCGTGGCTCGACCCGGCCGATGACTTGGCAGCGCCGCCGAGCCCATTGGTTTCGGTGATCGCGCTGTCGCCCATGTCTCGACCAACATCCCCCTGCGTTAGTCCCGGCATCAGGAGCCCTGGACGACCGATTTCGGCGAGCCCCGTGAACCAACGGTCCCCCAAACCCGATACCTTGATGCCGAATTCCGTGCCGTTGCGGGCCATCACGGTGACAATGCTGCTGTGGCTGACATTGGCGCCGGCCATGCTCAACGCCTTGCAGGTTGCCATGATGGGGTTAAGGGCGAACAGGCTGTCTCGGTAGATCAGGCCAATGATCTCCAACAGCGTTTCCTGATCGCTGGTCGCCTTAATCAACCCAGGCATGAGTTGTTGCAAGAAGCCGGGTGTCGCCGCGTTCATCGAGGTATGACAGTCATCGCCCATGAGCAGGCTCTTGGCGATGATCGGAATGAAATCGATCGATCCAGCCTCTTCAATCGCTTGACCTAGAACCGGCGCCAGCGTGCTTTCTATCCAGTGGAGATGATCGATCGCCGGCTTCTCATAGACGCCAAATCGAACAGAGGCGCCAATGAAGTCGCCCAAATCATCGCTAATATTGGAATAGGTCCTCTGGCCCGAAGTCTGATCTTCGACAATGTAGACCGACATCGATGAGGTGGTGATGCCAGCCATCGGCCCAACCGCATCGTGGTCGTGGCAAGGCTCTAAATCCACCTCGCCATTTTCCATCAGCCGGATGGCTTCATCCTTTGTCTGGGCAAGCCCCTCAAACAGAATACCGCCTATGACCGCGCCTTTGAGCGCGTTCGAAGCCATGTTCCAGGTAATCGGCGGCCCGGCGTGAAGAATCAGGTTCTCGCGCATTCCAGGCAAATGATCCTTCGCCTTACCGAGGCCGATCAGTACCGGAGTTGATTGCTTCATCCGCCTGATTGTCTCGGCATTGGCTTGTTGGATCGCTTCCTTGCGCCTTGGTTCGTCAAAGCCGCGCAAAACTTCGTCAATGTTTGGCTTCAATTGAACTTGAGAAGTCATGGAAGGGCCACCCGAGCTATTGCCAGAGAAGTGCAGCCTCAAATAAAGGCTGTGATCATCGAATCTATCTACCAATAATCATGAGAGCAAGCCGAATTTGGGTGCCTTGCGCTCACGTGGGCAATCGCCAGAGCCACTCCTGGTATAGGCTCTTCGGTGGGCACCTCGTATAGAGCGATGTTTTTGGATGGATTTCGATCTGGTGGACGGTGGTCAGATCGCAAAGAAGGTAAGCGCCCAAGTTGGCGGCATGCCGAGAATGGCCAGGTTATCCCTGCGTTCCATGGTGTTGCATGGGATGCGCAGTAGGCGGCAAGCGCCTGTGATCTGAGCATCACGCGTGCAGTTCGGCCGCCGATCGTCGGGTTTGTATCGGGCGGCAGATGCTCCTTGATTGATGGTGTTTGTCAGTTGCAACTTTTCTTGGGCTTTGTAACGATTACAGAGACATGATCGAGTCGGACTGGCTCGCCAATCCCGGCCCAAGAGTTACGGCCATCGCCGACGGACTATCCATGGCCGATATTGTATGCCGCAATTGATTGGCTTGGATGGCGTGCGAAACGGCATCGCAGGTGGTGACGAGACGATCGGAGGCTTGGTTGAGGTGCAGTTTCTAGATTGGCTGGTCGGGGAACCCGCAGACGGCAGATATCCATACTGGCGGCTGGCGCTGCGCGGATGTTCTCAGATGTGTTTCCAAAGCAACGAGATCACCGCGTTGTTTTTCATCGTCGCGGTACTCGTCGCCTCGCCAATCTCAGCCGCTTACCTTCTCGTGGCGATATTCGCAGCGCCGGGCGGGCGCCTTTTGTTGGGCGAGAAGCGGTCATCGCTCGCCACCGGAATGCACGGTCTCAATCCGAGCTTGATCTCACTCGCGATACCCAGCTTCTTCGAGACCGGTTGGACGAATTTCGAGATGTGGGGCGTCCTGATTGTCTGTGTCGTTCTGGCCATTGTGCTGGTTCACGTTCTTGTCGCGATCTCGCCGTTCCCGATCATCATCGTCCCGTTTCTCGTCATCTTCTGGGTGCTTTGGCTGCTTGAGCCCCACGTGGACTTCCTGCAGCCGCTGCAGACGCCAACCGTGGTGACCGCCGCCGTGTTCGAACCAGCCGCCGCACTCTTTCTGGGGCTGGGCCAGGGTGTGCTTTCTCCCACGATCCTGTCCGGCGTCTTGTTCTTGATCGGGGTTTTGGCAAGCAGTTGGCGTTCGGCTTTGATTGCTGTGCTCGGCGCCGCGATCGGCGGCGGCGTCGCGGCCTTCTACAGCCATGTCGACGTCGTGGCGGTCGATCAGGGCCTCTATGGCTTCAACGGCGTACTTGCCGGTGTCGGCACATACATGACCATGCGGCGTGGCGTGCGGCTGTCGCTTCTGGGCGCGCTTGTCGCGACCATCCTCATCCCGGTGGTGTCTCAGTTCGGGGTTCCGTCTCTTTCGGCGCCGTTCGTGCTGACGATTTGGCTGCTGCTGGTGCTGGGATGGGTGGACAAGCGCTTTTTCATCAACAAGCCATCCTGAGGCTGACATCCCCAAGCGGCAGGCGCCGCGCGCTTGCCACGACCGGTTGTGACCAGTGGACTTCAAGCTAAGGCGCAGCAACGCGCTAAATGATTGATTTAATTGGCTCCCCGGGACGGGCTCGAACCGCCGACCCGGTGATTAACAGTCACCTGCTCTACCAACTGAGCTACCGGGGAATAACCAAACAACGCGCGTGCAATCCGCCGTGCGCTTGAGCGCGGGTGTATAGCAATCCGCGACGGCGATGCCAAGCTTTCTTCTCGGCGTCGATCCGGCCCACCACTGACAGCTTAAGCGTTTGAAACGACGCGCTTTTATCCGGAACGGCATCGAGATTGCTGGAGGCGCGAACCGGAATCGAACCGGTGTTGAAGGATTTGCAGTCCTTTGCATCACCACTCTGCCATCGCGCCAGCAGGGCGCATCGTATAGCGGTCCAGCCGGCCGAGGGTCAAGCGTCGCTGGTCATGGTACAATATCGGCTGAAACTTCGCCCGGTGCGGCCATTGTCTCGACAGGTAAGGGCCTGTATACAGCGCCGATGGGTCGCCTTGCCCAGCAGCATTCGCCAGCAAAGACGACGGCACGCCATGTCCGACTTCGCCCAAGCCCGCTCCAATATGGTCGAGAGCCAGATCCGCACCAACAAGGTCACCGACCAGCGGATCCTCGATGCCTTTCTCGACGTACCGCGCGAGCAGTTCGTGCCAAAGTCCTCGCGCGGCATTGCTTACGTCGACGAGGACATCTCCGTCGGTGGCGGCCGCTATCTGATGGAACCCATGGTACTGGCCCGCCTGATCCAGGCGCTGAACGTTCGATCGTCGGACCTGGTTCTGGATGTGGCCTGCGCCACCGGCTATTCATCGGCCATACTTGCACGGCTTGCGAACACCGTCGTTGCACTGGAAGAGGACTCCGATCTCGCCTCGTCCGCGACCGCAGCCCTAGCGGAACTGGATGTCGACAACGCCGTTGTCGTGGAGGGGCGCCTGGTCGACGGATATCCCTCGCAAGGCCCTTATCAGGCAATTCTGATCAATGGCTCGGTCGCCGAGGTACCGGCAGCGTTCGCCGAACAACTGACCGAAGGCGGGCGCTTGGCGGCCGTGTTGTCGGACGATGGGCGCATGGGCAATGCGGTCTTGATGACGAAATTGGGCGGCCACTTGGCGCCGCGCGTCCTTTTTGACGCTGCAATCCCCACCGCGCCGGGCTTTGAACGGGCGGCCAGCTTCGTCTTTTAGACCTCGCTGTTTGGTCGCTGGACATCGCCGTCGGCGCCGCACTTTGCTGTGCCGGGAATCACTGCCGACGAATCACCCATTTGTGATAGGTTGCCCTGGGGGAGTTGAAGAGCGCCGATATGGTTATGGTGTCGGGTCGGGCGGTGTATCGCACCGGTTACCGCGACAGTGTCCATGCGGCGCATGGCGTCGGTCCAATGACGGGGCGGTACAAATGACGATGAAATCACCGCGATACTTGCGGAGCGCGGCGGTAGGCCTGGCGGCTGGTGCAGCCTTGGTGGTGGGTGTACAGAGCACAAGTCAGGCGCAGCCATTGATCGATGTGCTGCTGGAAACATGTCTGACCAACCCAACTCTGTTGGCTCAGCGCGAGAGCCTTCGAGGGTCGAACGAGGCGATCGCCCAGGCGCTGTCTGAGTATCGGCCGTCCGTCGCCGCCGATGCCGACATCGGCACCCGATGGTCACAGCAGCGCGGCGACTTTGACGGGTCGGAGACCGTCAACCCTGCAAGCGTCGGTATTACGATCGAGCAACCGATCTACAATTTCGGCCGCGAGGCTGGGGTCAATGCCGCGAATTTCGGCATTGACGCGGCAAGAGCCAACTATATCGGCACGGAGCAATCCGTGCTTCTCAGCGCCGTCACCGCCTATATGAACGTCGTCGAGGCGGAAGCCTTGCTTGCGGTTTCGATCAACAACGAGAACGTCCTGCGTCGCCAATTGCAAGCCACGCAAGATCGCTTCGAAGTTGGCGAGGTGACCCGAACCGACGTTGCCCAAGCACAAGCGAGCGTCGCCGGCGCCGTCGCCCTGGTGGTGCAAAACAGAGGACAGTTGGAAGATGCGCGCGCGGTATTCGTACAGGTGGTCGGGTTTCCTCCCGGCGACTTGACGCAGCCCGATGTGCCTGCGGGTTTGCCGGTATCGCTGGAGGAATCGGTCGTCCTTTCCGAGCGCAACCCGTCAGTATCTGCCTCAGAGTTCACGGCGCTCGCCGCGACCGAGCAGATCGATGTTGTAGAAGGCACCCTGTTACCCGAATTCAGCGTTGTCGGCACCGCTCGTCAAAGCACCAACCCGTCCGAGGCCATCGATCGGCAGGAATCCGCCGAGGTCCGACTACAGATGCGGTGGCAGATCTTCGCAGGCGGCCTGTTGAACTCGCAAGTCCGTCAGCAACGTTTTCTCGCCAACGAACTGGGCATCGATGTCGACGAAACCCGCCGCGCGATCGTGGCGGACACGATTACGGCCTGGGAAAACCTGACGACGGCACGCGCGAACATCTCCTCGTTCCGCTCGCAGGTCAGCGCCAATGCCATTGCGCTAGAGGGTGTGCAGCAAGAGGCGCTGGTGGGCACGCGAACCGTGCTCGATGTCTTGGATGCCGAGCAGGCCTTGCTCGATTCTCAGTCGAGCCTGATCGAGGCGCGGGTCGATGAAGTCGTGGCGGCCTACCAGCTTCTGTCGCAAGTCGGTTTGCTGACCGCGTTCGACCTCGGGCTCGATGCATGCGTCTATGATTTCGGTCCGGACTACGAACGCGCCCGGACGCGCTGGTTTGGCACCTCGGTCAACGACTGACGGCCGGGTGGGCGAACCCACCAGCTCGGTGGTTACTTGAGAAACGGCCGGTTTTGGTCTGTTTTTGAGGGGTTTTTCGGAAGGCTAAGCAATGGCCGAACGGGATCAGTCGGTGTCCGAGATCATGGAGTCGATCCGACGGATCATGGCTGACGATGCGCCTGCGTCGGACAAAAAGCCCGACGATGCGATCGACGCCGAGACACCGTCGGGTGAAGCCCCAAATGTAGAGATCGATCCAACCGGCGACGAGGAGGAACCTCTCCTTCTCAGCACGCCGCTGGAAGACGGAGCCGACGCCGGGCCGGATCACGACGTCCTCTTGCTGACCGATCCGTTGGACCCGGTGCCAGGCACCGCAGATGCTGAAAGCGCGCGCGGCGGCTCATCGCAGACCGAAAAGCCCCCAGCCGACCCCGACATCGAGGCCGACCTTCGCTTCGTTTCGCAGGCCACGGAAACAGCCGTGTCGGCGGCCCTCAGCCGCTTGACCCGCGAAGCGATGAACCGGACGCCCGACACGGGCGATCCCGATCCGGGCCAGGCGGCCTTGGAGAAGCTGATCCGAGACGCTCTGCGCCCCGCGCTGCGCGCCTGGCTGGACGAGAATCTGCCGCCGATCGTGGAATCGATCGTCGAACGCGAGGTCGCCCGACTTATGAAGCAGCCGAAACCCTCCTAGAGAATACTCGTGAATCTGCTCTATCTTATTGATTAGAGACGGATTCACGCCCGAAACCGAGTCGCCTTGGCGACTCGGTTTCGGGCGATCCGGCTCTAGACCACGAACATCGTTGCGTTTTTCGCACGCTGCGGGTCTTATCGCGGCCCGTTCTTTGGCGTTCATTGTGAAGTGGGTTCAGCGATGCTGGACAAGACCTATCGCCCCGCCGAGGTGGAGGCGAGACAGTATCAGGCTTGGGAAGAGGGTGGCGACTTTGCGTGCGCGCCCGACAGCAACCGGCGGCCGTTCACGGTCATGATGCCGCCGCCGAACGTCACCGGCAGCCTGCATATGGGCCACGCCCTGAACATGACCTTGCAGGACGTGCTGACCCGCTACGAACGCCGGCGCAATCGCGACGCCCTGTGGCAGCCGGGCACAGACCATGCGGGCATCGCCACCCAGATGGTGGTGGAGCGCCAATTAGCCGCCGACGGCATCACGCGCCAGGATCTGGGTCGCGAGGCCTTTGTTGAGAAGGTGTGGGATTGGAAGGCGGAGTCCGGTGACACCATCACCCGCCAGCTCCGCCGCCTCGGCGCCTCGCCGGACTGGCCGCGCGAACGCTTCACCATGGATGAGGGCCTCAGCAAGGCGGTCCGCAAGGTGTTCGTCCAGCTCTACAAGGAAGGGCTGATCTACAAGGACAAGCGGCTGGTAAATTGGGACCCCAAGCTGCGCACCGCCATCTCCGACCTTGAGGTCGAACAGAAGGAGGTGAAGGGCAATCTCTGGCATCTGCGCTATCCGCTGGCCGACGATCCCGACCGTTACATCGTCGTTGCCACAACCCGGCCCGAGACGATGCTGGGCGATACGGCCGTTGCAGTTCATCCGGACGACCCGCGCTACGCCGATCTGATCGGCAAGGACGTGCTGCTGCCCATCGTCGGCCGGCGCATCCCGATCGTGGCCGACGACTATGCCGACCCCGAGCAAGGCTCGGGCGCCGTTAAGATCACCCCGGCGCACGACTTCAACGATTTCGAGGTCGGGCGCCGGCACGGCCTGCCCATGATCAACGTCATGGACGACCAGGCGCGCATGAATGAAAACGCGCCTTCAGACTATGTCGGGCTAGACCGCTACGACGCGCGCAAAAAGGTCGTCGAGGCGTTCGAAGCGCTGGGCCTGCTCGACCAGATCGAGGACCATGTCCACACCGTGCCCTACGGCGATCGCGGCGGCGTGCCGGTCGAACCTTGGCTGACCGACCAGTGGTATTGCGATGCCAAGACCCTGGCCAAACCTGCGATCGAGGCCGTCGAGGACGGCCGCACCGTGTTCGTGCCCAAGAATTGGGAGAACACCTATTTCGAATGGATGCGCAACATCCAGCCCTGGTGCATCTCGCGCCAGCTTTGGTGGGGCCATCAGATCCCGGCCTGGTACGGGCCGGACGGTACGGTTTTCGTCGAGGAAACAGAGGAGGCGGCCCAGGCCGCAGCCGATGCCCATTACGGCAAGGCCACCGCGCTGACCCGCGACGGTGACGTGCTGGACACCTGGTTCTCGTCAGCGCTGTGGCCGTTTTCGACCCTCGGCTGGCCGGACGCGCCGGATATGGTGCAGCGCTACTATCCCGGCGATGTGCTGGTCACCGGGTTCGACATCATTTTCTTCTGGGTCGCCCGCATGATGATGATGGGCCTGCACTTCATGGGCGAGGTGCCGTTCCACACGGTCTACATCCACGCCCTGGTGCGCGACGCCAAGGGCCAGAAGATGTCCAAATCCAAGGGCAACATCATCGACCCGCTGGAACTGATTGACCGGTTCGGCAGCGACAGTCTGCGTTTCACCCTGATCTCGATGGCCGCCCAGGGGCGGGACATCAAGCTGTCCGAACAGCGTGTCGAGGGCTATCGCAACTTCATCACCAAGCTGTGGAACGCCGCGCGCTATTGCCAGATGAACGACTGCGTGCCGGTCGAGGGCTTCGATCCCAACAGCGCCACCTTGGCGACCAACCGCTGGATCGCGGCTTCCGTGAAGCGCACGGCCGCCTCCGTCGAACAGGCGTTGGCCGACTATCGCTTCAACGAGGCGGCCTCGGTGCTCTATCAGTTCACCTGGCACAGCTTCTGCGACTGGTACCTGGAGTTCACCAAGCCGATCCTGACCGGTGAGGATGCCGAGGCTGCGGCCGAGACGCGGGCGATGACCGCCTGGGCCCTGGACCAGATCCTGCTGATGCTGAACCCGCTTGTGCCCTTCGTGACGGAGGAGCTGTGGCGGTCGCTCAGCCCTGACCGCGACGCCGCGCTGATGACCACCGATTGGCCGGACTACAACCGGTTGACCGAAGACACAGTCGCCGTTGCGGAGATCGACTGGCTGATCCGATTGATCGGCCAGGTGCGGACCATCCGATCGGAAATGAACGTGCCGGCTGGCGCACGCATCCCGCTTCAAGTGAGGGATGCGGGCCCCGAGACCCAGGCACGGCTGGCCAGCCATGACGAGTTGATCAAACGCTTGGCGCGGCTGTCGACGGTGGAACCATTGTCGAGCGAGCCGCCCCGTGGCTCGGCGCAGGCCATCCTGGACGAGGCGACGTTGGTCCTGCCGTTGGCGGAGGTGATCGACCTCGACCAGGAACGCGCGCGCCTGCAAAAGGAGATTGGCAAGCTGGACGGCGAGATCGCCAAGATCGACAAGAAACTGTCCAACGACCAATTCCTGGCGAAGGCACCTGAAGCAGTGGTCGAAGAACAGCGCGAGCGCCGTGATGAGGCCGTAACAGTTCGCGATCGCCTGGCCGAGGCGCTTGGCAGGGTATCCGCCTAGCGGGGCACTGCCACGCCCTTGTGATTGGCACGGTTAGGATTGTCACGCCTAACTTGGGCGATGGACTCCGCACGACCGCGTCTTCGTTTTCTCGCCCCGGTCTTGGCCCTGGTCATGGCCATGTTTGCCGGACTGGCCACAAAGCCATCCCACGGCCAGATCGCCAGCGATGCCATATTGCTGCGGGCCTTCGAGGCCGTGGTCTTTGGCCAGGGCTCGCGCGGCCGGGACAGCTTGATACGGCCGGTCGATCCGATCCGGTTCGAGCTGTACGGCGCGGTCACCGACGAGCGGTTTGCCCTGCTGCAGAGGCAGGCTGCCCATCTTGCCTCGGCGACCGGCCTTGACGTGCGCGCCGTCATCGGCACCGAACCGCGCGGACCGATACAGGGCGCCGAGGGTCCGGAACGCGTGTTCCAAGTCTATATCGTCGGCGAGGAATACTTTGTGGGCCTGATGCTGCGCCCGTGGGTGCCGCCGGAATTGGTGTTCCCGATCGCGTCGCAGGCCTTGTGCTTCTTCGTTACGTTGGGTGGCGACGAGGTGGACGGCGCGCTGATCGGCATCAATTCCCGGCTGGCGGACGAAACCATCAATCACTGTTTGATCGAGGAAACCGCCCAGCCATTCGGCGCGTTCGATGATACCCGTCTTCTCGACCCGTCGGCCTTCAACGATTTCGGCGCGCTGATCGAACGCATGACGGCTAACGACGAAATCATCCTGCGCACCTTGTTTGATGAGCAGTTGCGGCCAGGCATGCCGCGTGAGGAAGCCATGGCTCTCGTTCAAACGATTCTGCCGGCAGTTGCGGCCGAAGCGCGCGCAGACCAGCCCTGACACGGGAAAAGCTAGGCATCACGGTACCTCGCCCCTAATCTTGCCGGCCGATCAAATCCTGAGGAGGTAAGGGAACCCATGCCGCTTGATCATTCCGGCAAACCCAGGTTCGACAAGTCCAAACTGCCCAGCCGGCATGTCTCGGTCGGTCCCGACCGGGCACCGCACCGGTCCTACTATTATGCGATGGGAATGACGGAGGAGCAGATTGCCCAGCCCTTCGTCGGCGTCGCGACTTGCTGGAATGAGGCCGCACCCTGCAACATTGCCCTCTCGCGCCAGGCCCAAGCGACCAAGCGCGGCGTCGACCGTGCCGGCGGCACGCCGCGCGAGTTCACCACCATCACGGTGACCGACGGCATCGCCATGGGCCATCAGGGCATGAAGTCCAGCCTGGCCAGCCGCGAGGCGATCGCGGATACCGTGGAACTGACCATGCGCGGCCACTGCTATGACGGCTTGGTCGGTCTGGCGGGCTGCGACAAATCACTGCCCGGCATGATGATGGCGATGGTCCGGCTTAATTGCCCGTCGGTGTTCATGTATGGCGGTACGATCCTGCCGGGCCGATTCAAGGGCAAGGACGTGACCGTCGTCGACGTGTTCGAGGCCGTGGGCAGTCATTCCGCCGGCAAGATGTCCGACGAGGATTTGCACGAGTTGGAATGCGTGGCCTGCCCGTCGGCCGGATCCTGCGGTGGTCAGTTCACGGCTAACACCATGGCCTGCGTGTCCGAAGCGATGGGCTTGGCCCTACCGGGCTCCGCCGGTGCGCCGGCGCCGTACGAATCCCGCGATGAGTATGCCGAGGCCTCGGGCGAGGCGGTGATGAAGCTGATCGAGTGGAATTTGCGCCCGCGCGACATCGTCACGCCCAAGGCGCTGGAGAACGCGGCGCGCGTGGTTGCGGCCTCGGGCGGCTCGACCAACGCGGCCCTGCATCTGCCCGCCATCGCACACGAGTGCGGCATCGACTTCGACCTGCACGATGTCTGCGAGATCTTCAAATCCACGCCCTATATCGCCGACATGAAGCCGGGCGGCAAGTATGTCGCCAAGGACATGTACGAGGTCGGCGGCGTGCCGGTCTTGATGAAGGCCTTGCTTGATGGCGGTTACATGCACGGCGACTGCATCACGGTTACCGGCAAGACAATTGCGGAGAACCTGGCCGACGTGACGTTCCCGACCGACCAGGACGTGATCTACCCGACCAGCAACCCGCTGACGCCGACGGGCGGGGTCGTGGGGCTGCGCGGCAATCTGGCGCCGCAGGGGGCGATCGTGAAGGTCGCCGGCATGGCGGTTCAGCAATTCAGAGGCCCGGCCCGCTGTTTCGACAGCGAAGAGGAAGCCTTCGCCGCGGTGCGCAACCGCAAGTACGAATCCGGCGATGTTCTGATCGTGCGCTATGAAGGTCCGCGCGGCGGCCCCGGCATGCGCGAAATGCTGTCCACGACCGCCACGATCTACGGCCAGGGCATGGGCGGCGAGGTGGCCCTGATCACCGATGGGCGCTTTTCGGGCGCGACCAGGGGCTTCAGCATCGGCCATGTTGGGCCGGAGGCGGCAGTCGGCGGTCCGATCGGCCTGTTGAAGGATGGCGACATCATCGCCATCGACGCCGTGAAGGGCACGCTGGAGGTCGAACTATCGGACGAGGAGTTGGCCGAACGTCGCCGCCAATGGAAGCCGCGTGAGCACGACTATCAGTCCGGCGCCCTGTGGAAGTTTGCCCAGCAGGTCGGAGACGCGGAAAAGGGCGCCGTCACCCATCCGGGCGGCAAGGCCGAGAAGCATGTCTATGCGGACATCTGATCGATAACGCCGGGCCGGGCGAGGAGAAGCGCTGTGCTGAACGACCAGGTTATCGTGGTCACCAACGCGGCGCACTTCGTCGGCCCGGCCACGGCTGCCGTGCTAACCGGTTATGGCACCACCGTGGTTTGCCATGGTGGCGCGCCGGTTTCTGGAACTGTCCCTGCGAAATCGGCAGAGCCGGAAGCCCTCGTCGACGAAGTCATTGCCGAGCATGGCAGGATCGACACCTTGATCTGCAACGACGCCTACCCAGCGGTTCGCGCACCGGTCGACGAGGCCGATCCGGCGGAAATGCGCCGTGCCTTGGATGCGTTGGTCGAATGGCCCTTCAGGCTGATTGGTCGGGCCGTGCCGCATATGAAGGCAACGCAGGCCGGCCGGATCATCATGGTCACTTCGGCGGCGCCGTTGCGCGGGCTGGCCAACTATTCAATGTACGCAACGGCGCGGGGTGCGGCCAATGCCCTGGTCAAGTCCCTGTCGCTGGAACTGGCGCCCTTCAACATCCAGATCAACGCCATCGCACCCAACTACATCGAAAACCCGACCTACTTTCCGCCGGAACTGCTGGCCAACGAGACCGCCATGGCGAAGATGCTCGCCAGCATTCCGGCAAAACGTCTCGGCAAGCCGGACGAGGTCGCCGAAACGATCGCATTCTTTGCATCCGACAAGTGCGGCTTCATCACCGGCCACGTCGTCCCGATTGCCGGCGGCTGGGCGTAGCTGACCGCTGTCAGGCGGCGTCGCGCAATGTCAACATGACGGGGGTGTGATCGGACGCCTTGGGCTTGGCGCGGGGTGTCCGGTCGATCTCGCAGGCTTCCAGCCGGTCGGCGGCTTGCGCGCTGAGCAGGAAGTGGTCGATGCGGATACCGTTATCGTGCTGCCAAGCACCGGCCTGATAGTCCCAGAAGGTGTAGTGGCCGCGCCCACTGTGCAGCGCGCGAAACGCCTCGGTGTAGCCGAGATACTCAATGGCGCGGAACTTGCCGCGGCTTTCCGGCCTGAACAGGGCGTCGCCCTTCCAAGCCGCAGGGTCGTAGCAATCCTCGTCCTCGGGAATGATGTTGTAGTCGCCGCCGAGCGCGACCGGCATCTCGGTTTCCAAGAGCGCCGCCGCACGATCGCGCAGCCGATCCATCCAGGCGAGTTTGTAAGGAAATTTCTCGGAATCGGCCGGATTGCCGTTCGGCAGGTAGATGGACGCCACCCGCACACCGTCGACCGTGCCTTCGATGTAGCGGGCCTGATCGTCGCCACTGTCGGGCAGGCCCTCCTGCACGTCCTCGATCGGCCTTTTGGCCAGGATGGCCACGCCGTTGTAACTCTTCTGGCCCAGGACGGCGGCGTTGTAGCCCAGATCCTCGATCTCAAGGCGCGGGAAGTTCTCCGTCGTGCATTTCAGCTCTTGCAACAGCGCGATGTCTGGCGAAGCAGTCTTCAGCCACTCCAACACGTTGGCAAGGCGCGCCTTGACCGAATTGACGTTCCAGGTGGCGATGCGGGGCATGGCGGCCCGCTACATCGAGAACGAGGTGCCGCAGCCGCACGACGCCGTCGCGTTCGGGTTCTTGACCTGAAACGACGCGCCGATCAGTTCTTCCACATAGTCGATTTCCGAACCGTTTAAGAGATCGAGCGAGACATCGTCGACCACGACGCGCACGCCGTCACGTTCGAAGGTGAGGTCGTCGTCGCGCACGGTGTCGTCGAAGCTGAAACCGTATTGAAAGCCGGAACAGCCGCCGCCCGACACGGCGATGCGCAGCATCAGCCCGTCATTCTTCTCCGCCCGCATCAGTTCTGCCACCCGCCGCGCGGCGTTGGCGGACAGACCCAGGACACGATCCGGCGGGGGCGCGACGTCGGCTTCAGGCATTTCTCGTCCTCGATCGGTTTGAACGTCACCATCATTTAGGAAATTATGACCGCCTGTCAAAGGCGGGATGACCCGGCAGACGCGCATTGATAGGGTCGGCGCCCATGTTGGCTGCCTATGCGACTCACCCCGACCGCAGCAGGGGACGGCTGGTCCCCGAACCCGAAAGTGCGACCAGAACGCCGTTTCAGCGGGACCGCGACCGCATCGTCCATTCCGGTGCCTTTCGCAAGCTGCAATACAAGACCCAGGTCTTCGTCTTCCATGTCGGTGACTATTACCGCACAAGGCTGACCCACAGTTTGGAGGTCGCGCAGATCGCCCGGTCGATCAGCCGTTCGTTGGGATTGGACGAGGACCTTGCCGAGGCGATCGCGCTGGCCCATGACCTTGGCCATACCCCCTTCGGCCATGCGGGCGAAAGAGCGCTCGACGCGGAAATGGCGGCCTATGGTGGCTTTCAGCACAATGATCAGACGATCCGCATTCTCACCACCCTTGAGCAACGCTACGCGGATTTCGACGGCCTGAATTTGAGTTGGGAGTGTATGGAGGGCGTGGCCAAGCATAACGGCCCGATGACCGATGCGGTATCGCCGACGCTCGCCGACCTGAACGAGATCTGGGACTTGGAGCTGGCCGCCCACCCTGGGGCCGAGGCACAGGTGGCAGCCCTTGCCGACGATATCGCCTACAACAATCACGACATCGACGACGGATTGCGCGCCGGGCTGTTTACGGTCGATGATCTGGCCGAGGTGCCGTTCGTGGCCGCGATCTTCTCTGAAGTGCAATCCAAGTATCCGGGCCTTCACCGTCGGCGCCTGGTCCACGAATCGATTCGTCGCCTGATCAGTCAGATGGTGGCCGATGTCGTTGTTGAGACGCAGTCGCGGCTTTCAGCCCTAAACCCCCGAAATGAAGAAGAAATCAGGCTGGCCGATCAGCCTATGGTCGCCTTTTCGTCCGGAATGGCGGAGAATAACCAGCAGTTGCGGTCGTTTCTGATGCGGCGGATGTATCGACACTACAAAGTCAATCGCGAGACGGCGAAGGCCGCGCGCCTGGTCAGCACGCTGTTCCGGCTGTTCAACGAACGCCCCGACACGCTACCGACCGACTGGCAGGACGCCGCGCTCGACACCGACGACAGGGGGCGGGCGCGGGTGGTCGCCGACTACATCGCCGGCATGACGGACCGCTATGCGCTGCTGGAGCATCAGCGGCTTTTCGATCTGCGAGATCGGCACTAGGCGCGCCATGGCGATTCTCTATCGCGTCGATGACGATGATGACCTGGCGGCCTCCGAACGGGCGCCGCGAACGCCGCGCCGTACGCCGGCCTGGCTGCGAATCACTCGACTTCTGCTGACCTTGGCCGTTGCCGGCGGCGTCGTGTTTGCGGTCGTGACGATCTATCAAGGCGGCGACGGCTCGCCAGGCACCACCGATGTTCCGCTGGTCACAACCAATCTTGGCGAAACCAGGGTGCGTCCGACCCAACCTGGCGGTATGGACGTGCCACATCGCGACCGCGTCATCCTCCAACGCGGCCCAACGGAAGACCCCGAGCTGTTGGCGACGGCTCTCTTGCAGGCGCCATCTGAGGAACCGCTGCCGGAGGATGCGTTGCCGACACCATCGTCCGATGGCCGACTGGGCCGCAGTGATCCAACGGTTCCGGAAGTCTTTCTCGAACGGCTGCCGCCCGGTGCCGAGCCGCCGCTGCTCGACCCGCCTTGGGCCGAGGTATCGCCGCTGGAGCTGGAACTGACTCTGGCGTCTCCCGAGCCACCGCAAATGGCGCCCGAGATTGAAGCAGCGCTGGAAGCCGATACGCTGGATGATCTTGTCGCGGCGGTGCAAGAAGCCGAGGTCGAGCCGGAGACCGCACCAACGATCGAAGCTCTGATCGACGAGGTCGCAGACGAGCCGATTGCGGGCGACTACCGCGTGCAGTTGGCGGCCGTCCAGGACGAGGCGGCCATTGAACCGGAGTGGGATCGGTTCGTGCGCCTTTATCCGGACTTGTTGGATGGCCAGGAACGGCTGACCTCGCCGGCTGAGCCCGGGCGACTGATCCGGGTCTCGGCGGGCCCAATGTTGGAAGCCGATGCAAGGCGCATCTGCGGTGCCATCGTTGAACGGGGAGGGGATTGCCTTGTCCGAGCCGTCGAGTAATCGTCCACTTGCCGTTACATTCGGTTGCGAGGGGCCCGAACTGTCGGAGGCCGAGTTCCGCCTGTTCCGCGAGGCCGACCCCGTCGCTTTCGTGATCTTCCGGCGCAACTGCAAGGACAGGGAGCAACTGCGCCGCCTGACCGACAGGATGCGCGAGGCGGTCGGGCGGAAGGCTCCCGTGCTGGTCGATCAGGAAGGGGGGCGCGTTCAGCGACTGCGGCCGCCCGCATGGCCGAAGGACCCGTCGGCGCGCGTGATCGGCGATCTGTATCGGCGCGATCCGGAGCGCGGCCTGGCCGCCGTTCGCCTGCTTGCACGGGCGATAGCCAGCGATCTTCTGGCCTGCGGTGTCGATGTCGATGCCGTGCCGGTGCTGGATGTCGGTCATCCGTTCACCCATGACGTGATCGGCGATCGGTCGTATGCCGACGATGTCGAAACCGTCATCACCCTGGGGCGGGCCATGGCCGAGACCATGCTCGCTGCTGGCGTTCAGCCGATCATGAAGCACATCCCCGGTCACGGCAGGACGCTGTGCGACAGCCACCAGGATCTGCCCGTGGTCGAGGCCGATCTTGAGACACTTGAGACCATCGACTTCGCCCCGTTCATTGCCTTGGCGGACCTGCCATGGGCGATGACCGCGCACATCGTCTATCGTGCGCTGGATCCTGAACATCCGGCCACCCAGTCCCGCACGATCATCGAAGGCATCGTTCGCGACCGGGTTGGATTCCAGGGCGTGCTGGTGAGCGACGACCTGTCGATGGAGGCTCTGTCCGGCTCGATCGAGCAACGCGCGGTCGCCAGTCTCCGGGCCGGCTGCGATATCGCATTGCACTGCAATGGCAAGCTGGACGAAATGGAGGCCCTGGCATCGGCCGTTCCCCAGCTCACCGACGCGACAGCCGGTCGGCTGGCGGCCGCGGTGGCGTCGGTGGGGTCGCCGACGCCGATCGATGCGGCCGATGCTCGCCGCCAGGTGGCGGATTGGCTGGCGGCCTAGTGCGATGACGATTGCCTCGACGGTACAAGTGAGGGCACAGTCGTGATGGAAATGACCGACGACGATTTCGAAGACCCCCCACCGGAACGCACGGTCGACGCCTTCATCCTTCGGCTGGACGCCTATGAAGGCCCGATCGACCTGCTGCTGGACCAGGCGCGCGATCAGAAGGTCGACTTGAGTCAGATTTCGATCCAGGCCCTGGCCGAGCAGTATCTCGCTTTTGTCGAACGAGCCCAGGCCCTGCGCCTGGAACTGGCAGCCGATTACCTGGTGATGGCCGCTTGGCTCGCCTATCTGAAGTCGAGGCTGCTGCTGCCGGCGGATGAAAGCGAGGACGAACCGACCGGGGCCGAACTCGCCGCCGCCCTTCAGTTTCAGTTGCAACGGCTGGAGGCCATGCGGAAGGCGGGGGCCCAGCTACAAGCCCGAAACTGCCTCGGCTTCGACGTCTTCGCAAGGGGCGCACCGGAGCCAACCACGGTCGTGCTGCGACCGGTTTATGAGGCAAACCTGTATGATTTGCTGGCTGCCTATGGCGACCACCATCGCCGCCAGCGTGTCAGTTCGGCAAGCCTGCAGATCCAAGCCTCGCGCCTTTACACCACCGACCAGGCGGTCAGGCGACTGACCGAAATGCTGGGCCTGTCGCCGGGCTGGACCGTGCTGACCGGGTTTCTGCCGAACCATGGTAACGACCCGCTGCTGGCCCGGTCGGCGCTCGCGTCGACATTCGCCGCGTCGCTGGAATTGGCCAAGGCTGGCGAGGCGGAGATACGTCAGGATCGGCAGTTCGCGCCGATCTATGTGCGCGGTCGATCCAGCGGGTGACACTGCAAATGGCCCCCGACAGCGATCTTGAGACCGCCGAGGCGTCACCGGCGCGGCTGGTTGAGGCGCTGCTGTTCGCGGCCGCCGAACCGGTCGACGAAGCCGACCTGCGCGATCGCCTGCCGGCGGACGCCGATCTTCAGGCCATCTTGGCGGATCTGGTGGAGACCTACCGCAACCGGGGCGTGGTGTTGACGCGGGTTGCCAATGGCTGGGCGTTTCGCACTGCGCCGGATCTTGCATCGCATCTGCGCCTGGAACGGGCCTCGCCACGGAAACTGTCGCGGGTCGGCCTGGAGACCATGGCGATCATCGCCTACCAGCAGCCGGTGACGCGGGCGGAGATCGAGAACATCAGGGGCGTGGCGACCAGCAAGGGCACGTTGGACATCCTGATGGAAGCCGGCTGGATTCGTCCCGGCCGGCGACGCCAAACCCCCGGACGGCCGCTGACCTGGGTGACGACCAAGGGGTTTCTGGACCATTTCGGGCTGGCTTCCCTGGATGAACTCCCCGGCATCGAGGAGTTGAAGGCAACAGGCTTCCTTGACAGCAGGCCCGCCATCGCCACATTGCCGGGCGGCCTGATGGATGGCCGGGACGAAGCCGACGGCGAAGGGGTGGCGACAGACGATGACGAATTGCCGGCCTCGGACGAAGACTGAGAGGCAGCGGTTTTGGCGGTAGCAGCGGTCGTCGATCAGACGGCGGACAGCACCGCCGTCTTGGCGCTGAGCAACGTGTCGCACCGTTATGGCCGCGTGCTGGCGGTTGACGATGTTAATCTCAAGATCGCGGCAGGAGAGATCGTTTGCCTTGTCGGGCCTTCGGGGTGCGGCAAATCAACTTTATTGAGAGTTGCCGCTGGACTGGAGGATCTGCAGCACGGGGAAGTCTGGATCGACGATGAACGCGTGGCCGATCCCGGCCGCAGCATGCCACCGGAAAAACGCGGTGTCGGCCTCGTGTTTCAGGACTACGCCTTGTTTCCCCATCTGAGCGCGCTCGACAATGTGCGCTTCGGATTGACCGGACAGTCCGGTGCCGCCCAACGGCGTCGCGCAGTGGACACGCTGACCATGGTCGGCATGGTCGATTATGCCGATGCCTATCCGCACACCCTGTCTGGTGGCCAGCAGCAGCGTGTCGCCCTGGCACGAGCGCTGGCACCGCAACCGCGTGTCTTGTTGCTGGACGAGCCGTTTTCAGGCCTCGACGTAGGCCTTAGAAGCCAGGTACGCGATGAAACGCTACATCTTCTGAAGAAGAACGGTGCAGCAACGATGATCGTCACCCACGACCCCGAAGAGGCGATGTTTCTGGCCGACCGGATCGCGCTGATGCGCGATGGTGCCGTCGTCCAGGTCGGTGCCCCGGTCGATCTCTACTCTCATCCGGTAAGCGCCTTTGCCGCCGAATTCTTCGGCGAGGTCAATCGGTTGGCAGGCAGGACGTCGGACGGATCGGCCGCAACGCCGCTGGGTATCGTCGAGGCCGCCGGACTGGCGGATGATACGGAGGTCGACGTCCTGATCCGGCCGGAAGGCTTGCGCTTAACCCAGGCTGGCCCACATAGCGTTGGAGTGACAGCACGGGTCGAGGCCGCCCGGCTGTTGGGCCGGACCAGCCTCATCCACTTGACGGTTCCAACGCATGAGGGGGATACGGTACACATGCACGCTAGAATGCCGGGACAGTTTCTGCCGGCCGAGGCGTCGTTCGTGTCAATCACGTTGGATCACAGCCAGGCGTTCGTGTTTCCCATATAGTAGAAAGAAATCAGAGTTATAGAGTTGAAATCGTTGACATTGCGGCACGTGAAGCGTTTGTGCCACTATTCCGGCCAACGGACATGAACCCGCTAGGGGATTGAGAGGAAGCTATGGGTGGTATTGGTGTCTGGCAGGTGTTGTTGATCCTTGCCATTGTCTTGATCATCTTCGGTGCCGGCAAATTGCCCCGCGTCATGGGCGATTTCGGCAAGGGCTTGAAGAGCTTCAAGTCCGGCTTGAAGGAAGATGAGGAGGAAAACAACCAGCCTGAAAACCAGCCGCAGGCCGCGCGGCAGATCGAGTCCACCGCCGAGGAAGCAGTGGCGCCGGCACCTGAACGCGAACGGGATCGGGCCGCCAGCAACTGATCGAGCGATTGCGCTTGGTTGGCGACTGGCGCGGGGCGTGATGCCCCAGGGCCAGGGGGCCGCTGAAAGGAATTCGGTTCGATGCTGGATATCGGCTGGCCGGAGCTACTGATCATCTTGATCGTCGCCGTGATCGTCATCGGCCCGAAGGATCTGCCGAAGACGATGTACACGGTCGGCAAATGGGTGCGCGCGGCCCGGCGCATGACAGGCCAGATGCAGCGCCAGTTCGATGACGCCATGCGCGAGGCCGAGTTGGACGAGATCCGCCAAGGCCTGAAAAAGGCCAGCCCGAACGCCGTGAAGAAGAAGATCGAGAATACGATCGATCCCACCGGCACCTTGAGCAAGGCGACAGACCTGGGCACGGGGCGGTCAGTGAAACAGTACATCAAGGAAGGCCTCACGAGCGACGGCAAGACCGACGCCAAGGAGGCGTCAGGCGAGGAATCGTCTGACGCGGCGGCGGAGAAAGAACCGCACATCAAGGGCGACGAGGGGGCCGATAAGGTCGCTGTCGCGGGCGTGCAAGAGCCCAAGCCCGCAAATGCGAAAGCCGAACCTGCACAGAAGAAAGTCGATGGCGAAGGCGCCGACGTGACGCCGACGGTCAAGCCCAAGAAGACCCGGACTAAGAAGGCCGAGCCCGCTGTCGTCGCCGATGGTGAGCCGTCGACATGACCACCGAAGACAATCAGATCGACGACAAGCCGATGCCCCTGATGGAGCATCTGATAGAGCTGCGCAATCGGCTGATGTGGGCGGTCGGCGCGCTGCTGATCGCGTTCCTGGCCTGCTATGCGTTTGCCGAGGACATCTACAGCTTCCTGGTGCGGCCGCTGGCGGACCTGCTGGACGGCCAGGAAAACCGCCGGATGATTTTCACCAACCTGACCGAGGTGTTCTTCACCTACATCAAGGTTGCGTTCTTCGCCGGTGCGTTCATCGCCTTTCCGATCATCGCCGCGCAGATCTACATGTTCGTGGCGCCCGGCCTCTATAAGACGGAAAAGAAGGCCTTTCTGCCGTTCCTGGTCGCAACGCCGATCATGTTTTTCCTCGGCGGCGCCATGGTCTACTACGTTATTTTTCCGCTGGCCTGGCGCTTCTTCCTCAGTTTTGAGACCTCCAACCTGGAAACCGCGCTGCCGATCGAGCTGGAGGCACGGGTCGGTGAATACCTGTCGCTGGTCATGAAGCTGATCTTCGCGTTCGGGCTGGCGTTCCAGTTGCCCGTCGCGCTGACTCTCATGGCCAAGGTCGGTCTGGTAAGCGCCAAGGGCCTGGCGTCGAAGCGCAAATACGCGATCGTCATCGTCTTCGCCGTCGCCGCGATCCTGACCCCGCCCGACATCATCAGCCAGGTTGGCCTGGCGGTTCCTATACTGCTGCTTTACGAGATTTCGATCGTGCTCGCACGCATGGTTGAGAAAAAGCGGGCGGCAGCCGAAGCGCAGGAAGATGAGGACGCAGCGGAAGGCACCGCAGACGACACCGCGACAGAGTCGGCACGATCTAGCTAGTCACGCTGGATAATCCTGATGCGGCTGCCTATAACGGGCGCCCGCAGTTTCCACCGTACCTTTTGCCGACACGCCGAGTTGCGTCATGCTCGATATCCGCTGGATCCGTGAGAATCCCACTGTCTTTGACCAGGCGATGGCCCGTCGTGGCCTGCCGCCGCAGGCACCCGACCTCCTGTCCCTGGACGAGCGGCGGCGCGCGATCCAGACCGAGTTGCAGGAGTTGCAGACCCGCCGCAACGAGGCATCAAAGCAGATTGGTCAGCTAAAGCGCGAAGGCGGCGACGCGGAGTCGGCGATCGCCGAGGTCGCGCGCATCAAAACCCGCATGCCGGAACTGGAGCAGGAGGAGCGGACGGCCGCATCCGCGCTTCACATGCATCTCGCCGGCTTGCCGAACATTCCGGCCGATGATGTGCCCGACGGTCCTGATGAAAGCGCCAATGTTGAGGTGCGTCGCGCTGGCAAGCCGCGCTTGTCGAATGCGGCCCGTGAGCATTTCGAGATCGGTGAAGAGCTTGGCCTGATGGACTTTGCCTCCGCCGCGAAGATGTCCGGCTCGCGCTTCGTCGTGCTGCGCGGCGCCTTGGCCCGGCTGGAACGGGCGCTGGGCCAGTTCATGATCGACACCCATGTCGACGAGCACGGCTATACAGAGATCATGCCGCCGCTGCTGGTGCGTGACGAGGCGGTGTTCGGCAGCGGGCAGTTGCCCAAATTCGCCGACGATCTGTTTCGCACCCAGACGGATCATTGGCTGATCCCAACGTCAGAGGTACCGCTCGCCAACCTGGTCGCGGGCGATATCTTGAGCGCCGACACGCTGCCGCTGCGCTACACCGCCCTGACACCGTGTTTCCGCTCGGAGGCGGGGGCGGCTGGGCGCGACACGCGCGGCATGATCCGCCAACACCAGTTCGACAAGGTTGAACTCGTATCCATCACCGCGCCGGAAGACTCCGACGCAGAGCAGGAGCGCATGACGGGATGCGCCGAGACGATTCTTCAGCGCCTTGGCTTGGCCTACCGGGTCGTCTCCCTGGCGACGGGTGATCTCGGCTTCGCCGCCCGCAGAACCTTTGACATAGAGGTCTGGCTGCCGGGCCAGAACGCCTACCGCGAGATCTCGTCCTGCTCGACCTGCGACGCGTTTCAGGCCCGCCGCATGAACGCGCGCTACCGGCCGGAAGGCGGTGGCACGCGCTTCGTGCACACGCTGAACGGCTCGGGCGTGGCGATCGGCCGCGCCCTTATCGCCGTGATCGAGACCTATCAGCGTTCCGATGGATCGATCGAGATCCCAGAGGTCTTGCACCGCTATTTGGGCGGCTTGACCGTCATCGAACCCGAAAAGGCAAACACCTGATGTCCAAGCTGCCCGGCAACCCGCGCATCCTGCTCAGTAACGATGACAGCATCCATTCAACCGGTTTCGCGGTCCTTGAGGACATTGCGCATGCGCTGTCCGACGATGTCTGGGTTTGCGCGCCTGAGTCGGAGCAAAGCGCGGCCTCGCACTCGCTGACCATCCATCGCCCGCTGCGCCTGCGCCAGTTGAGCGAGAAGCGCTTCGCCGTTGACGGCACGCCGACCGATTGTGTCTTGCTGGGCGTGAACCACGTCATGCGCGACCACAAGCCGGACCTGGTCCTGTCCGGGGTCAATCACGGCCGCAACATCGCCGAGGACGTCACCTATTCCGGCACCATCGCCGCGGCCATGGAGGCGACGCTGCTTGGCATTCCGGCAATCGCGTTGAGCCAGGAGTTTCGGGAGGGCGGGGCCCCGGAATGGGCGCTTGCCAAGGCCTGGGGACCTGAGGTCGTGCGGCGGGTCTGCGCCGTGGGCTGGCCCGACAAGGTGCTGATCAACATCAACTTTCCCGGCATCAGTCCCGACCAGGTCAGCGGCGTCCACGTTGTCGCCCATGGCAACCGCAAGATCGGCGACTCTCTGGACCAACGCACCGACCCCCGTGGCCGGCGCTATTTCTGGATCGGCACGTCCCGCAGCGGGGACGAGGTACCGGAAGACACCGATGTCCATGCCCTGATGGACGGGGCGATCGCGGTGACGCCGATCTACATGGATCTCAGCCATTACGGGGCGATCGAGAGCCTGTCTTCGGCGTTCGACGCCGACCCCGTCCGGTTGTAATCGGAAGGACTGATCTTCTGCGTTAGGATAGCGGGCCTGATGATTCTTCGGATTGGCTTGTGAGCACTGACGCCAGGAAGATTCGCCTCTTGATGCATCTGCGCCGGTCCGGTGTGTCCGATCACCGGGTTCTGGGCGCGATCGAGCGAATCCCGCGCGATGTTTTCGTGCCGAAGCAGTTCCTTGATCGTGCGTACGAGGACATCGCATTGCCGATCGGCCGGGGCCAAACCATCAGCCAGCCGCTGGTTGTGGCGCTGATGACAGAGGCACTTCTCGTGAACGATCTTCACAAAGTACTCGAAATTGGCACCGGATCGGGTTATCAAGCCTCAGTTCTGGCAAAACTCTGCCGCCGTGTGTACACAATTGAGCGGCATAAAAGTTTGCTGGACCTCGCGCAAAAGCGGATGCTGGAAGAGCTGCACATCTATAATTTCACGGCCCTGGCGGCCGATGGCATGAAAGGATGGCCCGAACAGGCACCATTTGAGCGTATAATCGTCACGGCCGCCAATCGCGGCAAAGAACCGCCCGCCGCCCTGGTCGACCAGATGGCGGTCGGTGGTATCATGGTGATCCCCATGGGGGACGAGAAGCGCAACCAGAGAATCGTGCGCTTCACCCGGACGGAGAATGGACTAGAGCGGGAGGAGTTGTGGCCAGTTCGTTTCGTACCCTTGCTGCCGGACATGCCGGAAGACGAGGTGGCTGGCGCCTAGCAACCCTAGTGGTCGCGTCCCTTGGGTTGGCGGGCTGCAATGCGATCTTCTCGGTTCCGGACGACTATCAGCCCTGGCGTCCGCCACCGGCAAACGCGACGGCGGAGGCGCCCGTCGCCAGCCCGCCGACGCCGGTGACCGCAACGCCGTTGGGCGAAGTCACGCCGGAGCAGACGGCGTTTTCCGCCCAGGCGACCTACACGGTCGTTGCCGGCGACGACCTCGACCAAATCGCGGCGCGCTACCGCGTGGCGCCGGAGTCGATCGCCGTTTTGAACGGCCTGCAGCCGCCCTACGAGCTGATGCCGGGCCAGCGGCTGCTGTTGCCGGCAGTCGCTGCGCCGGGTCCAACCGTCACGTCAACGCCTGCGGTGCCGGCGCCGGGACTTGTATCGCCCGCGGCGGCTACACTCGGTTCTCCTGTGGCGACCCCGTTGGCACCGGTAGCGGTAGCCCCAGGCGCGGGGCAGCCCGTGCCATTGGTCCAGCCTCCCGTTGTGGAGGAGACGATCGCAGAGACGGTCACGGTTGCAACGGTTGAGGCACCGGACACGACAACGGCCTCCACCCAACCGGGGCCCATACCCGCCGATCCGTCGGCGACGCCCGGACCGGCGCCCAACCCCACCTCGGGGCCGCCAAGCGGACAGTTCCTGTGGCCGTTGGTCGGGCCGATCGTCTCCGGCTACGGCCCGACCGATGACGGGCTGACCAACGAAGGTGTGAACATTTCAGCCGACCGGGGCACGACCATACGGGCGGCCCAGGCGGGCACCGTGGCCTATGCCGGCAATGAGTTGCGCGGCTATGGCAATCTTGTACTGATTCGCCATGAGGATGGCTGGGTCACGGCCTATGCGCATGCGGACACCATTATGGTGCAACGCGGGCAGGAGGTGCAGGCCGGCCAGCCCATCGCGACGGTTGGTGATACGGGCAGCGTCACGACGCCGCAGCTTCACTTCGAGATCAGGCAGGGCAGCGACGCGATCGACCCGATGACCCGGTTGCCGGCGCTTTAGGTGATCGCAGGGCCGTCAAGCCTACGACCCAGCCGGCCCGCAAGGTCCTGCACGAACTGCCAGGCGACGCGACCCGAACGGGAACCGCGGGTGATTGACCATTCGCGCGCTGCCGCCTGCCATTCATCCGGGTCGATGACCAACCCATGCGCTTCGACATAGCCTTCGATCATCGACAGGTAGGTTTCCTGGTTGCAGGCGTGAAAGCCGAGCCAAAGGCCGAATCGGTCGCTCAGCGAGACCTTCTCCTCCACCGCCTCGCCGGCGATGATGGCCGTGGATTGCTCATTGTCGATCATGTCGCGGGGCATGAGGTGGCGGCGGTTTGACGTGGCGTAGAACACGACATTGTCCGGTCGGCCCTCGATACCGCCTTCCAGCACCGCCTTCAGCGACTTGTAGCTGGTATCCGCCTGATCGAACGACAAATCGTCGCAAAACAGGATGAAGCGGCGCGGGCTGGTGCGCAGCAGGCCCAACAGGCGGGGCAGGGTCTCCAGGTCCTCGCGATGGATCTCGACCAGGGCTAGGGGCGGTGTACGGTCGCGGTTGACGTCGGCGTGCACGGCCTTCACCAGCGAGCTCTTGCCCATGCCACGCGCGCCCCACAGCAGCGCATTGTTGGCCGGCAGTCCGTCGGCGAAACGCCTGGTATTCTCGACCAGAAGGTCACGCTGCAGGGCGATACCGCGCAGCAGCACCATGTCGACGTGGGCGACCTGCTCGACCGGCTGCAAGATGCCGCTTGATTGCCAGACAAAGGCATCGGCCACGCCCAGATCGCTCGGCGGCGTCGGTGCGGGCCCCAAACGCTCCAATGCGTCGGCAATCCGACTGAGCAGCGGAATCAACTCTTGGTCCGTCACGATATCGTCCTCATTTACCACCGACGGGCGGGCGCGGGAGAATGCCGCCGTTCGGGTTTCCATTGCAAGTCGGCCCGCAGTGGCTATAGTCCCGCGCGAACCCGCATCGGGTCTGAATTTTGGAGATCTCTGAATGCTTATCACGCCCGCCTACGCGCAGGATGCGGCCGCCGGTGGCGGTTCGTTCATCGTGACGCTGCTGCCGCTGATCCTGATTTTTGTCGTCTTCTATTTTCTTTTGATCCGGCCCCAGCAAAAGCGCATGAAAGATCACCGCGCCATGCTCGGCTCGGTCCGGCGCGGCGACAAGGTTGTGACCGGTGGCGGCATCATCGGCACCGTGACGCGCGTGCGCGACGATGAGCTCACCATCCAGGTGGCCCAGGGCGTAAAGGTCAAGGTCGTGCGCAGCACGCTGACCAACATCCTGGCCAAGTACCAGCCGCCTGAAGAGGACGACGACGATGACGACGACATCGTGCTGGAGGACGAGCCGCATGATGAGGCCGACGAGCATGATGACGAGCGCGATGAGCGTGACGACCATGATGATCGCGACCGCCGTGACGACCACGACGAGTATGAGGAACCGGACGAGGCCGACGACCGCAGAAGGCGCCGGTCCTAGACCACCGTCCCCCTGGTCGCGGCGGCGCCGACCGTCGAGATTGTAGATTACGATGCTTCACTTTCCGCGTTGGAAGAAGATCCTGGTCGTCGCCATCTGTGCGCTCGGCATCCTTTACGCCTTCCCGAACGCCATCGATCGCTCGACCGTCGACGAATGGGCGGTGACGATGCCCAGTTGGCTGCCGGTGCAGCAGCTCAATCTGGGCCTCGACCTGCGCGGCGGGTCGCACCTGCTGTTGCGGGTCGAATACGAACAGATCGTTGCCGACCGGCTGGAGGCGATCGTCGGCGGGCTGCGTACGGAGCTTCGGCGCGCGGACGTCGGCTATACCGGCCTCGGTGTGGTCGGCTCGGCGGCCACGTTGACGGTGCGCGACGACGCCGATGAGAGCCGGGTCACAACCCTGATCGAGGAACTGGACCCCAACGTCAATGTCGATGTCGGCGACGATGGCGCGGTGACGATCACCTTCGACGAGGTCGAACTGACCCAGATCCGGGACAACGCCATCGTCCAGTCGATCGAGATCGTCCGGCGACGCATCGACGAGTTGGGCACGACCGAGCCGATCATCCAGCGCCAGGGGCTGGATCGCATACTGGTGCAGGTGCCGGGTATCGACGACTCCAGCGCGTTGATCAGCCTGCTGGGCCAGACGGCGCGGTTGTCCTTTCATCTGTTGGATGAAACGGTCACCGTCTCGGGACCCAATGATCCCGTGCCGGCCGGGTCGCGTGTCTACCCGGACAATGACGTCGATGCCAACGGGAACCCGATCGCCTATTATGCGGTCGAACGCCGACCCATCGTCAGCGGTGAATCCCTGACCGATGCGCGGCCCTCGTTCCAGGACGGTGCCCCGATCGTCAGCTTCCGGTTCGATTCCGTCGGCGCACGCCGTTTCGGCGAGACCACCGGCAACAATGTCGGCCGCCGCCTGGCAATTCTGCTGGACGAGGAGATCATCAGCGCCCCGGTGATCCGTGCGCGCATTGCCGAAAGCGGCATCATCGAGGGTGGCTTTACGGTCGAGACGGCCAACGAATTGGCCATCTTGCTGCGTGCCGGCGCCTTACCGGCGGAACTTACCGTTTTGGAAGAGCGCACGGTCGGACCCGGCCTCGGCCAGGACAGCATCGATGCCGGCATGTCGGCGGCGCTGATCGGCCTGGCATTGGTCATCTTCTTCATGATTGCTGTCTATGGCTGGTTCGGCCTGGCGGCGGTCGTTGCGCTGTTGATCAACCTGGCCTTGATCATGGCTGCCCTGTCCCTGTTGCAGGCGACGCTGACCCTGCCGGGGATTGCCGGCATTGTCCTGACGGTCGGCATGGCGGTGGACGCCAACGTGCTGATCTTCGAGCGCATTCGCGAGGAGATCCGCAACGGTCGAACGCCCATGTCCGCCATCGATGCCGGCTACAGCCGCGCCTTTACCACCATCATCGACAGTAATCTCACCACGCTGATCGCCGCCATTCTGCTGTTCGCCATGGGGGCGGGGCCCGTACGCGGCTTCGCCGTCACCCTGTCGATCGGCATTTTGGCGTCCATGTTCACCGCCATCATGGTGACGCGCCTGATGATCGTGACCTGGCTCATGCGCGCCCGGCCCAAGACGCTGACGGTGTAGGAGAGACCCATGCGGCTGCAACTGGTCAAGCCCGGCACCAACATCAACTTCCTCAGCGCGCGGAAGATCGCCTTCGTCTTTTCGGCCCTGCTGCTGGCGGGCTCGATCGCGGTGACGGCCGTCGTCGGCCTGAACTTCGGCATCGATTTCCGGGGCGGCATCCTGCTCGAGATCCAGACCGAAGGCCCGGCGGACATCTCGACACTGCGCGACGACCTCAACGGGCTGGGGCTAGGCGAGGTCAGCCTGCAAGAGTTCGGCGCCCCCAACGACGTCCTGATCCGTATTCAACGTCAGGAGGGCGAAGAGGCGGAACAGATGGCCGCCATTGAGATCGTGCGCGGGGTCTTGGGCGACGGGGTCGAATACCGACGAACGGAGTTCGTTGGGCCGACGGTCGGCGCGGAGCTGATCGAGGCCGGCGCGACCGCCGTGATCTTGGCGATGGCGGCGATCCTGGTCTACATCTGGTTCCGGTTCGAATGGCAGTTCGGCGTCTGCGCCGTCGCCGCTCTGTTGCACGACATCATCTCCACCATCGGCCTGTTTGCGCTGATCCAGCACGAATTCAACCTAGCCACCGTGGCGGCCTTGCTGACGATCGCGGGTTATTCGATCAACGACACCGTCGTCGTCTTCGACCGTGTGCGCGAAAACCTGCGGCGATACAGGAAGGCGGGGATGATCGAAATCCTGAACCGCAGCCTGAACGAGACCCTGTCGCGCACGATCATGACCAGTGTGACGACCCTGCTGGCGCTGCTGGCGCTCTATTTCTTCGGCGGCGAGATCATCCGCGACTTCGCCTTCGCCATGATGTGGGGCATCGTGATCGGCACCTATTCGTCGATCTTCATCGCCGTGCCGCTGCTCTTGCAGGTCAACCTACGCCGCCCGGACGAAAAGAAGGTCGAGGAATCCGCCGAGGCGAAGTTCGCCAACCGCGGCAGCTAAGGTTCGCCGCCCCAATGGACATTACGCCGATCATCCCGGGTGACCGGATGATCATTGAGGGTTACGGCCCGGGTCGGTTTCGCATCTCCGGCCAGGTCCACGAAACGCCCGTCATCGTATTCCTTGACGAGGTCCGGACCTGGTCGGCTGCAAAAGCCGGCGACATCGACGCCGAGAGCCTGGCACAGGCCGCTGACAAAGGCGTGGAGGTGTTGCTGATCGGCACGGGGTCCAAGATGCACCTGCTGCCGCCGGACGTCAGACGCGCATTGCGCGAGCAAGGCATCGGGGTCGAAGTGATGGACACCGGTGCGGCGTGCCGAACCTTCAACATCCTGATGGCGGAGAGCCGGCAGGTCGCGGCCGCCCTGTTGCCAATCACTTGACGACCGGCACGTTCCATCAATGAAAACGGGGCCGCACAGCGGCGGCCCCATCCAAGGCTACGACTATGACCTTCTAGGACGCTTTCGCGTAAAGCTCCGCGACATATTCCCAGTTGACCAGATTGTTCAGGAACGCTTCGAGATATTTCGGTCGGGCGTTGCGATAGTCGATGTAATAGGAATGCTCCCAAACGTCGCAGCCGAGCAGGGCGGTCTTGCCATGCGCCAGCGGGTTTTCCGCGTTCGGCGTCTTCATGGTGGTCAGCTTGCCGTTGTCGAGGATCAGCCAGGCCCAGCCGGAGCCGAACTGGGTCACGCCGGCCTGGGTGAACGCTTCCTTGAACGCGTCGACGCTGCCGAAATCTTCGTTGATCTTGCTTTCCAGCTCGCCCGGAATCGGGCCGCCGCCATTCGGCTTCATCCAGTTCCAGAAATGGTTGTGGTTCCAGGCCTGGCCGGCATTGTTGAAGATGCCCTGCTTGGACGCATCGCCGAAGCTGCCGGTCACGACCTCCTCCAGCTCCTTGCCGGCCAGATCGCTGCCCTCCAGCAGCTTGTTCAGCGTCACCACATAGGTGTTGTGATGCTTGTCGTGGTGAAACTCCAGCGTCTCCTGGCTCATATACGGGCCGAGCGCGTCATAGGCGTAGGGCAAGTCGGGAAGGGTGAAGGTCATGAGGGTCCTCGTTCGATGATCTTGGGCGTTCGCCGCGACGGTCCCCGACGCGACGCTCCACGGCTCGATGTAGGGCGGCCGCCCTGGGTTGTGAAGGGAACAAGCTAGCCGATAGTGGCAAAACCTGAAAGCCGCCCTATGGTTCCGGCAAACGTTCCCTTCATCGAGCATCGAATCGTGTCATCTTTGGCCGCCCAGCGCCTGTCCTATTGCGGACGCCAAGCTTACGAGCATGATCGCGACAGGTTTCTCACTACCTTGTTCTCGCCGGCCGACCGGCGCGAGGCGCTGTTCGCGCTGATCGCCTTCAACATTGAAATCGCCAAGACGCGCGAGGTGGTCAGCGAGGCCTTGCTCGGCCAGATCCGCCTGCAATGGTGGCGCGACGCGATCGCTGAGATCTATGACGGCACGCCCCGACGGCACGAAGTGATCGCGCCCTTGGCCGAGGCGGTGGAGCGCTGGTCTCTCGACCGGCGCCACTTCGATACGCTGATCGATGCCCGTGAGGACGACTTGGCCGAGACCGCGCCGCCGACCCTAGAAGCCTTGGAGGACTATTGCGCCCGGTCCAGCGCCCCGCTGATCCGGCTTCAACTGCAGGCGCTGGGCATCGCCGAAGGGCCGGCGCATGAGGCAGCAGAGCCTTTGGGGACCGCGTGGGCCATGACCGGCCTGATGCGCGCCGTGCCGTTTCACGCACGCCAGCGCCGGGTCTATTTACCTACTGCCGTGGTCGAGGAGGTCGCGGTCGAAATGGGCGAGCTGTTTGAACTGCGGCCCCATGCCGGGTTGGCGAAGGCGATAGAGCGCCTGGCTGGACGCGCCCGCGCGCATCTGGACGTGGGTCGCCGTACGGCCCGACAGGCGGGTAGGGCGGCACTCCCCCCCTTGATGCTGGCCACGCTCTGCGACGGCTACCTCAAGGCCATCGAACGTGCCGACTTTGACGTCTTTTCCGCCCGGGTGCAGACGCAAGGCAGGCTGCGCCAATGGCGCCTGCTTTGGCGTTCCCTAAGAGGGCGCTGCTAGGTGCCTACGCAGCGCGCAGCCGGGCATTCTCAGGATCGTACGGGCTTTCGGCAACGATCGTGGCGCTGCGCACGGAATCCAGCACATCGACCGAAAGCTCGGTGCCCAGCACCGCCAGTTCCGGCCGCACCATACCCAAGGCCAAGGTCTTGCCCAGCCGGAAGCCGTAATTGCCGCCGGTGGTACGGCCGACCAGTTCGCCATCCAGCGTGATCGGGTTGTTGCCCAGCGGGTCGGCATCGTTGGCGCTTTGCACCTCCAAGGTGACGAAGGCGTTGTCAACGCCGCGTTCCTGCCAGGCAAGCAGCGCGTCGCGGCCGATGAAGTCACCCTTGTCCGGCCGCACGAACCGGTCGAGGCCGGATTCGAAGGCGCTGTATTCGATCGACAGTTCCGCGCCGATCATGCGGTAGGATTTCTCGATCCGCAGGCTGTCCATGGCGCGGATGCCAAAGGGCTTGAGGCCGAGGTCTTCGCCCCCGTCCATCAGCGCATCGAAGATGTGGTTCTGGTATTCGATCGGGTGGTGCAGTTCCCAGCCCAGCTCGCCGACGAAGTTGACGCGCAAAGCCTTGGTCGGCGCCAGGCCGATTTCCGCGTCCTGGCCTGATAGCCAGGGCAGGGACCAGTCGCCCTGACCTACCCGCGACAACAGCGCGCGCGCGTTCGGACCGGCGACTACCAGCACGCCCATGGCGCCGGTCAGGTTTTGATAGGTGACCGAGCCGTCATCCGGCATGTGCTTCAACAGCCAGTCATGGTCCAGCCGCTGAAACGCGCCGGCCGACACGAGGTAGAAGCTGTCGTCCGCCTCGCGCTGGATCGTGAACTCCGAATGCACGCCACCGTTGGAGTTCAGCGCATGGCAGAGCCCGACGCGGCCGCGCTTCTGCGGCAGGCGGTTGGCCACCAGCCTGTCGAGGAAGCGTTCGGCGCCGGGGCCGGCGATGCTGCACTTGGCAAAGGCGGTCATGTCCAACAGGCCGACATCGCGTTCAACCGTCCGGCATTCCCGGCCAATCGCCTCGAACCATTTGGAACGCCGGAAGGACCAGTCGTCCTTCTGCGCCATGCCGTCGGTGGCGAACCAGTTCGGCCGCTCCCAGCCGAATTTCTGGCCGAACACGGCGCCCAGCGCCTTCATCCGGTCATAACAGGGCGCCTGGCGCAGCGGCCGCGCCGCCGGCCGTTCCTCGTCCGGATAATGCACGGTGAAGACGTTGGCGTAGGCTTCTTCGTTCTTGGCGATCAGATAGCCGCGCGTGGCGTAGTCGCCGAAGCGGCGCGGCTCCACCCCCAGCATGTCGATGGTCGGTTCGCCCTCGACGATCCATTCGGCCAGTTGCCAGCCGGCGCCGCCGGCGGCCGTGATGCCGAAGCTGTGGCCCTCGTTCAGCCAGAAATTCTTCAGCCCCCAGGCGGGGCCAATGATCGGGCTGCCGTCCGGCGTGTAAGCAATGGCACCGTTATAGACTTCCTTCACGCCCAGCTCGCCAAAGGCCGGCACGCGGTTGATCGCCGACTCGATATGCGGGTCCAGACGGTCGATGTCCGGGTTGAACAGCTCATACTCGCTGTCCGCGTCCGGTCCGTCGACGTAACAGCAGGGCGCGCCCTTTTCGTATGGGCCCAGCAGCAGGCCGCCATTTTCCTCGCGCATGTACCAAGAACCGTCAGATTCGCGCAGCACGCCCATTTCCGCCAGCCCGTCGGCCCGGCGCTTTTGAATCTCAGGGTGTGGTTCGGTGACGATGAACTGGTGTTCGACCGGGATCACCGGCACGTCGAGGCCGACCATCGCGCCGGTCTTGCGCGCGAAGTTGCCGGTCGCGGAGACCACATGCTCGCAGGTGACCGTGCCCTTGTCCGTCTCGACTTGCCACTCGCCGCCGGCGGTTTGCGAGATGCCCAACACCGTGGTGTTGCGATGGATCGCGGCTCCCCGACTGCGCGCCCCCTTGGCCAGCGCGGAGGTCAGATCCGCCGGCTGGATATAGCCGTCCTCCGGGTGCCGGATGGCGCCGATCAGGCCGTCCGTGACGCACATCGGCCACAGGGCCTTGACCTCGTCCGGCGTCAGGAATTCGACCTCGACGCCGATCGTGCGCGCGACGCCGGCATATTGCCGGTACTCGTCCATCCGGTCCGGGGTCATCGCCAGGCGAATGTTGCCGACCTTGCGCAGGCCGACGTCTTGTCCTGTCTCTTCCTCAAGCGTCTGATAGAATCTGACGGAGTATTTATGGATCTGGCCGACCGAGTAGCTCATGTTGAACAACGGCAGCAGGCCGGCGGCATGCCAGGTAGAGCCGGAGGTCAGCTCTTTCCTTTCCAGCAGCATCACGTCCAACCAGCCCTTGGCGGCCAGGTGATAAAGCGTCGACACCCCGACGACACCGCCGCCGATGACGACCACGCGGGCATGGCTGTTCATATTGGCCCCTCCAACAGTGAAGCGGTTCGGCCTATGAGAGGCCGTGCACGGTGCCGTCCGGGTCGACGCTCATCGACAGCGCGGCCGGCTGGCGCGGCAATCCCGGCATGGTCATCACGTCGCCGCAGATGGCCACGACGAACCCGGCACCTGCCGCCAGCCGCGCCTCGCGCACCGGCAGCGTATGACCCGTCGGTGCACCCTTCAGCGTCGGATCGGCCGAGAAGCTGTACTGTGTCTTGGCGATGCAGACCGGCAAATCGCCATAACCAAGCTCCGTGAACTCGGCCAGCGACTTGGCCGCCGCCGGCGATAGGTTGATATCGTCTGCGCGATAGAACCGCGTGGCAACGGTGCGGATCTTGTCCTCCAGCGGCAGCGCGTCGTCGTACAGCAGATCGACGGGGGCCGTGTCCCGTTCCAGTTGAGCCGCGATCAATCGGCCCAGCGCCTCGGCACCCTGGCCGCCCTCCGCCCAGTGATTGCACGGAGCAACCGGCACCCCGAGCGCCTCACAAAGGTCGCTAATGGCCTCGAATTCGGCGTCCGTGTCCGTCTGGAAGTGATTGACGGCAACCACTGGACGCAGCCCGACGGATTTCAGGTTCTCGATATGCCGGCGCAGGTTCTCGCCGCCTCGGCGCACCGCCTCCGGGTCGGGCGTCGAAAGGTCCGCCGCCGCGACACCGCCATGCGTCTTCAAGGCCCGCACCGTCGCCACGGCGACCACGGCATTGGGCCGAAGGCCGGACTGGCGGCACTTGATGTCCAGGAACTTCTCCGCGCCCAGATCCGCGCCAAAGCCCGCTTCGGTCACGACCACGTCGCTCAACGCCATCGCCGTCTTGGTGGCGATGACCGAGTTGCAGCCATGGGCGATGTTGGCGAACGGCCCGCCATGGATGAAGGCGGGGTTGTGTTCGATCGACTGCACCAGGTTGGGCGCCAGGGCGTCCTTCAAGAGCACGAGCATGGCGCCCTCGGCGCCCAGATCGCGGACGCGCACCGGCGCGCGCTTGCGCGTGCGGCCGATGATGATGGCGCCCAGCCGCCGTTCCAGATCCGCCAGGTCGGAGGCCAGGCACAGAATGGCCATCAGTTCCGAGGCCACGGTGATGTCGAACCCGTCCTCACGCGGCACACCGTTGCCGGGGCCACCCAGACCGCAGACGATGTCGCGCAGTGCCCGGTCGTTCATATCCAAGACGCGCCGCCAAGCGATCCGCCGCGGGTCGATGTCGAGTTCGTTGCCCCATTGCAGATGATTGTCGATCAGGGCGGCAAGCAGGTTGTGCGCGGCCGTGATGGCATGGAAATCGCCGTTGAAATGGAGGTTGATGTCCTCCATCGGTAACACTTGCGCGCGCCCGCCGCCGGCCGCGCCGCCCTTCATACCGAAGCACGGCCCCAGCGACGGTTCGCGCAGGCAAACGGTGGACGAGTAGCCAAGGCGGTTGAGCGCGTCGCTCAACCCTACGCTTGTCGTCGTCTTGCCTTCGCCCGCCGGTGTCGGCGTGATCGCCGTGACCAGAACCAGCTTTCCCGGCTTTCGATCCGTTAGGGTCTGGACATAGTCCAGCGACAGCTTGGCCTTGTAATGACCGTAGGGCACTAGGGCAGAGGCCGGCACGTCCAGCCGCTGTTCGGCCAGTTGGGTGATCGGCCGCATCGGTGCAGCGCGCGCGATGTCGATATCCGGCGCGCCGGGCGGCGGCAGGCCGTTCGCCGTGGTTTCGCTGTCAGGCAAGGGTGCGAGATCTCTTGTCAATGTATCCATCAATGCCTGCCCATATTCGAGGCGGGGTCAACCGAATTGTCGCTTGGCGCGCTGGTGACCGTGAACCCGTTGCCGTCTCGATCGCGTTGAATACGGCCTTGTCGGACGGCGTCGAACCATTGGACGGAGCGCTGAAAGCCGCCGAAGGAAAAAACATGAATGCGCGGCCGGTTGGCGGGCCGAACCTCGGCGACATGCGCCGCCAGGTCGCCCAGGATCTCCGCCGGCGTCCAATGGCGGGCGAGGCGCGTCACCTCCCACGGCCGGCGGCGCAGCGCGCGCGCCGAATTGCCGACGCCACACTGCAGGGCGAACGACAGCAACGCCCGTACCGAGGATGGGCCAGGCACGCCGATGCGGATATCGACCTCCGGCGCCGCCTCTTCGACATAGCGCAGCCAGCTCAAGATTGGCACGCTGGAAAAGGCGAACTGGGTCACCAGGCCGATCCGAATCTGGCGGGATCGTGCATAGTCGCGCTTGGCGGCGAGCGCCTGGGTCACCGCCTCCGGCGCCGCGGTCGGCAGGCCTTCCGGATGGCCGGCGAAGCACAGCCGATCGAAACCCCAACGTTCCAGCAGGCCTGTCTCCAGGATATCGACCGTGCTGGCAAACCGGCCATGGGGCTTCGGCACGTCGCCGGCGATCAGCAACAGATCGCGAATGCCCAGTCCCGCCAGCCGTTCCAGCCGTTCGGAAAGCGCGTCGCGGCCGGTCAGCGAACGGGCAACCAGATGCGGCACCGGCACCATGCCCTCGTTCGACAGGCGGCTGGCCAAACTCTCCTGCTCCGCCGGCCCGCTGCCGGGCGGGTAGGGGATGAAGACCCTCGTACCGGCCGGCAACAGGCCGGCAAAGCTGTCGATCCTGGCCGCCGCGTGCGGCATCACCTCGATTGACAGATCCGCCAGCAGGGTGCGCAGACCATCCCCATCGCCGGCTGGCGCCGACCCGCCATCGGGCATCAGGTCAACGGCCATGGCATAGGATCCAGCGAGGCCCCGTGCACCTGCGCTAATGCGCGTGGTCGCGGCCCTTGGACTGGGCAAGCTCGCGGGCGTTGGGGTTGACCGATGGCCGGAACGGCACCTCGACCACCTGGGCGTCAACCGGCGCGCCCGGCTCGGTCGCATACTCGTCCGGCAGCCAGACCTTCAGCGCCGTGCCCACCGCGCTCATGCCGACCGGAACGTGGCACAGGGCGATGTTGGTCTCCAACTCCGGCGAATACCAGGGCGAGGTGACGTAGCCGACCGGGTCGCCGCCATCGGCGCCCGAGATCAGCCAGAAGTCCGGCGCGTAGTCCGTGATCGGCTGGCCGCCGAGCGTGATGCCGACCAGCGTGTTCTTGAACGGCGGCCGCCCGGCCTCGATCTCGGCCCGCACCGCTTCCAGCCGCTCTTTGCCGATATAGTCAGCGGTCTTCTTGCGCGGCACCTGATAGCCGAGATTGCACTGAAACGGCAGCGTCTCCTGATCCAGATCCTGACCCCAGGACAGGATGCCGGCGGCGATGCGCCGATGGTGCGCCGGCGCGATGACCATCAGATTATGCGCCTTGCCGGCCTCCAAGACAGTGTTCCACATGTCTTCGGCATGCAGTGACGCGTCCCGCAGATAGATTTCGTAGCCTTTTTCGCCGGTGAAACCAGTCTGCGAGACGATCACGGGATGACCGGCGACCTCGCCCGCCATCAGGCCATAGAACGGAATCTCGCGAACCGCGTCGCCAAACAGATCGGCCATCAGATCCTCGGATTTCGGCCCCTGAATCTGCACCGGGCAGACATCGATCTCGCCGATCGAGACATCGAACTTCTTGGCCACGTTCACGCCGCGCAGCCACCATTCCAAATCGCTGTCCGACAGCGAGAACCAGAACTCGTCGTGCGACAGCCGCAACAGCACCGGATCGTTCAGGACACCGCCGGCCTCGTTGCACAGGATGACGTATTTGCCGTGCATCGGCTCGATACGCGTGGCGTCGCGGGTGATGACGTAGTTCACGAACGCCTCGGCGTCCGGCCCCTTGACCTGGATCTGCCGTTCGACGGCGACGTTCCACATGGTGACATGGTTGACCAGCGCGTCGTACTCAACCATCGCGCCACCATCCTCCGGCTTCACATAGCCGCGCGGATGATAGATCCGGTTATAGACCGTGGCGCGCCAGCAGCCGGCGTCGTGCGACAGATGCCAATAGGGCGACTTGCGCACCCGTGTGGAGATCAACATCTCCACCGGCGTACGGCCGGACTGGCGCAGATTGATCGGCACCTTCCGATCGCTCTGGTCGACCGTCGTGCACTGGCGGTGGGACCGGCCGTTTTGGTTGGACGCAGGCTCTGCAACGGCATCAGGGGCGGCCGCCCCCAGCGAAATCTCGGTCATGGCGCGCTCACTCACATGAATTCAGGTCCCGACTGATCGTATTTTGGCGCGGAGGCAATGGACGGCTGTTCCAAATCCGACATCAACTGCAACGAATCCGTCAGATTGCGGTATGACGCCACGTCGGCACCACCGTATGAACCAACCGCATGTCAAATACGACATAGCGACGAACCTTGCTTTGTGGCGGGCTGCATGTGTGAGTTGGGCGTGGGCTTCGGTGCGCTGAGACACGATCGCGCTAAGCACGGCGAACGACGTATGAACCATGGGAGCCATATGACCAAGGACACTGTCGACAACTTCGGAGCAAATCAAATAGCGTAACGATGGACAAGGCACGAAACATCTAAAAATCGTCCTTCTTGACTAATTCTCCATTCTATGAAATGATACTGTGATCAATCGCCTTTAGAACGATCAGGCAGACACATGAAGCTGCGGGTTCTTTTTGTCATCGCTTTCAGTCCACTGATTGTGAGTTGCGATCTCGTTGATTTGGGTCTCGATCGATATCGCTTGGTCAACGGTGTTGACCCCGCTCTATCCAACTATTCGGCAAACAGCTTGGAACGAGCGGTGGCCGAAACGGCTTTGCTAGAGGCCTTTGCGGTCCGCGCGGGGGTTCTCGAGGCGGAGGTGGTGCGCCAGGAAAACAATCACGAAGAAATTGTTGTCGCGGGCCAACTTCCCGGCCCTGGTGGACAGTGGCACCTTATTACAATCGCCGGGATTAACTCGGTCGACGAGAGTTGTGAACGTTACCTTGATGCGCTTGTGCAGTTGAGACGAGATTTGACAACGATCGGCAGGAACGTCGGGCTTGTCGGAACAACGACCCAAGCGCTCATGACGGCGTTTACAACGGCCGCCGAGACAATCTCAGCTACGGGCGCGATCTTTGGGTTGGCCACCCAAGGCATTGCAAATGTCAGCGACAACTTTCTATTTTCTGTAGAGCCTTCAAGCCTTCGTCGAATTATTACCAGCGCGCAGCAAGCTCATTTACAGTATGTGATCGACAATCCAGAAATTTATACAAATAGACCATCCGCTATACTTGGCGTTCAGCAATATTTTGAGCTTTGCCTTCCTTCAACAATCGAAATGCTGATCAACGACCGCGTTTCTACAACAGTATTCGAAATCAAAGAAGAGGAAAACAACAACAATCCCGCCCCTTCGATTATCCAGAGCGATAGCGCCGAGTGATATAGTACCGAAAAATACAAGCGAGAAATCACAAATGATGCAGAAAAATGCTTGGGCAAGAACTTGGGCTCGATCGCGTGCTTTGCAGGTTTTGATCATCACAACCGCAGCATTGATAACACTTGCCGCCCTTGAGTCGGCGGGTCAAGATCCATCGGATCTTTGCGAGGCCGATATTGCCTTCACCTTTGAGGCATCGTTCGGAGGCGGCCGAAGCCATCAAGTCTATCAGACCCTGGATGGGGCTTTATTGTTCGAAGCTCCTTTGGCAATCAACACGGACGGCGCGCCCAACTCATACCACCCGCGTGGCCGACCGGCGGGCGCGCTGAACACGGTCTGCAATGGCGTCAACATCTATGTGCCTCCTGATTATCGTGAGCGGGTCGACTATAGACAGTGCTCTCGCCTGATCGCGCTCTTCAACCAGGCGCGAGACGCGCAGTGGCTTGGCGAGGGCGTGCCGCGCGTCGACTGGTATGGCATTGCCTCGGTCGGCGAAGGCGAACCCGAACGCTATCTTCCCTGCATCGTCGAAGAGGGTCCCTATGCAGGTTACTTCGTATCAACGACCGCGTTGCTTGCCGACGCATCTGCAGACCGCTGCAGTCAAGAACGATATGTGAACTCGTTGACTGTTCCCGCATACGTAGTGCCGGGTAGATCTGACTTCGGTCGGTTCGGTGCGCGGATCGGGGATGTTGGCGTGGCCTTCAACCCGAACAATGGAATCTCTTCGCCGTTTGTGATCGGCGACGTTGGGCCGACCTTTCATCTTGGTGAGGGCACGCTTGCCCTAGCCTGGCATCTTCTCGAAACTGCGCCAATTGAGGTGCCAACACGGGTTGATGTTGCCAACGCCCAGATTAGCAATGATTTGCGCATCGTAATTCTTCCGGGAGATCCTATGAGGTCTCCGATCACGGGAGATCAAGTGCGTAATGCCGTCGAAGCACGCCTGGCCGAGTGGGGAACCTCTGAAAGGCTGGATGCATGCCTGAATCGGAGCCTTCCTTGATGAAGACGCTTCGCTTCTTGACGGTTGCCCGCCTCTTCGAGGCCCTCGTCTTCCGCCACCCGAAGCCGCGCATCTTCGTCGGCTCAAGCCTCGCCTGACGCCGTATCACAACCGCGAACTCCGCGAGGAGCTAAACGGCAGTTGCAAATCCGCCCATACGATGAATACCCTCTTTGTCGGCGCCGAAACGGCTGTGCGCATTGGCAACCGTTGGATCATCTAAGGCCGGAACGACGTTGACCTCGAGATCGCTAAGCGCTTGTCGCCCGCAGACAACTCATCATCGTCATGCGATTGCAAGACGGAGAAAAACAGATCGACAAACTGATACATAGGTTGCGTCTCCAGAGGCAACTTCTACACTCATGGGGCAAAGCCGATTGGGCATGCGTGCTTTCGCATCGGACGACACGGCTGACACACGGACAGAGGGTTGTGCGGCATGAAAACACCAACAACCGGCAGGTTAAGCCTCTCCCGTCGCCAGTGCATCGTCGCGGCAACGACGGTGCTCGCGGTTGGTCTCAACCGCACGCTGGCGACCGCGCAAGACGGCGCCAACGTGTTCGTCTTTTCGCGCAGCGGTCGTTTCACGCCGACGGTTCTTGGGCCCGTGCTGCTGGGCGGTTTCGTGGTGCCGAAAGCGACCGAACCGGAGATCGAGGCGGCGCTGGAACAGCGGGCACGCGATAGTGCCTTCGGCGTGCCCCTGACCTACGGTACGAACAGGCAGAATCCCGTTTATCTGCGGCAAGCTCTCGACGTTCTGTCGGGCTATCCCGTCGCCTTTGTCGGCGCGACGATCGACGTGGAGGGCTGGCAAGCCGAAGCCCGCGCCGTTCCGGCCTTGAGACAAGAGGCAGAGGCGGCGTTTTTGTCAGATGCCCTGGAACTAACGTCGGTCGAGCTGGCGTCCGTGCGCCACGCCCGGCAACAGGATGACGAGATCTACGCGGCCATAGAGCAACAGCTCGGCATGGCGCCGACCCGGTTCTATGACTCCCACGACGACAGCACGCGCCTGTACCAGGTTGCCTCGACAGTGGTGAAGTGCTTCGGCAGCCTGTATGGCCAGCGCCCGGTCGGAGGAGCGAAGCGCGACATGGTCGATGCTGTGCTGGAGTTCTTTGGTGTCGACGAACAGCCCGCAAGTTGGCACACGGATCGGCTGCAGATCGACAGTGTTTTGATCAACCTCTAGGCAATGAACCTAGGGAAGATCGGCGGGTACCGGCTCTGGCCTGTACCTATTCAGGATAGCGCCTAATGCTGGCTTGACCAAGCGGTTTCTGGACCGCCGCGTCGGGCCGGCAGCGCTGCCATGAGCCGTCTACCAATCGATAATCTCCAACTGCGGCCAAGCCCCTCTCCAGCGGCCGATTTTCGCCTCGTAGACCTCGCGCCTGATTTGTCGCTTGTTGGCGCGGACACGCAGATCCAAGAGATCGCTCAGACCAAACGGCGCTGCGATCTCGATGCGTCCGTGGTTCGGTCTGATGCCGATTGCGGTGGCCGTCGTTGGGAAGGTGGCGATGGCGTCCTCGACAGAACGATAGGGCTCTAGCGGGTAGCCGAACCGTTCCTCATACCAGAGATGGACGCGGGCCTCGTTCTTGACGTCGAACGACGCCGCGACGTCGCCGAACTGCGATTGGATGCGGGTCTCTTCGCGCAGCTCGCTTTCTCGGTCGAGCGCATCTTGATCGAAGTAGACGAGATCGACGTCACGTATGCCGTGTTCCAAGGGATTGCCGAGCTTGAGGTTCCAAACCGTCTGCGCGACCGCGCCGGCGACGAGCCAGCAATTCGGTAGGGCGATGCTCTCCCAGCGATCCAGAACCGGGCGGAGCAGGGGGCTGGAAAGGACGGCGGCCGCCACCTCCTGTTCGCCAGTGGTGTGCATGCCCCTTCCTCCCACGTCCGGATCGCGGGCCTGCATGCAGGCTCGGTACCGGTGTTAGGCCGCCGTATCGCGCAACGCCATCGCGTCCAGCAGCCAGTCCGCCAGATAGCGCGCGAACGAATTACGCACCCAGAGTTCGAACGCCGGTTCGACCGAGACCTGGCGCAACAGGATACGGGATTTGGCGAGCACCGTTTGGCCGCAATGGTCGACGTCGAAGACGCGCGGGTGCAAATCGAGCGAGCAGCCGCTGGCGAGCACCTCGCGGGCGCTAGTGCCGCCTAGGCGCAGTCCGGTGAGATTGTGGGAGACGTCGACGACAGACAGCCACGGGTCTTCGGTCCGGGCGGCACGCAAGGCGGCCTCAAGAGATGCCTCCATGCCCGCCGCCGCCATCACCAGCCATTCGTCGGGACCGAGCCAGTAGATGACTTCGGCCGCACCATCGCCCTCAGCTGTGGTCGACCGGCAGCGGTTCGGCTCGGTCGGAAGGTCGAGGCCGAGCGTATTGCGCATCGCGTCGGCAAAGCCGGGGTCGTCGGCACGGCCGCGCAGGTTCAAGATCGCCTTCGGCTCGATGATCTCCAGCCGGATGTCCGGTCCAGCTGCCGCGGCCAGACGCTCGCGATGGCTGTCCAGGGGCCGAATGGCCAACGGTTCGGCCGCCGTCGCGTCAGTTGCCATCACGCCGCGTCCCCTCTTTGTCATAGAACACGGGGTCGACGATGCGGGCGAGCGCAGGGCCGTCCTTCAGGGCAACCTCGACAACGTCGCCATGGCGCGACCGGCCCCTTTCGACCAGAGCCAGACAGAAGTTCGTCTCCAGTGTCGCACTCCAATAGCTGGACGTGACGAAGCCGATCATCGGGATCGGCGGCGGCCGCTTGGAATGGTCGACCTCGACCAGTTGGCTGCCCTCGGCGATTTCCTGAGCGGCGTTCTCCGGCAACAGACCAACAAGTTGCTTGCGGTCCGGCCGCAGACAGTCCGCCCGGCTGAGCGAGCGTTTGCCGATGAAGTCCTTCTTGGTCGAGACCATGCGGCCAAGCCCCAGATCGTCCGGCGTCGTTGTACCGTCGGTTTCCTGGCCGACAATGATGAAGCCCTTTTCGGCACGCAGCACATGCATGGTCTCCGTGCCGTAAGGCGTGATGCCGAACGGCTCGCCCGCCGCCATCGCCGCGTCCCACAGGGCCTGGCCGAAATGCCAGGGCACGTTGATCTCGTACTGCAGCTCGCCGGTAAAGCTGACCCGAAAGACGCGTGCATCCAGGCCGGCGACCTTGGCGTCACGCCACTGCAGAAAGCCGAAGCCCTCGGGCGACAGGTCCAGGTCCGGCGCCATCGCGGCCAGTACGTCGCGGCTGCGCGGGCCGGCCAGGCTGACATTGGCCCATTGCTCCGTCACCGAGGTCAGACGCACGCGCAGATCCGGCCATTCGGTCTGCAGAAACTCCTCCAGATGGTCCAGCACACCGGCCGCGCCGCCGGTCGTGGTGGTTATGAAATAGTGCTGCTCGGACAGGCGCGCGGTGGTGCCGTCGTCGAACACCATGCCGTCCTCGCCGCACATGATGCCGTAACGCGCCTTGCCGACGGGCAAGGTCTTCCAGCCGTTGGTGTAGACCCGGTTCAGAAACTCCGCCGCGTCCGGCCCCTGAATGTCGATCTTGCCCAGGGTCGAGGCATCGAAGATGCCGACACTCTCCCGCGTCGCCTTACATTCGCGGGCGACCGCCGCTTTCATGTCCTCACCCTGTTTCGGGAAATAGCGCGGCCGCTTCCATTGCCCGACATCCTCGAACACCGCGCCCTGGGCGGTGTGCCAATCATGCATCGGCGTCAGGCGGGCCGGATCGAACTGATCGCCGCGATGGCGCCCACCCATGGTGCCGAAGGTGACGGGCGTATAGGGTGGCCGAAAGGTCGTCGTGCCAACCTCGCCGATCGGCCTTCCGACCGCGCCGGCCAGGATGCCCAGCGCGTTGACGTTGGAGGTACGGCCTTGATCGGTGCCGAAGCCGGTCAGCGTGTAGCGCTTCAGATGCTCGGCGGAATCGAACCCCTCGCGCACGGCAAGCTCGATATCGGCCACCGACGTATCGTTCTGCAGATCGACGAAGCGCTTGCCCTTCTTCGAGGCGGTCGGCACGGACCACAGCGGCTCGATCGCCCCATGCTGCCACGGCGCGCTGACCGTCAGCACCTCCACGGAGGCCTCGAAACCGGTGGCCTGGGCCGCCGCCGCCCCGGCGCGCGCGCCTTCGGCCATGGCGCCGGCCAGATCGAACGTGCCGTTGCAGGCGCCGGCGCTGCGCACCCCTTCGGCTCCCTGGGCTGGGCGCAGGCAGGCGAGGGTCTCGTCATAGGCCAGCTTGCCCTGGGCTTGGCTGAACAGATGCACCGCCGGGCTCAACCCGCCCGAGACCGCCAGCAGGTCGCAGTCGACCTTCTCAGTCTTACCCTCGATCCGATCCCCGGACAGCCGGCCGATCTGCGCTGCGGTGACGCGTTTGGTGCCTTCGGCGCGCGTCACGACATGCCCTGTCAGATGACGGATGTTCCGGCTCGACAACAGCTTGCTCAGCGCGGGATCGACCGCAGTGCGCGAATCCACAACCGCCGCAACCTCGATGCCGGCCTCGTTCGCGGCAACGGCGCTCTCGTAGGCCCGGTCGTTGTTGGTGAACAGGACCATGCGCTCGCCGGGCTTGGCCGCCCAACGCCTGAGATACGTCGTCACCGCGCCGGCCAGCATGATGCCCGGCCGGTCATTGTTTGCGAACACAAGAGGCCGTTCATGGGCACCGGTTGCCAGCACGACCTCTCGCGCGCGGATGTGCCACAGCCGTTCGCGGACCGGACCGTCTGTGATCCGTTCAAGCGCACACAGATAGTTGCCGTCGTAACAGCCGAACACGGTGGTGCGCGGCAGCAGGCAGACCTCGTCTTGATCGCCCAACAGGTCGACGACCTGATCGCTCCAGTCCGATCCCGACCGCCCCTCGATCTCGACCTCGGCACTCAGCAAGCTGCCGCCGAACCGGTCGTCGATGTCGGCCAACACAACCCGCGCGCCGGATCGTGCCGCGGCGCGTGCCGCCGCAAGCCCCGCCGGTCCGGCGCCGACCACCAACACGTCGCAATGGTGATGGCGATGGTCGTAGCGATCCGGATCGGCCGCGTTCGGCGCCTTGCCCCAGCCGGCGGCGCGTCGGATCATTGGCTCGTAGACCCGGCGCCACAGCCAGGGCGAACCGAAGAACGTCTTGTAGTAGAAGCCGGCCGGCAACAGCTTCGAGCCCCAGCCGAGGGCCGCGCCGGCATCGAAGCGGGCTGAGGGGAAGACGTTCACGCTGCTGGCCCGCAACCCTTCGGACAGCGGCACTTGCGTTGCCATCAGGTTCGGCACCGTGGTCGCACCCCGGCCGACCTGTACCAGGCCGTTAGGGTCCTCCACCCCGGCCGCCATTATGCCGCGCGGGCGATGATACTTGAAGCTGCGCCCGACCAGATGAACACCGTTGGCGATCAGCGCCGAGGCCAGGGTATCGCCTTCATAGCCCTTATAGGGCCTGCCGTTGAAGCGAAACGACAGCGGGCGCGAACGGTCGATCAGGCCGCCCTCGGCCAAGCGCTTGGGCTGGCTCATGACGACGGCTCCGCCAAGTCCGGCGCTGGCTCGCCCGCCTTGTAGACGGCTAGGATGCGGTGGCTGGTGGTGTCGCGGATAACGTTGAACCAGCGGCGGCACCCGGCGCTGTGCACCCAGCGTTCCGCATAGCGGCCCTTCGGATTGCCACGCATGAACAGATAGTCGGCCCAGGCCGCGTCATCGAGCTGGTCCGGCTGTTCCGGCCGCACGATATGGGCCTCGCCGCCGCAATGAAACTCAGTCTCGTCGCGCGCGCCGCACCAGGGGCAAGTGATCAGCAGCATCGTCCGGCCCTCAATGCGCCACGGCCGCCGCGCCGTGCTCGGCGATCAGCGCACCGGTCGTGAAGCGGTCGAGCGTGAAGGGCGCGTTGATGGGGTGGGGCGCGTCCTTGGCGATGGTCCAGGCGAAGACCCAGCCGGACCCTGGCGTTGCCTTGAAGCCGCCGGTGCCCCAACCGCCGTTCAGATACAGCCCATCGACCGGCATCTTGCCGATGATCGGCGAGGCGTCCGGGCAAATGTCCACGATGCCGCCCCAACTGCGCAGCATGCGCAAACGGCCAAGGGTTGGGAACAGTTCGCACAGGGCGGCCATCTGTTCTTCGATGACGTGAAAACTGCCGCGTTGGGCGTAGGAGTTGTAGCCGTCCGCGCCGGCGCCGATCACCAGTTCGCCCTTGTCGGACTGGCTGAGATAGACATGGATGGCGCTGGACATAATGACCGTATCCAGCACGGGCTTGATCGGCTCCGACACCAGCGCCTGTAGCGGGTGGCTCTGTATCGGCAGGCGGATGCCGGCCATCTCAGCCAGCACGGAGCTGTGGCCGGCCGCGACGATACCGACCTTCTTGGCGTCGATCGGCCCCCTCGTCGTGTCAACGCCGATGATCCGGCCACCTTCGCGGCGCAGGCCCGTGACCTCGCAATTCTGAATGATGTCGACACCGCGCGCATCCGCTGCCCGGGCGAAACCCCAGGCAACTGCGTCGTGCCGGGCCACGCCGCCACGCGGCTGAAACGTCGCGCCCATGACCGGATAGCGCAGGCTGGGCGACAGGTTCAGGATCGGGCAGATCTTCTTAATGTCCGCAGGCTCCAGCCATTCGCTGTCGACACCGTTCAGCCGGTTGGCCTCCGACCGCCGGCGGCTGGCCCGCACATCGCCCAGCGTATGGCAGAGATTCATCACGCCCCGCTGGCTGAACATGACGTTGTAGTTCAGGTCCCGCGACAGGCCTTCCCACAGCTTCAGGGAGTGCTCGTAAAGCGCCGCGCTCTCGTCCCAGAGGTAGTTCGATCGCACGATCGTGGTGTTGCGCGCCGTATTGCCGCCGCCCAGCCAGCCCTTCTCCAAGACGGCGACATTGGTGATGCCATGCTCTTTGGCCAGGTAGTAAGCCGTCGCCAGGCCGTGCCCGCCGCCGCCGACGATGATCACGTCGTAGGCCGGCCTCGGTTCCGGGCTGCGCCACTGGCGCGGCCAGTGCGTGTGGCTGCTCAACGCGTTGCGGGCAACGGACCAGAAGGAAAAGCGTTTCACGGGCGCTCATCAGCCTTGGTGTCAGAACTGTCAATTTGGCCGCTCGACCCGCATTGAGGCTAGAACGCGGCGCCCCTACCGCAAGAATATTTGCGACACGGTCTTGCGTCCGATGCTATCGTGGATGTCGCCGCGACGAGCGTTCGTGGACCTTGGAGATTGCGTGCATGACCGAGGACAGGCAGCCGGTTGACACATCGACCGAAGGCGAGGATCACGCCACGCGCGTCCCTGCGCCGAGCGAAGGCGCGCGCCGCCCCCTCTCGGTCGGCCTGGTGATCCTGCCGCAATTCACCTTGCTGCCCTTCGCGGGCTTCATCGATGTTCTGCGACTGGCGGCCGACGAGGGCGACCGCAGCCGCCAGGCCGGCTGTCGCTGGACGGTGATGACGCCCGGCGGCGAGCCCGTCACGGCCAGTTGCGGCACCGAAGTTCGGCCGGACGGCGCGTTTGTCGACCCTGCCGATTTCGACTATGTCGCGGTTTTCGGCGGCCTGATTCATGAAGGCTTGCCGGTCGACGCGGAACAGGATGCGTTCTTGAAACGTGCTGCCGCCCGCCGCGTGCCGTTGATCGGGGTTTGCACGGGCGTTTTCACGCTAATGCGTCTGGGGTTGATGGCCGGGCGCCGCTGTTGTGTATCCTGGTACCATTATTGGGATTTGGTACGGACCTTTCCCGACGTTTCGCCTGTCGCCGACCAGCTCTATGTCGTCGACGGCGACCGGATCACCTGCGCCGGCGGCACCGGAGCGATCGATTTGGCCGCTTGGCTGGTCGAACGCCATCTCGGGCGCGCCTCGGCGCAAAAGGCGATCCAGATCCTGATCGCCGACCAGGCACGGCCCGCCGACGCGCCACAGCCCCATGCCGTTTTCGGCACCAAGGTCAGCGACCCGCGCCTGCGCCGGGCGCTCAGCCTGATGGAGCAATCCGTCGCCCAGCCTTGGCCCGTCGACAAGCTGGCGGCGGCGGTTGGCGTGTCTCGCAGACAGCTTGAACGGCTGTTTCGGGTAGAGCTTGGCGTCGCCCCATCCCAATGCCAGCGCAGTTTGAGGCTCCATCAGGGTCACTGGTTGCTGACCCATACCGACCGGCCGGTTACCGACATCGCCTATGAATGCGGCTTCGCCGACGGCTCGCACTTCGCGCGCCAACTGAAGGCGATGTTCGGGGCGACGCCGCAGGTCGTACGCCAGATGGCGCTTGCCAGAGGCGCGGCGGGGTAGGGGGCGGCGATGTTCAACGTCGACCCGCAGGCCCGGCCGCAAGAGATCGTCTTCGTCCTCGTACCCGACTTCTCGATGATGGCCTTCACCGCGTCGATCGAACCGTTGCGCGCCGCCAACCGGCTGTCTGGGGAGGGGCTGTTTCACTGGCGGGTCTTCAGTCCCGATGGCGAGCCGATCAGCGCCAGCAATGGTGTGACCGTGTCCCCCGATGCGGGGCTCGAAGACTGCCCGGGGGCCGCGGCGATCTTTGTCTGCGCGGGGGTGCGCGCCGAAACCTATCGCAATCCGAACCTTGATGCATGGCTGCGGCGCATGGCCAGCCGCGGCGTCACGATCGGCGGCGTTTGCACGGGCCCCTTGCTGCTGGCAAGGGCGGGTCTCTTGGACGGTCACCGCTGCACGATCCATTGGGAGAATGTCGAGAGTTTCGCCGAGGAGTTCCCGGCGCTCGACATCACGGCAACCCTGTTTGAGATCGACCGGCGGCGCTGCACCTGTTCGGGCGGAACGGCACCGCTGGACATGATGATCAACCTGATCGCTGCCGACTATGGCCGTGAGCTTGCCCAGACCGTCGCCGAACAGATGTTGCACACTTTCGTGCGCCACCCTTACGACGCCCAACGCATGTCGTTCCAGCACCGCACCGGCATCAGCGACCCCAAGGTGCTGGCCGCCGTCGCGACCATGGAGGCCTTGCTGGAACACCCGGTATCGATCGAGGATCTGGCGAACGGCGTCGGCGTTTCGGCGCGCCAGCTTGAGCGTCTGTTTCGCGGCAAGCTGGGCAAGTCGCCGGCGCGCTACTATGCCGAGCTGCGCCTGAAACGCGCGCGACAGCTATTGACCCAGACGCCCATGCCGGTGGTGCAGGTGGCGGTGGCCTGCGGCTTCACCTCCGCCTCGCATTTCGCCAAATCCTACCGCAGATTCTACGGCCGATCGCCCAGCGACGACCGGGCCAGACTGCATGCCGACTGGCCCGACCCGGTCGAACCGCCCTCGGCGGTCCATCGTGCCGAGGCGCGGCACACCCTTTGACGGTCCGCCGTTACCCGAGTGACCTCGCCTTGAGAAATGGCGGCCGTTTGGCCGCCGCTTTCCGTCTTCAGGTTGATGGCGCTTCTGGCGCGTCGTCACTGCTGGCCCCGCTGGCACTTTTTCGGCGTGCCTGAACGTATCGCCGCTCGTGCGACAGTCCCAGATAGAGGCTCCAGCACATCACCAGCAGAACGATCGTGAACGGCAGGCCGACGGTGATCGAGGCGGCCTGCAAGGCACCCAAGGCGTCCGCACCGCCGCCGAACAGCAGCACGCCGGCGATCACGCCCTCGATCGTCACCCAGAAGATCCGTTGCGCCACCGGCGCGTCCACCTTGCCGCCGGCGGTGATGCTGTCGATCACCAGCGAGCCGGAATCCGACGAGGTGATGAAGAATACCAACACCAGCACGATGGCCACGAACGAGGTGATCTGCGCGATCGGCAGATTGTCCAGCATCTGGAACATGGCCAGCGAGACCTCGCTAATGCCGTTGGCCAACTCGCCGACATTGTTCTGCACCTGATCCAGCGCCGCGCCGCCAAAGACGCTCATCCAGATCAGGGTCACCACGGTAGGCACCAGCAGGACGGCGACGACGAACTGGCGTACCGTGCGGCCCTTTGAGATCCGGGCGATGAACATGCCGACGAACGGCGACCATGAAATCCACCAGGCCCAATAGAACACCGTCCAGCCGTGATAGAAGGTCGTGTCCTCGCGGCTGACGAAGCTGCTGAGCGGGATCAGGTCGCCCAGATAGGACGACGCGGTCGTGCCGATCGTGTTCAAGATCGCCACGGTCGGCCCCAGAAAGAGCACGAACAGCAGCAGAAGAGCGGCCAGCATCATGTTGACGTTGCTCAAAACCTTCACGCCGCCCTCAAGGCCCCGGACGACCGAGACGAGCGCGATGGCCGTGATGACGATGATGATCGCTACCTGCACGCCCAGCGTGTTTTCGATGCCGAATAGATACTCCAGGCCGCTGGCCGCCTGTTCGGCGCCAAAGCCGAGGGATGTCGCCAGGCCGAAGATCGTGGCCAGCACGGCGATCACATCGACGACATGGCCGATGAAGCCCCAGGACCGGTCCTTCAACAGCGGGAAGAACCCGGCCCGGATGGTCAGCGGCAGCCCCTTGTTGTAGCTGAAGAAGGCCAGCGACAGGCCGACGACGGCATAGATCGCCCAGGGGTGCAGGCCCCAATGGAACATGGTGGCGCCCATCGCGCCGGCGGCCCCTTCCGGCGTGTTCGGCTCGACGTCCAGCGGCGTGCCGAACCAATTGGTGTAGTAGGCGGTCGGCTCCGCTACGCTCCAGAACATCAGGCCGATGCCCATGCCGGCCGCGAACAGCATCGCGAACCAGGACAGGGTCGAGAAGTCCGGCTTGGCGTCCTCACCACCGATCCTGATGCTGCCGACCGGCAGGATGATCAGGGCCAGGCAGAACAGCACGAAGATGTTCGCGCCGATCATGAACAGCCAGTCGAAATTCTCCGTCGACCAGACCCGGGCGCCGGCAAACACCTGGTTAGCGTCGCCGGGGGCCATCAGCGTGCCCAGAATGAAGACTGCAATTAGAAGGGTGGCCACCCAGAAGACGGGATGATGCACATCCATCCCCCATCTGCGCAGATTGTCCTGCCCTATCTGATATTCGGTCGCGTAGCGATCGGGCATGGCTGTGCCCTCCTTCGAAATGCTGAGCGTTTGGGTCTGGCGGCTTCGTTTTGCCGGCGGATTCCTCCGTTCCATCAAATGCCGAAACGGCAGCGGTAGTGCCTGGAATGGACCGGCCCAACCGCGAAAACAGACGTCGTCGAGGCCAGCGATGACGCGTGCGCGAGCCTAGGCGGCAATTTGTCCGGCTGTCAAACTTCCTTCATCTTGTTCCAAAATCCTAATAAATATCAAAGCTATAGCTAGACACACGGCGCCAAGTGCATGTTTGGGATGGCCGAGACAGCATGTGGCCCGGCTTGGCAAAGGTTGAAGCGCGCCCGGCCAAACCCGCGCCTCGACCGAACGAAAGCGCGGGCCCGCCTCAGGCGGCTGGACGACGTTCAAACCTCCGGTCAACAGTTCGAAGCGGGTGTGCTATGGCTAGGGTCGCAGTCGGAACCATCACGGTGTAACAGCCTTGTGACTCACGTGCCGAACGGTGCCGGATCAAGCTGGCGGGCCGGCCACGCAACCGCGCGGGCGGGGAGGTGGCTTGTTCACCCAATAGTTGTCGCTGAACCGGCAGCAAGGGCAGCCTTTGCACGCATCCGTGACGTCCGCGTGCTTGGCGTGCAGCGCGCCTCGACACCGACTTGACCAGACAGCAGCGAAAACCGGTCGCGCCCGGCACGTCTTCGCGCCAGCGTGCCGGCCGTTGGCGCCAAGACGGGGCGCTCTACGCGACCGTGGCCGTGTTCGGTGCGATCGCGGGCCTGATGTTTCGCGACACCTCCGATCCGGATCAATCGCGCGCCGCCCTTAGCTTTGTTTTTGGCGCCGCCACCGGTGCACTGATCGGTCTCGGCATGCTGGGCATGCATGATTGGTTCACCCACCGCTTTCGCGACTGGCTGCGGCGACGACCCTTGATCATTGAGATGACCCTGAACGGCCTTGCGATGGCCGTCGCCGGGGTGGCTGTCCAAGTCATCGTCCAAATCGTCCTGTTTGACGAACGCCTGGCCGACATCGTCTTGCTTCTTCCTTTCGACGCAGCGCGTTCCCTTGCCCTGGCGGCCGTTTTTGTCACTGGCGTGCATGTCGTTCGGCTGATCGGCGCCGGTCAGTTCGTGAGCATCATGGTCGGCCGATACCGTCGGCCGGTCGAGGAATGGCGCATTTTTCTGTTCGTCGACGTGAAAGGCGCGACACGGCTGGCCGAGCAATTGGGGCCGGTCGGGGTGGCGTCGTTACTGGCCCGGTTCTTTCACGATGTCGACGAGATCATTACGGACCATGGGGGCGAGGTTCACGCTTATGTCGGCGACGCGATCATCGTGACCTGGCCCTTGCGTTCCGGCGTCGCGGACGCGGCCTGTGTGGACTGCGTTTTTGCCATGCGCCGGCACATGGGCCACCTAGCCGACAGCTATCGGCGTGAGTTCGGGACGGTGCCCGAATTTCGCGCCGCGCTGCATTGCGGCCCCGTGGTGGTCAGCGAGATCGGGCTGTCGAAGGAGCAAGTCACCTATTTCGGCGATACGGTTAACGTCGCGGCACGCCTTGAAAGCTATGCCAAACAGTCGAACCATGACGTCGTCATGTCAGGCGATCTGCATGACCGGCTGGGGCCGGTTCGCGCCGTTGGCATCGAGGATCTCGGCCCGGTTTCCTTACGCGGCCGCGACCGCCCTGTGCACCTGTATGCCGTAGAGCCCCAACCGTCTTAAGTCGAACCGAGAGATGGGACGCTGCGCCATGATCCGAACAGCCACGATCGATGACCTGCCCGCGATCAAACACTGTGTCGGCGCGGCCTACGAGATCTATGTCGAGCGCATTGGGGCCAAGCCAAAGCCGATGCTGGCCGACTATGAGGCGCAAGTACGCGACGGCGTCGTCAGTGTGGCGGTCGATGATCAGGGCGACGTCCAAGGATACATCATTTGTTATGCGCGCATAGATACGATGCTGCTTGAGAACGTGGCGGTCTCGCCGCACCACCAGGGCAGGGGCGTCGGCAAACGCCTCATCGCCTTTTGCGAGGAGGAGGCGCGCCGCCAAGGGTGCCAGGCGATCGAGCTCTTCACCCATGTGAAGATGACCGAAAACCGAGCGCTGTATGTTCGGCTAGGCTACGAGGCACTTGATCGGCCGGAGGATAAGCAGTTGGACCGCGTCTTTTTCAGAAAACAGCTTGCCTGAGCAAGCCGCTGCATCCTCATCAGGCCTTCCGCTCCTGGGGCAACAGGTCCGGGGGCAACAGGTATGGTCCGGATAATGCGGTTCGAACAACGGTGCACGATGGCCTTGTTTCGACACTGCTTGGACAAGGTCCGGCCATTGGATGCGCGTACCCGCCTGCCGGATGACGTTCCGATCTCGAATGCCAGGACAAACATGAACGCCTTATCGATCATCAGCGCGGCGCCCGTTGCCTTGCTCGTAAGCCTCTTACCCGGCCTATCGGTTGGTGAAATCGTCGGCACCGACATCGCGTTGCCACGCGCGCCATTGGCCAATGAAATCGGCGCCCGAGAGGTCAGCTTTCTTGCCCAGGATTTGGCCACCGGCACAAGCTGCACGCTCGAAGGCAGCGACTTGGACAGCAGGCACGCGCCTTGGTCGACCTTCAAGATCCCAAACCTCGTCATCGCGCTCGAAACTGGCGCAGCGCAGGGTCTCGACACCGCCAGGGTCTGGGACCAGGCGCGGCGCCCGCCCCAGACCTATTGGCCCGAAGATTGGCGCCAGGGCCAAACCTTGCTCAGCGCCTTTCGGCGCTCGGCCGTATGGTACTTCCAGGATGTCGCGCTTGACGTCGGCAGCGACACCTATCGAACGCTGTTGCGCGACTGGGCCTACGGCAATGCCGGGGTCGCGGACGGCGCCGACGGCTTTTGGCTCGGCGACAGTCTCCAGATCTCGGTCGCCGAACAGGTCGCTTTCCTCGTGCGCCTGGTCAGCGGCGATTTCGATGTCGATGCCGAGACGTTCGCCGCCTTGGCAGAAGCAAGCGCTGTGACCAGCGCCGACGGCATCACGCTCCATGGCAAGAGCGGTTCGGGCACACTGTCCCCCGGAGACTTCTCCGGGCCGTTCGAAGGCTGGTTCGTCGGCTGGCTGGATCGCACCGATCGGGCACCGGCCGTCTTCGCGCTCTACACTACCGGGGAGACATTCAGCGCGATTCGCGACTTCCGGCAAGACTTCGCCATCGACCTCCTGAACCGTTGCGATCTTCTTCCTTCCGCACGTCAAGGCTAAAGCCGGATCGCCCGGAAACGGGAACTGCCGCGCAGCGAACCGCGCCGCACTCACCCGTTGCAGGCAAGCGCATCGAGCCTCATGTCCAAGTAACGCCTGAGCGGCGGCTCGACCGTGAGCGAAATGGCCTTCTCATAGGCGGCCATCGCCGTCTCGCGGTCGCCAAGGTCGGCCAACAGCTTCGCACGCGCCGCCCAATAGGGCTGGAAGGCCCGTACCGCCTCGACATCGAGCTTCGCCAGCGCATCCAGTCCCGCCCTTGGCCCGTGCCGTTCTGCCGTGATGGCCGCGCGGGCGACCGATACGCCGAGCGACGGGCTGATTTCGCTCAGCGCATAATGCAGCTTGTCCAGTGCCAGCCAGTCAATCCGACCGGTCTTGGCGCGATCCAGATGCAAGCCTTCGATCGCAGCCTCGATTTGGAAGCGGCCGGGCGCGGCGAGCGCCTGCGCGGCGGCGAGCGATTTCTGGCCGTAGACGATCAGTCGCCCGTCCCAAAGCCGGTGATCTTGCTCGTCGAGCGGAACCAGCATGTCATCGCGAATGCGCGCGTGTCGCCGAGCGTGCCCGAAGGCGATCAGCGCGGCGAGACCATAGGATTCGGCATCCTCGGGCGCGAGATGGCGCAGCAGGTCGGCGAGATAGAGCGCTTCCTGGCCCAGCGCGTCGGTTGGGGCCAGCCAGTCCAGCGCATGGGCGGCATAGACGGCCTCGCGCACCGCGCCCAACCGTGCGGGCAGGTCGCTCGCGTCGGGACGCTGGAAAGGGATGCGAGCATCCTTGATCTTGCGCTTGGCACGCACCAGACGCTGGGCCATGGCAGAGGGCGCGAGCACGAAGGCGCGCGCGATATCCGCCGCGTCAACACCCAGAACGGTCTGAAGCATGAGCGGCGCATGCAAATCGGCCTGCAGCGACGGGTGGGCGCAAACCATCATCAGCGACAGCCGCTCGTCGGGCAGGCTGTCGATCGCAGGGGCCGGTGCGGTCATATCGGGGATCGTGTCCGTCTCCGGAAAGCGCAATCGCCGCCTTTGTCCATCGGTCAGCCGGTTCCGCGCCGCGGTCAGCAGCCAGGCTTCGGGATTGCTGGGCACACCCGAAGCCGGCCATGTCGACAGAGCCTTCGCAAAGGCCTCGGCCAGCGCATCTTCCGCGCTTGCGATATCGCCGCTATGCTTGGCGAGGATTGCGATCAACCTGCCGTAGGAAACCCGCGCCGCGGCTTCGGCGGCGCGGGCCGCATCACTCACGCGCCGCCCATGGCCGAGGCGCGGATTTCCACCTTGCCGGTCTTGGCGGCGGGGCACTTCTCGGCCCAGGCCATGGCGGCATCGAGATCGGGCACGTCGATGACGAAGTACCCGCCCAGCGTCTCCTTCGTGACCGCGAACGGCCCGTCCTGAACCGTCTTGCCGCCGCCCTTCAGGCTGAGTGTCGTGGCCGTATCAACCGGCTGCAACCAATCCGTATCGACGAACACGTCGGCCGCCTTCAAGGCACCGATGTAAGCGCCATAGACTTCCTGCATGGCGGACCAGTCCTCGGCCGTCATGTCGGCAAAGTCGGCGGGGTCGGAGTAAAGAAGAAAGGTGTAACGCATCGGTTTGTCTCCTGTGAAATTCGGTTAGGCGGCGGCTGCCAGGTTGGCGAGGCCGCGCTCAAAGGTCGGTCCAATCATACGGTCCATAAACAGGCCCATCACCCGCCCGATGGGATTAAGGCCCATATCCGCCTGCATCGACCAGGTGACTGAGGTGCCACCGGCGCACTGCTCCGCGCGAATGGTTTGCCGGGGTTTGCCCATCGGGCCCAGGTCGATATCGAATTCGACCGCGTCTCCGCTGACGGCGGAAACGGTTTGGCTGCCCTTGCCGTCGCGGCCCGCGAAATTGAAGCCCGAGCCGACGCCGCTCTCCGGGCCAAACAGCGTGATCGACAAGTCGGGGTCTTTGGTCTTGTAGGGATTGAAGCGCTGATAGCCCTCACCGGACGCGGCGAGCGATAAGACGGCGCCGGCATCGGCGTCGATCACGGCCCGCCGTTCGACGCGGACATGGCGGGGCAACAGCAATGTGGCAGCCACGATCAATGCCACCAGGCCGGCCGAGGCGGCCAATATCTGCACGAATGTCATTCCAAGATCCTTCCATGGGGTGGAGAGCACCATGCTCTCACCACCATGACGAACGAACCGGGGCCTGATCGACACACCAGATGCTTTTCTTTTCCGCTTTGATCACCGCCATGTCTTCAGCGACTTAGATCGGCCGACTGTGTTTTGCGGCAAGAACCGACCGTAACGAGGCCCTCCATGGCAATGCCGGCGTTGGTGTAGCGGTCAGCGCAAGACGTGTGATCGGCATGCGTCTGAGTATGAGGGCGCGACGCTTCCGGCGGATCACGTGCTTGTGCATAAGCTGGGCGAGGGCTGGAGCCGCTCCGCGAACATCTGGGCGTTCCAGTCCCGATGGAAACCTATCCGTTCGGGGGTAGGCCGCCAACGTTAAGAAGCGATTTGGCAAGAAACCTCTGTCGTTTGCACTGCGACAGAGCAAGTCGGAGTGCGCGAATCCTGGACTCATCAGGCCACACCAGGGCGTCGCACTGCGATCCCAGTTAGCCTAGCTTTTTGCAGCATGTGAGGACGAACGTTTATCAACAGCAATTGGCTGAGACCTTTGGTTATCGCTTTCCAGCTTGAATTTAGGTCATCGACCTATTATCTGGCGTCGTAATGGAAGCCGATGTCGTAACGCAGATGATGACTGCCAAGAGTTCCAAGGGCGAAGAGCGGCGCGAAGCGATCGAGGCTGCAGCGCGGCGCATGCTGCTTGATGAAGGCTATGCGGGCGTCTCGTTGAGGGGAATCGCGACCAAGCTCGGCATATCAGTCGGCAATCTGCAGTATTACTTTCCCACCAAGGATGATCTGGTTGAAAGCGTGATCGTCGGCGAGACGCAAAAGCCGATCGACTTGTTGGGCGGCATTGCCTGGAGCCCGAACGATGCGCCAAATAGCATCCGGCAAGCCGTCGGATCGCTACTGCAGTACTATGCCAGCGAGGCCGGGCGCTTTTACGCTATCATGGAGTCTCTGGCCCTCCATGATGCTCGTTACGCCAAGCTCAAGGCTGATGGCTATGCCCATGTGTTGGGCCATATCGAACAACTGATTGGCCTCGTGGTGCCCAATCTGCCCGCCGACAGGGCCGCAGGTTTGGCGCGGGTTTTGGTCGCCTTGATCGACGGCGCGTCGCTGCAGGTCCAGTTCGCCCGCAACGAGGCCGACAGCGTTGATGCTCTGATTGTCGATGTGTCTTCGGCCATCGAACATCTTCTCGAGAGTTGGGAATAGTCCATGCACTGGATGTATCTTGGCTTGGCCATCGTTGCCGAGGTCGCAGGCAGCACGGCGCTGAAGCAGTCCGCCGGGTTTACGAAACTCAGCTTTGCGGCCCTGTCGGTTGCAAGTTTCGCTGTGGCCCTGTTTTTCCTGTCGCTGGCGCTGCGGGTTGTGCCGCTTGGCATCGCCTATGCGATGTGGGCTGGCATCGGCATTGTGCTGATCTCATTGATCGGCGTTGTTGTGTTTCGTCAGACCCTGGACTTCGCGGCCATTGCCGGCATCGGGCTCATTGTTGCCGGCGTCATCGTCATCAACACGCTTTCCAACGCCACAACCCATTAACCGGCCTCATCGAGGAGACCCATTATGCTCACCTGTTCCTTTTGCGGTTTGGACGCAGAGTCTGTTGGAGCGCTCCTTGCCGGCCCCGAGGTGAATATCTGCGATCAGTGCATTGACGTTGGCGTTCGCACGATTGCGACCCGCGACGCCCTAGAACAGCCCGTTCCAAGTCCGTCTGCCTGGGAAAAGACCGGGGATGAAGCGCTGCTGCATGAAATGGCTGCAACGTCCAAGCTTGTCGATAAAGCCCGCGATCGTCTTCAGAGCCAAGTCCGAGAACTGCGCCACCGTGGTGTCCATTGGACTGCTATCGGTGCCGCGCTCGGCGTCTCGCAGCAGATTGCCCAGGAACGGTTCGGATGAAGAATGATCCGCCTCACCATCGAAAAAGATAAAGAGACAGTCGATGAAAGCTACCGCCAGGCCACCATTGAACGATGCGCATCGCGAAGATGTCATCACGTGTCTCGAGCATCTAACCGTCGACATTAATGACCGCAGTGTAGCAAGTGACGGCAATCGGGCGGCGACAGCTTACTTCGAGGCGCAGCTTGCGAAGTACGGTTGGGTCACACACGCACAGTGGTTCGACGCCATGGACTGGAGTGGCAGCAGAGCAGAACTGACGTCGAGCGACGACGTATCGTTTGAGGTGTTCCCAAGCCCTTATTCGGTTGGCGTTAGGGCGACGGGCCGGTTGATGGTGGCATCAACCATTGAGGATCTCGAACGCGCTGATGCATCGGGCGCGCTGCTTCTGCTTCACGGCGATATTGCACGCGAACCGCTATTGCCGAAGAACTTCCCTTTCTTCACTGTCGAAGAGCATCAGAGGATCATTGCGGGCCTGGAGAACTCCGGCGCGGCTGCGATCATCACCGCCACGGCCGCTGAAAGCATAATTGTAGGTGGAGCCGATCCGGCCCCGATGATTGAAGATGGTGACTTCAATGTGCCGTCCGTGTTCTTGGCGGAGGAGGAGTGTGACCGCCTGTTGCCGCTCGCCGGCCGGCAACTGACGCTTGTTTCAGAGTGCCACCGCATTCCCGGCAAGGCGGCCAACATCATCGGCCGAATTAATGACGGTGCGGCTCGCCGCATCGTCATTACCGCGCATATCGACGCAAAGAAGAACGTGCCGGGCGCTCTGGACAATGGCACGGGTGTAGCGACGCTCTTACTCCTGAGTCACATGCTCTCGGACCACAGAGGTGGTTTCTGCATCGAGCTTGTGGCACTCAACGGCGAAGACCATTACGCAGTCCCGGGGCAGATGGCCTATATGGGCGCCAATCGTGATGCCTCCGACACAGTTGCGCTGAACATCAATATCGATGGTGTCGGGTATGTCGACGGCGACACCGCCTATTCCTTCTTCGATCTACCGGAAGACATGAAAGCGCTGGCCTTCGCACAGCTTCTTAGCGCGCCCGACACCTGCGAAGGAATACAATGGCCACAAGGCGATCACAGCATGTTTGTTCAATCAGGATGCCCGGCCGTTGCCGTCACATCGAACTGGTTGCTTGAGAACATGGCCACCCAGACCATCACCCATAAAGCCAACGATGCCATCGATCTCGTGGATCCCGACAAGTTGGTAGCTTGCGCACTTGATCTGAAGCGCTTCATCGAGGCGATGTCATAGCAACGCGAGGGCTCGATCGGCACGCATTGTGGCGTTCAGATACTACAGACACGGATTGGATTGCCTGGACGCAGATCGGAAAGGGGCTTGTTCGCACTCGTACAGCCACGGTGTTTTCGGTCTCATTGAGCGACGAGGCAACACGCTTCAATAAGACCCACCGGCACGGTAATCCAGATGCACCCTATGTACGCTCTTGAGATGCGCTATGTCGCTGTCGAACGCTTCGTGCCGATCGCCTACAATCTGATCGGCCTGGACATGGGCGTACCGCTGGTCATCTGCCATGGTCTCGGCGCCTACCATATTCAATGGGAAGCAGAGGCGCGCCTCTTGGCAGAATCCCGTCCGGTGCTGACCGTTGATCTTCGCGGTCATGGTGCGTCTGCCGTCGTACGCAACGGGCGCGTCGAGGACTACTCCCTAGTGCGCATGGCGTGCGATGTGGTCGGCGTTATTGAGCACTGTGGCTTTGATCGCGTCGACTTTCTCGGCAACTCCCTAGGTGGCATGATTGGTCTTGAAATCTCCCGGACACACCCTGACCTGTTGCGGTCGCTGATCACCTGCGGGACCGCCTACAAATTCAAACTGTCGCCGCTGGTGGTTTGGACCAAGTTCGCCATGTACTATCTGTTGGGTCGCCGCCTGCCGAGAGTCATTGCGCGCCACGCAACGACCAACAAATACATGCGTCCACTCGTCGAAGAAATGTACGCCAATGCGTCCCGCGAAGTGATGCATTTCATCGATCGTCAGATTTACGTCTTCGACCGCCTGGACGTCGCGCAGGCGTTCGAAGGTCAACTCATCGTACTGCGCGGTGCGCGCGATACCGATATCAACCGCCATCTCGATCCTTCGATTAAGGCATTGAAACACAAATCGAACTTTCATGTAATCGATTTGCCCGGCGTCGGTCATTTCACTAATCTCGACCATCCTGATTTGTTCCAACGCGGTTTGGAAGAGGCGCTGGGTCGCGTTGGAGAGGCGGCAGGCGTCTGACGCGACACCCGCTTGCGGCGGCTGGCGAGAAACCGCATCGATCTGGATCGGACCACAAAAGGAATGGCGGATGGGGTGGGATTCGAACCCACGAGACGGTCGCCCGCCTGCCGGTTTTCAAGACCGGTGCCTTCAACCGCTCGGCCACCCATCCGCAAGGGCAGGCCCGCTCTACCATTCCCGGCCGGGGCGGTAAAGCGGGCCTTTGCGATTGCCGGGTCTAACGGATCAAGCGGATCGCGATGCCCGGTCAGGTCGACAGGCTGTTGATGTAGTCGGCCAGCGCGCGGCGGGCCGCTTCCGCGGCATTGCGTTGCTGGGCCAACACATCGGTCAGGCCTTCCAGCGTGTCTTCCTGGGCCGACAGGTTGGCCATATAACGCTGGAACAGGTCGCTGTCGGCCGGCACCACGGACAGGTTCTCGCGCAGCCTGGCCTGGTCGCGCACGATCTCGTCGATCTGAACCGAGGTGCGCCGGACGCCGGCCTCCTGTTCCTCCACCGCGCGCACCCGTTCGGCCAGGTCGGCAAAGACGGCGCGCAGCTCATCCGACAGACGGGTCGAACTGGCGTAGAAGGCGATCTGTTCCGCGCCCAGGGTGGCGATCTCGACACGCTGGAAACCCTCGCGCTCCAGCACAACCTCCTCGGTCACGGTGGCGCCGGCCGGCACCTCGACCGAGATGCGATAGGCGGTCGGCGCCAGTTCGACCCTCGCAGCATCGATATCGGCCAACTCGTAGCCGCCGAGCCTCGGATGCTCCAAGATCACGGTGCGGTCGTGGTTGGCGTCGCCCTCGATGATGTATTGGGTGACCTGGCGCTGCAGCACCGTCTGGCGCAACACGCCGTCGGCAATGCTGGCCTGGATGACATTTTCGCTCTGACGGTCCTCACGGTCGACCGTCACCGCCTCGTCCAGCGCATAGGCCACCAGCCGGGAATCGCCCTGGGGCAAGGTCGCGAGCCGGGCGTCACCCAGATAGCTGACCAGTCCGCTGGCCCCATCGCGTTCGTAAAGGGTCAGGATGCCGGGCGGCAGGCCGCTGTTGCCCTCATTCTCCAGGCGAACGGTCGCCAGCGGATGGATCGCGTTCGTTTGCGGCTGGTAGAGCAGGGGCCGTTCGGTCGGCTGCGCGCGGCTGATGATCGGCAGCAGCAGCGAATGGCCGCTCTCGACGCTGACCGGCTCGGGGAAACGGAACAGCACCTGGGTGGCGGCCTGCGTGCTCTCCGCCGCCAGCATCTCGGCGCGGCGCGGTGTCGGAGCCAGATCCGAGGCAACGCTCGCCACCGCACCCGCCAGCGGCGCGAATGCGCCGTCGCGCACCCTGTCTTCCGCCTCGGATTCCAGCATTTCGATCATCGGCGCCGGTGATGGCGGCTGCAGCCCTATGCCGCCCTGGTCAACCGGTGGCAAAAGGCGGCCCAAGACCTCGACCGGAATGATCGGCCGGTCGACGAAATAGGCGTCGTAAAGCGCCTGGCGAAATGTGACCGGGTTGCCCGATGCGACAGAAAGGTCGACATCGACCCAATCCTCGCCACTGAGATTCTCGATCACTGCCCAACCCTGCAGGTCCGACGGCGCACCGTCCTCGCCCAGAGTCAGGCGATAGGCGCTCTTCCACAGGGGTACCTCGACCACATAGGCGACGTGGACCGTGCGCGGGCCTTCACCCGGCAGGTTGATCGACAGGCGCCGACGATCCTGCTGGTTGTTGGCCGCCAACGCAGCCAGCGCCGTGTTGATCTGATCCTGAAGCGTCGGGTCGGAGAACTGGATGGCGTTGGTTTCCTCCAGGATCAACTGGCGCAACCCATCGCCGGTCATCACGCTGACCCGATGCACCGTTTGGGCAACCCCGTTTTCCGTCACGCTGGTTTCGGCGTTGACCGAGACGATGCGGCCGGAAAGGCCGCGCGGCCCGGTGGTCTCGATCTCCGCCCCCCTCAGTGCGTTTAAGAGATCGACAGGTGAGGACAAGGCACCCGGGCCGAACGGCATCTCGCGGAAGACCTCGCCCAGCGGCTCGCGCCCGGGCAGGTTGATATCTCCGACGCGGCCGCTGTCGTCATAGACGACGATGCTCTTTAGGATGTCGTCGACCTGGTCGAGCCGGACTTCGAGGCTGAGGTCGGCATCGCCGACCACCTCTGCAGCATACTCGAAGTAACCGACGCCGCCGGTGGACAGCATGACCCGTTGCAGATCGAGGCCGCCGGCATCCGGCGTGGTTTCCTGCGCGAAGGCGGGCAGTGCACCGGAAAGCGAGACGGTCAACGCCAGGCTGCTGGCGCCGATCAGGAGGCGAAGCGAGTGTCGGGCATTCACGGATCGGGTTTCCTTCTTGTTCCGATTGATGGCGAAAACCATGAGTTAAAGGCGAGGATCGCACCATTTGTCGGAGGTTTCGCCCAATTTTGGCGGCATTTCCGTGGTAATCCCGCGACGTTTTCGGCACGTTAACCGCTTCGTCATTTGCCGTCGGTCCGACGGCACACATCCATAGCAGCTTAACGGCCGCCGGCGATCTATCGCCGAAGCGTGGCGGCCGCACGTATGAACGGGAGAGCACAATGACACGTCGATGGATGTCAACCATCGCCCTGGCCATGACGGCCTTTGCTTTGGGCGCCTGTGTAACCAGCGAGGTTCAGGAGCCGGTACCGGTCCAAACGGCGTCGCTCAATGTCCCTGATGTCGATCCGGTCCTGTCCGTCGAACACGGCATGGCCTCTTGGTATGGGCCGGGTTTCCACGGTCGCCTGACCGCCAGCGGTGAGGTCTTCGACCGGGAGGAAATGACCGCCGCGCATCGTGATCTGCCGCTTCCAAGCTTTGTGCGTGTCACCAACCTGAACAACCGCGAAAGCGTCATCCTGCGGGTGAACGATCGCGGGCCGGTCAGCGAGAACCTCGTCATCGACGTATCGGAGGAGGCGGCGGAGAGGCTGGACTTCATCGACGCCGGCATCGTGCCGGTGCGTGTCGAGGTGCTGAGCTGGCGACCAGCGGTTCTTTAACGCGCTCTGCTCGGCCTCACCGCAGGCCAAGAAGCAGGGTGCAGACCTGGAAATAGATGAACAGCCCCGTGATATCGACCAGAGTGGTCAGCGCGGGGCCCGAAACCAGCGCCGGGTCCTGCCGCATCAGCCGCGCGCCCAAGGGCAGCATGGCGCCCACAAGGGTGGCAACGACCACCTGAATGGCGATCGCGATGCCGACGGCGAGGCCAACATTCAGCAGTGTGATGTTGGCCGGAACGTCGCTGGCGTTGGACAGGAACAGAACCTTCAAGAGCGCGAACAGGAACAGAACGCCGGCCAGCAACAAGGCGACCGCAAACTCCTTGGCCAGAATGCGGCCCGTATCGCGCAGCCGCACGTCGCCCAGAGCGAGGCCGCGCACGATCAGACTGGATGACTGGGTTCCGACATTGCCGCCGGAGTCCGCGATAGTCGGGATGTAAAGCGCCAGAATGACCAGCGCGGCGATCACGTCTTCATAGACGTGCAGGATGTAACCCGAGATCAACCCCACGGCCGCCAGGCTGAGCACCCAGCCGACGCGCCGGCGAAAATGCACCAGCACCGACTGGCGCATATAGGGCACTTCGACCGGTGCGTCGGTAAGGGCAACAAACCGGTCAGCGTCCTCGCGCAACTCCTCCTCAAGAATCTCATCGGCATCCCGCGGTGTCATGATGCCGACAAGCGCGCCCTCTTCAGTCAAGACGGGCAGGGACAGCAGACCGTACTTCCGCAAACGCTCTGCCGCGGGCTCGCGGTCTTCATCGGCGGACGCGGAGACGAAGCCCCGCTCCATCACATCCGAAACCGGGACCTTCGGCTGTGCCGTCAACAGCCGCGACAGTTCGACAACACCCACCAATCGCCGATCATCGTCCAAGACATAGGCGTCGTAGACGGTTTCGGCCTGGGTCGCTTCGGCCCTCAGCCGCGCCAGCGCATCGGCCGCAGACATCTCAGGCGTCAACACCGCGTATCGTGGAGAGGCGTAGGCGCCGGCCGATTCCGCACCGTAGGTGGCGTGGGCCGCGATGGCTTCGCGCTCGGCGCGGTCGAAGCCCGCCAGGACAGACTCACGGCGGCGACGGCCTAAACGGCTCAAGAGGCGCGCGGCATCGTCGGCCGGCATGCTTGCCAGCAAATCCCCGAGCCGTTGGGTATCCAGCCGCTCGGCAACGCCCAACTGCAGATCGATGTCCAGACCGGCAAAGGTCTCGGCCTTCTGCGCACCGTCAAGCGCCGCGAGAACGGTCCGAACCTGGCGGCCGCGAAGATGCTCGATCGCATCGACAATGTCCGCAGCCTTCTTGGATGCCAGATAGGACCGCAAGTCCTGCTCATCTTGTCCGGCCAAAAGGTCGAGCAGATCGGCCGGTCGAATGCTCTCATACATGGTCTGTCTCGCGCGGGCTCGGGCTTGGCAACGGGTCGAAAAGCTAGCAAATCCAACGCGCTGCCAATTGAAGTTTTTGCGACAGCGCGCGGCAATCCCGCACGTCAGTCCCGTTACACCGATTCCTTTGACCCGATGCCGCCTGGGCCAGTGCGCGCTGTCGCCGGCCCACAGGGTGCGCGTTGCCTCTTTGCGGCCATCCGGCGATACTATCGCTAACAGCATCGACCGAACCGATTCCGCATGAACGGCGCGACCATGACCCTTTCCACAATCAGTCTTCAACGTCTCGGCAAGTCACTGCTTGTCGTGCTGTTAGCAACCGGCTTCTTCGGTGCGACTGCACTCGCACAAACCATTGAGACGACAGCACGAGAAGCGCTGATCATCGATGCGACGACCGATACGGTGCTGTTGGAACACAACGCCGACGAGCGGATGCCGACGGCGTCCATGAGCAAGATCATGACCATGTACATGGTCTTCGAGGCGTTGGACCAGGGACGCCTGTCCCTCGACGACCTGGTGCCGGTGAGCGAGCGCGCCTGGCGTGTCGAGGGCAGCCGCATGTTCATCGAGGTTGGCGATCAAGTGCCGGTGGAAGACCTGATCCGCGGTGTCATCGTCCAGTCCGGCAACGACTCCGCGATCGCCCTTGCCGAGGCGCTTGGCGGCACCGAGGAGGGGTTTGCCCGGCAGATGACGGAACGGGCGCATGAGTTGGGCATGGCTGACAGCAATTTCATGAACTCGACGGGATTGCCGGACCCCGACCATTATTCGACCGCGCACGATCTGGCCTTGCTGGCCCAGCGGCTCATCTCCGATTTTCCCCAGTATTATCATTACTATTCCGAGCTCGAATTCACCTGGAATGACATCACCCAGGGCAACCGCAATCCGCTGCTCTACCGCGACCTCGGCGCGGACGGCTTGAAGACCGGCCACACGTCGGAGGCAGGCTACGGCCTCACCGGATCGGCGGAACGCAACGGCAGGCGCATCATCGTGGTGGTGAATGGGCTGGAAAGTGCCCAGGCGCGAGCTGACGAGGCCGGGCGGCTGTTGGAATGGGCCTTTCGCGAGTTCGACGCCGTGCACCTGTTCGATGCCGGCGAAACGGTGACGGTCGCAAACGTCTGGCAAGGCGACCCGGCCGATGTACCGCTTGTCGTCGCGGATGATCTGAGCATGACCCTGGCCCGGGGCGCGTCCGGCGACGTTGAGGTGGTGGCAAGCTGGGATGGCCCGCTGCCGGCGCCGATTGCCGCGGGCGATGCCCTGGGCAGCTTGACCATCCGCGTGCCCGGTATCCCCGACCGCGACGTGCCGCTGGTCGCCGGCGCCAACGTTGCCGAACAGGGCTTCTTCGGCCGCATTATCAGCGGGGTCGGCGGGTTGGTTGGCGGCGTCAGCAATTAGTGTCTCACGCATGACGAACGAGGCGGGCACAACGAACCGGCGTGGCCGCTTCATCACGTTCGAGGGCGGCGAAGGGGCTGGCAAGTCGACCCAGATCGCGCGCGCGGCCAGCTTTCTTAAGGATCGCCAGATTGACCCCGTGGTCACGCGGGAGCCAGGCGGCTCGCCCGGTGCCGAGCAGATCCGGCAATTGCTGGTCGAGGGTGAACCCGGACGATGGGACGCGGTTACCGAAATGCTGCTCCATTTCGCCGCCAGACGGGATCACGTGCGAACAGTTATCGCCCCGGCGCTGGCCGAGGGGCGTTGGGTGTTGTGCGACCGTTTCGTCGACAGCACGCTGGCCTATCAGGGCTATGGCCATGGGCTCGGCGAGGCACCCGTGCGCCAGCTCGCCGACCTCACGATCGACGGCGCCTGGCCGGACTTGACGATTGTCTTGGACCTGCCGGTTGAGCAGGGGCTGAAACGCGCGGGTGAACGATCAGGCAGCGAGCATCGATACGAACGCATGGGCCTCGACTTCCATCGACGCCTGCGCGACGGGTTTCTGGCGATCGCAGAGGCCGATCCGGACCGATGCAGAGTTATCAACGCCATGCGCCCTGTCGATGAGATCGCGGATGAAATCAAGATTCTGCTTCAGAAATTGACTATAAAACATTGATATTGTGGATATAGAATCACCATGGCAGCGGCCGAACTTCGTCGGCCATGAAGCAGCCGAAAGCGCACTCGCCGCGGCGGCCAACAGCGGTCGTTTAGCCCACGCCTGGCTGATCGGCGGGCCTTCGGGTGTCGGCAAGGCGACCCTGGCGTATCGGTTTGCCCGATCCCTGTTGGCCGGACCGCGCAGCGAGCCGGGTTTGGCGCTCCCGTCCGATCATCCGGTTTTTCGCCGCGTCGCCGCCGGCGGCCATGCCGACCTGTTGAGCGTCCGGCGCATGCCCGATCCCAAATCCGGACGCGTGCCGAAGGACCTGCCGGTCGATGCGATCCGCAAGATCGGGCCGTTCCTGGGCCTGACGGCGGCGGAAGGCGGCTGGCGCATCGTCATCGTGGAGGACGCCCACACGCTCAACCGCAGCGGCGCCAACGCCTTGCTGAAGACTCTCGAAGAACCACCGGATCACGCGGTCATTCTACTGATCGCGGACAATCCGGGCGCCATGCTGCCGACTATCCGGTCCCGCTGCCGCCTTCTGATGCTGGAGCCGTTGCCGGAACAGACGGTGGCGGCCTTTCTGTCTGACGAATTGCCGGCCGACAAGGCGGGTGAGGCGCCGTTGTTGGCCAAACTTGCCGATGGATCGATCGGACGGGCCATGGCGCTGGCCAACGCCGAGGCGCTGGACAGCTATCGCGCGCTGCTGGCCTTGATGGCAGAGTTGCCCAATCTGAACTGGCAGGCTGTTTACAGATTTGGCGACGGTTTGGCGCCAGCAGCCAACGAACCGGCCTATCGCCTGACGGCGGACTTGATGATGTGGTGGCTGGGCCGCTTCGTCCGCGCCCAGGCACGCGGTGCGCTGCCGGAGCCGGTGCTTGAGGAAGAAGCAACCCTGACCCAACGGCTGGCGTCGCTGGCCGGGCTTGATCGCTGGTTGGCTGTGTGGGAAAAGACCGGCCGCCTGTTTGCCCGGACCGAGGCCGCGAACCTCGACCGAAAACAGACACTTGTGCAGACTTTTTTAACGCTTGAGGCTGCGGTCCGGGCGTAACGGAACCGATCGATGGCCGCCGACAAGCACTATTACCTCACGACGCCGATCTATTACGTCAATGACAAGCCCCATATCGGCCATGCCTACACGACGCTCGCCTGCGACGTGCTAGCCCGGTTCAAGCGGCTGGACGGTTACGCGGTGTTCTTTCTGACCGGCACAGACGAACATGGCCAGAAGGTGCAGGAATCGGCCGAGAAAGCCGGCATCCCGCCGCTGGAATTCTGTGATCGGGTCAGCCAGAACTTCCGCGATCTGGCGCCGGCGATGAACTATTCGACCGACGACTTCATCCGCACGACAGAGGCGCGCCATCATACGGCCTCGCAGACGATCTGGCGCGCGATGCGCGACAAGGGCGATATCTATCTCGACAGCTATGCCGGCTGGTATTCGGTACGCGACGAGGCGTTCTTCACCGAGGACGAGTTGACGGAGAAGGACGGCAAGAAGCTGGCTCCCTCCGGCGCGGAAGTGCGCTGGGTCGAAGAGCCGAGCTATTTCTTCCGCCTATCGGAATGGGGCGACCGGCTGCTTGAGTTCTACGACGCCCACCCCGACTTCATCCTGCCGGAAACGAGGCGCAACGAGGTGATCAGCTTCGTGCGCTCGGGCCTGAAGGATTTGTCCATCAGCCGCACCACCTTTGACTGGGGCATTCCGGTTCCGGACGATCCCGCTCACGTCATGTATGTCTGGCTGGACGCGCTGACCAACTACATCACCGCCATCGGCTATCCGGACACGGACAGCGACAACTATCGCAACTTCTGGCCGGCCGATCTGCACATGATCGGCAAGGACATTCTGCGCTTTCACGCCGTCTACTGGCCGGCCTTTTTGATGAGCGCCGGGCTGAAACCGCCGCGCCGCGTCTTCGCCCATGGCTGGCTGCTCAATCGCGGTGAGAAGATGTCGAAGTCGCTGGGCAACGTGGTCTCGCCCTATGACCTGAAGGAGCGCTACGGGCTGGACCAGACCCGCTATTTCCTGATGCGCGAGGTGCCGTTCGGCAGCGATGGCTATATCAGCCACGAGGCCATGGTCGGCCGCATCAATGGCGATCTGGCCAACGATCTCGGCAATCTGGCCCAGCGCGTGCTTAGCATGATCGCCAAGAACTGCGGCGGCGCGGTGCCGACGCCAGGTGCGTATACGGAGGCCGACGAGACGTTGTTGGCCGCTGCGGCCGGCTTACGCGATCGCGTTGCCGAGCACTTCGACGTTCAGGCCTTCCACCGTGGGCTGGAAGTGATCTGGTCGGTGATCGGCGACGCCAACCGCTATGTCGACGAGCAGGCGCCGTGGGTGCTGCGCAAGACCGACCCGGCGCGTATGAACACCGTGCTCTACGTGCTCGCCGAAACCGTGCGCCATGTGGCGATCTTGACCCAGCCTGTGATGCCGGATGCCATGTCGGCCATGCTGGATCAGCTCAGCGTCGCCGAGGGTGCCCGAAGTTTCGCCAGCTTGGGCGGGGCAGGGGCCCTAACACCGGGAACGGCGCTGCCCAAGCCGGCCGGCGTGTTTCCCCGCTTCGTGGAGGAAGATGAGGCGGCCGATGCTGGTTGACAGCCATTGCCATCTCGATTTCCCACAGTTGGCCGAGGATCTGGATGGCGTGGTGGAACGCGCGCGGGCGGCTGGCGTTGGCCGCCTGCTGGCCATCTGCACCAATGTCGACCGGCTGCAGCGCAATCTTGAATTCGTGTCGCGGTTCAACGACGTCCATCTCGCGGTCGGCGTTCACCCCCACGAGGCGAGCAGCGCGGCAAATCTCACGGTCGATCGCCTGATCGAGATCACGCGCCACCCGAAGGTGGTGGGCATCGGCGAAACCGGCTTGGACTTCTACTACGACAACAGCCCGCGGCCGGCACAGGAGGCCAGCTTTCGCACCCACATGGCGGCCGCGCGGGAAACCGGGCTGCCGCTGATCGTGCATACGCGCGATGCCGACGCCGAAACGCTGCGCCTGTTGCGCGAAGGCGGTGCGGGGCAGGGCGGTGACAAGCCGTTGCGCGGCGTTATCCATTGCTTTAGCAGCAGCCGGCAACTCGCTGAAGAGGCTGTGGGTTTTGGATTCTATGTCTCTCTGTCGGGCATCCTGACCTTCAAACGGTCCGAGGAATTGCGAGAGATCGTTCGCGACCTGCCGCTGGACCGGTTGCTGGTGGAGACAGACGCGCCCTATCTGGCGCCCGTGCCCAAGCGCGGCAAACCCAACGAGCCGTCCTATGTCGTCCACACGGCCCAGGTTATGGCCCAGGTCAAGGGCGTCACGATGACGGAACTCGCCCGAGCAACGACCGACAACTATCTGACATTGTTCAATAAAGTGCCGACGCCGGCCGATATTGCCGCCTGAACATGACGGTCGCCCCTACTGGTTTGAAGGTCACCATTCTGGGCTGCGGCGGCTCGCTGGGCGTACCGCTGGTTGGCGGCAATTGGGGCACCTGCGACCCGTCGAACCCGAAGAACAAGCGCCTGCGGCCATCCATTCTGCTTCAAACGGCCAATACCGTCGTGCTGGTGGACACCGCGCCGGACTGTCGGCAACAGCTCTTGGATGCCGGCGTGACCCGGCTCGACGCCATTGTCTACACCCATGCCCATGCCGACCACGTGCATGGCGCCGACGACATCCGGCCACTGCGCTTCGGCGCGGAGGACCTTTTGCCGGCCTATGCCGACGCCGCCACGCTGAAGATCCTTGAGGCACGCTTCGGCTACCTGATGGCCAGCATCACCATGGACCGGGGCATATACAGCCCCTTGCTGCAACCCGTGCTGATCGATGGGCCGTTTCATATTGGCGACATCCCGGTGATCCCGTTCACTCAGAATCACGGCTATTCCAACACCCTTGGCTTCCGCTTTGGCCCGTTTGGCTACTCAACCGATGTCGTGGCCCTGGACGACTCTGCATTCGAGATTCTAGAGGGCATCGACACCTGGGTGGTCGACGCCGCGCGCGAGGCGCCGCACCCCAGCCACGCGCATCTGGATCTGACCCTGTCCTGGATCGACCGGTTGAAGCCGCGCCGGGCCTATCTGACCCACATGAACCACACGATGGATTACGACCGGCTCGTCGGCATGCTGCCGGACGGCGTCGCGCCCGCCCATGACGGGCTGGTGCTGGAGTTCTAGGCCTCTGCCGGAACCGCCCGTGCGCGCGGCATCACGGTGAAGCAGATCAGGTTCGCCAAAACACCGATGATGATGCCCTCGACCGCCGCCGGTTGGCCGAGCACGTCGTTCCAGACAATTGCACAGGCGAGCCCGGCACCGGCGGCGACCAGAAAGGCGGCCGTCCCCTTACGCCAGCCGAGAATGGTAGCGACCAGCGGCACGAGGACAACCGGCGCCCAGTAGGTGTAGGCGTAGATCAGAATGTCGAGAATACTCGCGATCGAAACTGCAAAGCCGACCGACGCCAGGCCGATCACCAGTGTCGCGATGCGGGCGAGCCTGAGCCCGGCCGCTTCGCCCAGCGGCGCCTGTCTCAGCGGCCGCACGATATCGTTCACGAAGGCGATGGACGCGGAGTTCAGGAACGAGTCCGCCGATGACATGACGATGGCGATGACGGCCGCCACCACCAGGCCTTTCACCACGGGCGGCAGTACGGTGACCGCGACATGGGGCAGGGACTGGTTGCCGTCCAGCGTCGGATCGATCGCCACGGCAACCAGGCCGATGGCACCGGCAATGGCAAAAAACGGGATCGAGAACAGGCCGGAAAACAGCGTGCCGCGTGCCGCGCGTTTCGGGTCGCGCGACAGGCACAGCCGCTGAAGGTAAGGCGGAACCAGCGTTTCGCCGAGCGCGAAGACCAAGAACAGGGTGATCAGGCCCAGCCAGGTGTAGTGCGGGCCGGGGATCTCCAACCGGTCAAGCGGGTGGCCGGCCGCCAGGGCATCGAAGCCGCCGATATGGATGATGCCGAAGACCAGGGTGAGGGGGATGCCGATCGCGAGGATGGCGAACTGAAACAGGTCGGTGATCACCACGCCGCGCATGCCGCTCAAGGTCGTGTAGGCGATCACGATGCCGCATCCGATGGCGATACCCCAGAGCTGGTCCAGGCCTAAGAAGACGTTGAAGACGTAGCCGATGGCGCCGACCTGCGCCCCGACAATGCCGGCACACAGGATCATGCCGAACAGGCCGGTCACGATCCGGCCAGGCTTGCCATAGGTGGTGGCCATGATGTCGCCGACGGAAATGGCACCGGGAAAGCGGCCCATGCGCGGCGCGATCACCGTCGCGACCAGGATTTCCTTCAGGCTGAAGCCCCACAACGCGATGACGCTAGCGATGCCGAAGACGAACACCCGTTCCGCTATGCCCATGGAAAAGCCGCCGCCGATGAACGAGGCCGCCATGGTCGCGAAGATGACCAGCGACCCGAACGAGCGCTGGACGACCGCGTACTCCTCCAGCGTGCTCTGGTGCCGGCCGGACCACAGCCCAACACCAAGGACAAGCGCCAGATAGAGCCCCACGATGGCAATGTCGATCGCCCCGATCATCTATCCGCCTTTCATCTGCAAGCCCCATACAGCGCGGCTGCGGGGGTGCGGTGACACGTGTTCTCGGCTCGGTTGACGGGGATGCGACGGGTTTTCGCCGCCGCCGCGTTGAAGGGTCATAGATCACGCAGCATAGAGATGACCCGGATGAGAAAATCAACCCTGCTGACGACCGCCATCGTTGCATTGGCAATCGGCATGCCCGCCGCCGCCCATGATGATCACAATGAGGTCTCGATCACGACCGATGCCGACTACCGTTACATCGTGTCGAACGGCATTCCCGATCACGATACGGGACAGTTTCCGAACCGTGGAAATCCGCACGAAATCAGCGAGCAAGAGCATGTCTTTCGTGTGCCGCTAACCCCTGAAGTGGCTGACGCGCCGACGCCGATCGTACGCGGCGTCTTCGGCGTGGCGCTGAACGGCGTACCGTTTGACCCAGGCACGGCGGAGTATTGGAACAATGACCGCCAGTCAGGCTGGCGTTATGAAGCGCTGGGCGGCGGCCGCAATCTCGGCCTCGATCACGCCAACGGCCACGTTCAACCGGGCGGCACCTACCATTATCACGGCACCTCGGATGCCTTGGCCGGCGACCCGTCGGGCACCGAGCATTCCGCGCTTGTCGGCTATGCCGCCGACGGATTTCCGGTCTATTCGATCCATGGCTATGCCGACGGCAGCAATGCGGCCAGCGCGATCGTCGAGCTTACCAGCAGCTACCAGCTACTGTCGGGCACACGACCAGACGGGCCGGGCGGCGCCTATGACGGCACGTTCGTGGAGGATTTCGCGTATGTCGCAGGCTCAGGCGATCTCGACGCCTGCAACGGCCGCTTCACGGTAACGCCGGAACATCCCGACGGCACCTATGCGTACTTCCTGACCGAAACCTATCCGTACATCCCACGCTGCGTCAGCGGTACCGCCGACGCCAGCTTCCAACGCCAGCCATTGCTAAGCGGCGGTCCAGGCGTTGGGGCGCCACCGCGCGGAAACCGTCCATCGGGACCGCCGCGCGGTTGATACGAGTTGCGAGCTGTGGCGACGAACTGGCTGAAATAAAGAGAGCTTCGCCACAGCTTGTAAAGACTGACACATGATTTTCCATAATATATATTATCCGACTGACTGCTTATTTAGACGTAGCCGACACCCCTACAATGCAAATGGCTAAAAGCCGAAGTAGCCGTCTTCGAACTCTCTGGGCTCGTCGGCGCCCGCGCCAAAGCTCCTACCACTGGAAATGACACTTGCAACGCCGCCGTCTCTGGACCCCAGTAGACGGAAGTTGAGGCCCCCGGCACTGCTTACGCCGGAGTTAAAGTCACCGGTGTTGAAGTCACCGGTATTGCCAACGCCGACGTTCCCCACGCCGGTGTTACCGACACCGGTGTTTAAGTCGCCGAGATTGCCGACGCCAACGTTGTTGTTGCCAGTATTGCCAACGCCGACGTTGCCGTTGCCGGAATTGCCGACGCCGACATTGTTGTTGCCGGTGTTGCCATAGCCAACGTTACCGACACCAGCGTTTCCAAAGCCCGCATTGAAGAGGCCAAACTCACGAGGTGGCCCGTCTGACAATTGCGCATCGGCAACAGCAGGCACTGCTGCCAGAGCGGCGCACATGAGACCAATTCGTAACTTCATCGCTCCTCCTATCCCCTGCCTAGGCGGCGGTCGTGTTTGGTCTTCACACCATTTATTAACACACAGAAGAAATGAATGAAATGTCCGCCGTTTGTTCGAGCTAGTGTATTCAACGTCGCCATGTTTCGACAGGTCGCAGCAACTCTCAAGCAGGCACCGTCGAATTCGGGTTTCGTGCGGCAAACCGAAACGTTCGGTCTTGACGGAATGCCGGTCGATCTGCCTCCTCTATCAGTTCGGAAGTCGAAAACGGCCAGTGACGGTACTCTCCGCCAACTTGACCTGCAGATGCAGCTTCTTGTCCTGCGCGGCAGCTTCCAACGCTATCGGCGACCAAAAACCCGCTCCGCCGACAGGGCCAACCCCTGCCCGACCGCGCCCATTCGGTCGAAGTCGAGCGGTTCCGCCGACGGGGCCGCGCGCTGGATGGCTTGGCGGACTGTCGACATCGCGCTGGTGCCGCCGGTGAACATGATGGCGTCGAGGCGGTCTGGTTGGATGCCCGCTTGCCGGATGCACTGCTCGGCCGTTTCGGTCAGGCGTGTCAGGTCGTCGCGGAATGCTGCATCACGCTTGGGTCTGTTGATGGCAATTGGCGTGTCGAGGCCGGCATAGGTGGCGGCGATCTCTGCCCTCTCCCGGTCCGAGAGCGTGATCTTGGCGGTCTCGACATCCGAGGCCAGTCGATGGCCGTGGCGGCCGGCGATGACATTCAGCAGGCGCTCGATGCGGATGTCGCCGCCGGCATTCAGTTTCAGCCATTGCAGGTCCGGCCGCATGGACGGGGCGTAAAGCTGGTTGATCTCCGACCAGGTGACGAGTTTCTGGTAAATCCAATTCGGCGCGGTCAGTCGCCGGTCCTTCAGGCGGCTGCCGAGGCCGAGATGCGGCATGATCTCGGCCAGCGACAGGCGCCGGTCCAGATCGGTGCCGCCGAGGCGCAGGCCCGTGGCGGCGAGCACGTCTGAGGACCGGTCGGCCAAGCGCCGGCGGTCCGGCGATAGGCGCGAGATCGAGAAGTCGGACGTGCCGCCGCCCAGATCGGCGACCATGACCAGGGTCTCGCGCGAGACCGTCGCTTCGAAGGCCACCGCCGCGGCCAGGGGTTCGAACAGCAGGACGATATCCTGATACCCGGCCGCCCTGGCCACCGTTTCCAGCGTTTCGGCCGCGCGTGCATCCGCGTCGTGGTCGCGGTTGTGAAAGTGCACCGGGCGTCCGATGACGGCTTGGGTGATCGGCCGGTCCAGGACGGCTTCGGCCCGGCGTCGCAAATCCCGGTGAAAGCCGATCAGGATATCCGTGAACGAAACGCTGTGGCCCAGCACGCGCGTCTTACTGTTCATCAGGTCGGAGCCGAGGACGGATTTCAGCGCCCGCATCAGGCGGCCCTCGCTGCCGCCCAGATAGCGTTCCACCGCCTCCGAGCCGATCGCGGTTTCGGCCAGTTCCTCATCGAAGAACAGGGCGGACGGCAGCACCCGCCTGCCCGGTTCGAGTTCGAGCACGGACACGGTCCCGCGCTCGGCATGGGCGACGACACTGTTGGACGTGCCGAAGTCGAGGCCGCAGTGCGTCATGACGCAACTCACCTGGTCGGTCGAACGAAGGGGTTTTGATTTGGGGGGCGGGTCGATAGCACAGGCGACCGCGCCTGTCATGTCGCCAGTCATGCCGATAGTGAGCCCCCTCACCTCTTCCCGGCGGAACCCGGCCGTGACCATCGAACCCACGCACAAGCCGCGCGATTTTTGCTATGCATGGGCGTCGGCAAAATCGGGCGAAAGACTGGGGGCTAGGATGGACAGGTTGGACGCGCTCACCGCACTGGAGCGCAAGATATTGTGGCTGTCCTGCTGGACGATCCACAACGCCAACCATTTGCGCGCCAAGCCCGACGGGCTGAAGGTCGGTGGCCACCAGGCGTCCTGCGCCTCGTCGGTCTCGCTGATGACCGCGCTTTATCTCTCGGTACTGCGCCCGCAGGACAGAGTGGCGGTGAAACCCCATGCCTCGCCTGTGTTCCACGCCATCCAGTATCTGCTCGGCAATCAGAGTCGCGTCAAGCTTGAGGCGTTTCGCGCCTATGGCGGCGCGCAGTCCTATCCCAGCCGCACCAAGGATACCGACGACGTCGATTTCTCGACCGGTTCGGTCGGTCTGGGTGCGGCGATCACCGCCTTTGCCTCGCTGGTGCAGGACTATGTCCGCGCCAAGCCCTGGGCCAAGCCGACCGACGAGGGCCGCATGATCGCGCTGGTGGGCGATGCGGAGTTGGACGAAGGCAATATCTTCGAGTGCCTGCACGAGGGCTGGAAGCACGGGCTGCGCAACACCTGGTGGATCATCGACTACAACCGCCAAAGCCTGGACGGTGTCGTGCGCGAGGGCCTCTACAGCCGCATCGCCAGCACGTTCGAGGCCTTCGGCTGGGACGTGGTCACCTTGAAGCACGGCGCCCTGCAGCGCGCGGCGTTCGCGGAGGCCGGCGGCGAGCGGCTGCGGGAATGGATCGACGCCTGCCCCAACTCGCTTTATTCGGCCCTGATGTATCAGGGCGGTGCCGCCTGGCGCAGCCGGCTGATGGACGAGATCGGCGACCAGGGGCCAGTGACGGCGCTGCTTGACCGCCGGTCGGACGACGAGTTGGCGCGTCTGATGGCCAATCTCGGCGGTCATTGCCTGCCCAGCATCCTGGAAACGTTCGAGAGCATCGACCATGACCGCCCGGTCGCCTTCCTGGCCTACACGGTCAAGGGCTGGGGCACCCCGCTTGCCGGCCACAAGGACAATCATGCCGGCCTGATGACGCCCGACCAGATGGCCGGGTTCAAACGTGAGATGGGCATCGCCGACGGCGAGGAATGGGACGCTTTCGCTGGCCTCGATGCCTCGCCCGAAGCGCTGCGCCGTTTTCTGGCGGAGGTTCCGTTCAACCGGCAAGGTACGCGCCGGCTTCAGGCCGCGCGGATACCGACGCAGGACTGCAAGGTTCCCGCCGACGCGTCCATTTCGACCCAGACCGGCTTCGGCAAGATCCTGGACGCGCTGGCCAAGACGGACAGCGAACTGGCCGAACGGGTGCTGACCACCTCGCCCGACGTCACCGTCTCGACCAATCTGGGCCCCTGGGTCAACCGGCGCGGCCTGTTCGGCCTCAGCGACATCGCCGACACCTTCCGCGACGAGCGCGTGCCCAGCGCCCAGAAATGGCGCTTTTCGCCGGACGGCCAGCATGTCGAACTCGGCATTGCCGAGATGAACCTGTTCCTGCTCTTGGGTGCTGCCGGCCTCAGCCATTCCCTGTTCGGCGAGCGGCTGATCCCAATCGGCACGCTCTATGACCCGTTCATCTCGCGCGGCCTCGATGCCCTGAACTATGCCTGTTACCAGGACGCCCGCTTCCTCTTGGTGGCGACACCGTCCGGCGTCACGCTGGCGCCCGAGGGCGGCGCCCATCAGTCGATCGCCGCACCCTTGATCGGCCTGTCGCAGGATGGCCTGGCCACTTTCGAGCCCGCCTTCGTCGACGAGTTGGCGATTCAGATGGATTGGGCCTTCGACTATCTGCAGCGCGACGGCGGCGGCGACCCGGACGAGCGCACCTGGTTGCGCGATGAAACCGGCGGCTCGGTCTATCTGCGCCTGTCGACACGGGCGATCGAACAGCCCAAGCGGCCGCTGACGGACGATTTCCGGCGCGCGGTCGTCGACGGCGCCTATTGGATGCGGCCGCCCGGCCCTAACTGCGAGATCGTCATCGCCTATCAAGGCGTCGTGGCGACCGAGGCGATTGAGGCCGCCGGCATCATCGGCGAGGACCGGCGCGATGTCGGCGTGCTCGCCATCACCTCGGCAGACCGGCTGAATGCCGGCTGGCATGCCGCCCAGCGGGCGCGCAAGCGCGGCCTGGCCGCCGCGACCAGCCATATCGACCGGTTGCTGGCCGACCTGCCATCCCATTGCCGGATCATCACGGTGATCGACGGCCATCCGGCGACGCTGGCGTGGCTCGGCGGCGTGCATGGTCACGTCACAGTCGGTCTCGGTGTGGAGCATTTCGGCCAGACCGGCACGGTCGACGATCTCTATCGCCATTACGGCATCGACGCCCAATCGATCGCGGCGGCGGCATCGACACTTTCGCCCGGCCGTCCGGTGCGCAACCTGCGGTCGGTCGGCTAAGCCTTTTCGAGCCGAGGCGCCCATGCCTTATGGGTCATTGCTGCTAAGGTTATGGAGAGCAGCCGAACCGAGTAACCGAGTTGCCGATGGACGACACCCCCCTGCCCCCCCAGCCCGATCCCAACCCGATCAACGACCTGCTGGCCGTAATGGCGCGCCTGCGCGATCCCGAGGGCGGCTGCCCGTGGGATCTGGAGCAGGATTTCGCGACCATCGCGCCGCATACGATCGAGGAAGCCTACGAGGTCGCGGACGCGATCGAGAACGGCACCCCCGACGCCATCAAGGACGAGCTTGGCGACCTGTTGTTCCAGGTCGTCTTCTATGCCCAGATGGCGCGCGAGCGCGGCTGGTGGGATTTCGGCGACGTCGCCCGGCACGTCGCCGACAAGATGGTGCGCCGCCACCCGCACGTGTTCGGCGATGAAACAATCGCCACGGCGGAGGCCATGACCGGCCGGTGGGAGGCCGACAAGGCGACCGAGCGCGATCAAAAGGCTTTAGAGGAAGGCCGCCGCCCAAGTGCGCTTGACGGCGTGATCGCCGGCTTGCCCGCCCTCTCCCGGGCCTTGAAGCTGCAAAAACGCGCCGCCCGCGTCGGCTTCGATTGGGACCGGCCGGCACCGATCCTGGACAAGATCGAGGAGGAGGTCGGTGAACTGCGCGCCGAACTGGCGGACGGCGCGGCGAATGAGCGCCTGAAGGACGAGATCGGCGACCTGCTGTTCGCGACCGTCAATCTGGCCCGGCGTTTGGAGGTCGATCCGGACGCGGCGCTCAGGCACGCCAATGCCAAGTTCGAACGGCGCTTTCGATCCGTCGAGGATCGGCTGGCCGCTGCAGGCAATTCCCCTGCCGAGGCAACGCTGGACGAGATGGAGGCCCTTTGGCAGGCCACCAAGGCCGACGAGCGTTCCTAAGTCTCCATCGGGCTCGGCTGATCGGCGCTGCTCAAAAGGTCGACGATCGTCTGCCATTGCTCTTCGCCATGGGTCGCGATCATCGGCCCCTGCCGCTCCGCCACCGTGTAGCGCCGGCCGGATGCCAAGCGCGCCACGCCGCCGGCCTCTTCGACCATCAGGCTGCCAGGCGCGTGATCCCAGGGGTGCAGCTTGTTCATCATGACGAAATCAATCGCGCCGCTCGTCAGATCGACATAGGCAGATCCGGCACAACCGACCGACGTCCGGCCGCGTATCGCCTGCTGAACGGGCATCAGCCGACGGTGGCGGGCACTGCCCTTCGGCATGTTGAACCGGCCGACCATTTCGCTAAGCGGTTTTTCGGGCGGCCAGACCGGTGCCTCGCCATCGACGAGGACGCCGGAACCGCGCTCGGCGGCGGCCAGCCTGTTTGAAACCGGCAGATAAATCCAACCGCCGATCACCTCGCCATCGCGTAGCAATGCGACCATGCTGGCAAAGTCCGGCACGTGTTCGGCAAAGTTCTTGGTCCCGTCCAGCGGGTCGATCAGCCAGACGTCACCGTCCTTATCGAGCCTGTCGAGGACCGACGGGTCGGCGGCCACCGCCTCCTCGCCCACGGTGACGGAACCCGGCAAAAGCTGCGTCAGCGCCGCCGTCAGCCGGTTTTCGCAGATCGTGTCGACGATCGTGACAACGTCGCCACCGTGTTTTGAGCCGACCTCGGACGGATCCAGCGACCGGAACCGGGGCAGCATCTCCTCGCCGCAGACGGTGACGATTTCTTGGGAGACCTTGTCGATCAAATCGGTCATGCCGGCACCACCGGACGGTCGATCATCCGTTCCAAACGCGCGATATCGGCGGGGTCCAACGCTACGGTGACGCGCGTCTCTTCGCCGTCATCGGTCTGGCCCGTCACCGTGCCATGTCGATGCAGCCACGCCATCGTCTTACCATCGGCAAACGAGAGCGCAACCTCGACCGTTTGCCGGTTGGCCGTCAGCGCGGTTTCGATCGTCGTCAGCAGGGCGTCACAACCCTCGCCGGTCAATGCCGAAACGCCGATTGGCGCCGTCTTGGCGCCGTTTCGCCCGGCCGAAGCGACCTGGATGTCCGCCGCGTCTTCAGCCGACAGCAGATCGATCTTGTTCAACACCTCGACCACCCGGCGATCCCGGTCGGCCTCGATGCCCAGTTCGGCCAGCACGGCGTTCACGTCATCCCGCTGGGCCTCGCTGTCCGGATGGGCAACGTCTCGGACATGCAGGATCAGGTCAGCGGACTGAACCTCTTCCAAGGTCGCCCGGAACGCGGCGACCAGCGCCGTCGGCAGGTCGGAGATGAAGCCAACCGTGTCGGACAGGATCGCCTTGGTACCGCCCGGCAGGTCCAGCGATCGCATGGTCGGGTCGAGCGTCGCGAACAGCAGGTCTTGCGCCCGCACGTCGGCCTGGGTCAGCCGATTGAACAGGGTGGATTTACCGGCGTTGGTGTAACCGACCAGCGCGACCACCGGATAAGGCACACGTGCCCGGGCGCCACGATGCAGCGACCGGGTCCGGCGCACAGCCTCCAGATCCTGCTTCAGCCGAACGATGCGCTCGTCAATCAGGCGCCGGTCCAACTCGATCTGGCTTTCGCCGGGGCCGCCCATAAAACCGGCCCCGCCGCGCTGGCGTTCCAGGTGGGTCCAGGACCGCACCAGGCGCGACCGCTGATAGCTGAGGTGGGCGAGCTCAACCTGAAGCTGGCCTTCCTTGGTGCGCGCGCGACGGCCGAAGATCTCCAGGATCAGGCCGGTCCGATCGATCACCTTGCAATGGCAGCGGCGTTCCAGATTGCGCTGCTGAACCGGCGTCAACGCGGCATCGACGACCAGCAACTCGGCCGACGACGCCTCGATCTCGTCCTTCAACTGCTCAATCGCACCACCGCCGATCAGGGTGGCGGGCTGCATCCGGCTTACCCTGACAAGCCGGCTGGCCACCACCTCCAGGTCAATGGCCAAGGCCAAACCGACGGCTTCGTCAAGGCGCGCCTCGGCCGACCGGCGTCCGGACGGCGCTGCCGTCAGGACCGGGTGAATAGCGACCGCGCGTGCGCTGGCCGGCGCGGACCCGCTTTCGTGGTCAGGCTGGCCGTTGACCTCGCTCAAGCGTCTTCCTTGCCGGCTTCGTAGAGTTGGATGGGTTGTGCGGGCATGATCGTGGAAATCGCGTGCTTGTAGACCAACTGGCTGTGGGCATCCCGCCGCAACAGGACGGAGAAGTTGTCGAACCAGGTCACGATGCCTTGAAGTTTGACGCCATTCACTAAGAAAATGGTCACCGGCATCTTGTTTTTGCGGATGTTGTTCAAAAACACATCCTGCACGCTTTGTGACTTTTCAGACATTCGGTTGTGCCTTTTCATTTTTTTGGAACCCGCACCGACCGGAGGCGCCGATCGATGTTCCAGCTGGTGGGCGTTCTTGATGGTGGTGCTGGCAGCCGTCGCCCAGCTATATGGTGCAGCGCACCCGACTTGGCCAGCGGCTAGGGTCCTTTTGCCGCTTGCAATTCCACGTGATCGCCGGTGGCGTAATCCCAATAGGCTTGATGCAGGCGCCGCGCCAGCCGCCCAGGCAGGCCGTCGCCGATCGTTTCGGCGTCGATGCGGGTGACCGGCGTGACATAGGTCGTCGCGCTGGTCAGAAAGGCCTCCTTGGCCGCATAGGCCTCGGCAACCGAAAAAGGCCGTTCCTCGAACCCGATGCCCTCGTCCGCGGCAAGACGCAGAACCGACTGGCGCGTGATGCCGTTCAGGATTCTGGTCGTCGGCTCTCGGGTCACCAGCACATCGTCGCTAGTCACGATCCAGGCATTGGACGAACAGCCCTCGGTGATCGTGCCGTCATCGTCGACCATCCAGCCTTCAAAGGCACCGGCCTCGGCAGCCATTTGCTTACCCATTGCCTGAGGAAGAAGTGCGACTGACTTGATGTCACGGCGTTTCCATCGAATATCTGGGATCGTGATCACGGCTACGCCGCGTTCCAGCCGCGCGACCGGATTGAGGTCCATGTGCCGCGTGGTCATGACCAGGGTCGGTTTGGTCCGGCTCGGATAGCGAAAGTCACGGGGTGCGACGCCGCGCGTCACCTGCAGATAGATGATGCCATTGACCACGCCGTTGCGCCTGATCAGCGTGCGCATGACCAGTTCCAGGGCCACGCGCGACGCCAACGGCGAGGCCATCTGCAGCTCGCTAAGGGATCGGTTCAGCCGGTTCAGATGGCCCTCTTCGTCGACCAGGCGGCCGTCCTGCACGGTCACGACCTCATAGACGCCATCGGCGAATTGAAAGCCGCGATCCTCGACATGCACCATCGCGTCGCGGTGCGGCAGATACTGGCCGTTTACATAGGCGTAGCGGGGCATTGCGCATGCTCTCCGGGTCTCGGGATTGGCGTCGCGGTTGCGACGGTGGCTGGGGACAGGCTCTAAAAGAACTCCAGCCGAACGGCAAACATCTTCTCGATCTTGCGCACCGATTTGGCACCAGCAAGCAGGATCACCCGGTCGTGCGGCTGGACCACACTGCTGGGCCGGGCGATGATGACCTCGTCCTCGCGCACGATTGCGCCGACGATCACCTCCGGCGGCAGCCTGACGTCCCGGATCGGCTTGCCGACCAGCGGCGACGTTTCCAAGGCCTCGGCCTCGATCACCTCGGCGAACCCGTCGCGCAGGGAATGGACGGACTTGATGCGCCCCATGCGCACATGCTGAAGGATGGTCGAGGCGGTGATGGCGCGCGGGCTGACGACAGCGTCGATGCCCAAGGTTCTGATCAACGGCCCATAGGTGTTCTTGTTGATCAGCGTCACGGCCCGCTGACAGCCATAGCGCTTGGCCAACAGCGAGGACAGGATGTTGGCCTCATCGTCGTTGGTGACCGTGACGATGATCTCCGCCAGGCCGACACCGGCCTCTTCCAGGATCTCGGGGTCCAGCGCATCCCCTTGCAGGACCGTCGTCCGGTTCAGGCGTCCGGCAATGGCTGCGGCGCGGTCGACATTGTGCTCGATAATGCGCACGGTGACGCCTGGGTGATGGGCCTCGATTTCCTCGGCCAGGCTGAGCCCGATATTGCCGCCGCCGACGATGATGATGCGCCGCGCCTCGGGCTCTTCGTGCCCAAACGCCGCCATGGCACGGGCCACGTGATCGGCGGCGACCACGAAATAGACCTCGTCGCCGGCAAACATTTGATCGTCGCTGTCGGGCACGATCGGTTTTTCGTCGCGCACGATCGCCAGGATCTCGATCTGCAGGTCGGGGAACAGGCTGGTCAGTTGCCGCAGCGGCGTGTGGATGATCGGGCAATCCTCGCCGCAGATGACGCCGATCAGCCGGACCTTGCCGTCGGCCAGCGGAATCATGTCAAACGCGCCCGGCACCTGCAGCCTGCGCGCCACGGCGTACGCGACCTCCATCTCCGGCGAGATGATGACGTCGATCGGCATGTTTTCGCGGCTGAACATGTCGGCCCAGACATTGTCCAGATAGGCCTGGTTGCGTACCCGGGCGATTTTGGTCGGTACGTTGAACAGCGAATGGGCGACCTGGCAGGCCACCATGTTCACCTCGTCGGACTGGGTGACGGCGATCAGCATATCGGCGTCCGACGCCCCTGCCCGCTCCAGCACCGGCGGCGTCGAGGCATGGCCAACCAGCGCTTTCACGTCCAGCGTGTCGGACATCTTCTGGATCAGCAGCGGCGACTGATCGATGACGGTGACGTCATTGCTTTCGGTGGCCAGATAGGTGGCGATGTTCGCCCCCACCTGGCCGGCGCCGCAGATGACCACCTTCATGCCTAGTCCCCGGTTCTAGCGATCATCGGTTACGACCTTGGCGACCCGGTCGGAAACATGAACGCCGAGGCTCTTCAGCTTGCGATGAAGGGCGGACCGCTCCATGCCCACGAACTCCGCCGTACGGCTGATGTTGCGGTTAAAGCGGTTGAGCTGGGACATCAGATACTCACGTTCGAACATCTCGCGCGCGTCGCGCAGGGCCAGGGACATCAGCTCCGTCCCCTTGTCGAGCTTCAGCACCGCGGGCGTGATCGAGCCGATTTCCGGCGGCAGCATGTCGGCGTGCAGCGGCTTGTCGGTATCGCCCCCCGCCATGATCAGCAGCCAATCGATGACGTTGCGCAATTGGCGCACGTTGCCGGGCCAGCCATAGGCCTGCAAGGCGGCCATCGCGTCCGCGCCGATTTCGCGCGGTGGCAGGCCCTGCATCTCGGCCGAACGTCCCATGAAGTATTCGCACAGCGCCGGAATGTCATCGGTCCGCTCGGCCAGCGCCGGCACCCGGATCGGCACGACGTTCAGGCGGTAGTAAAGATCTTCGCGAAAGTGACCCTCTTGGATTTCGTACGGAATGTCCCGGTTTGAAGAGGCAATCACCCGCACGTCGACCTCGATGTGCGCCTGCCCGCCTTCGCGAATGAACGATTGATCCTGCAAAACGCGCACGATCTTGCCTTGCGTGGCCAGCGGCATGTCGGCGATTTCGTCCAGCAGCAAGGTGCCGCCATCGGCCTGTTCCAGGGTGCCGATCTTGCGCGGCCCCTCGCCGTCGTCGTTCTCGACCCCGAACAGCTCCTCCTCCAACCGGTCGGGATGAAGCGCGGCACAGTTCAGCACCACGAACGGGCCGTTCGCGCGCTTGGATCGCGCGTGCAGCAGCCGGGCCAGAACCTCCTTGCCCGCCCCGGCAGGGCCGGTGATCAGGACACGACTGCCGGTCGGCGCGACGCGGCTGATCTGCTGGTTCAGGTTCGAGATGGCGTTCGAGCTGCCGATCAGCTCGGCATCGACCCCTGCCCGCTGTTTCAACTGGGCGATCTCGCGCCGCAGATGCGCGGCCTCGATCGCGCGCTCGACCAGCAACAGCAACCGGTCGGTCTTGAACGGCTTTTCGATGAAATCGTAGGCACCGCGACGGATGGCGTTCACCGCCATCTCGATATTGCCATGCCCGCTGATCATGACCACCGGCACGGACGGGTATTGCCGCTTGACCTCGTCCAGCAGGTCAAGCCCGTCCAGCCGGCTGTTCTGCAGCCAGACATCCAGGATCACGAGGCTGGGCACGCCGCTGCCGAAAGCCTCCAGCGCCGCGTCCGCGTTGGCCGCCTGGCGTGTCTTGTAGCCCTCGTCGTTCAGGATCCCGCTGAGCAGCAGGCGAATGTCCGCTTCGTCGTCAACGACCAATATGTCGTGCGCCATAGGTCCCTGTCATGGTTACTTTGTTTGGTCGTCCGATCCAGCCGATGCAGAGGTATCGCGCGACAATTGCGGCAGAAAGACAGTCACCCGCGTCCCGCCCCCATCGCGATCATCAAGTTGCAGCCGGCCACCATGATCTTCAATGATCTTCTTCACAATGGCCAGGCCAAGCCCGGTTCCCTTCTCGCGTGTCGTCACATAGGGCTCCGTCAGCCGGTCCCGATCGGACGATGGCAGACCTCTGCCGTTGTCCTCGACGATTGTGGCGATCTCACCGTCAATTCTTCGTAAGGCGAGCCTGATTTCGCCCGGCGGCAAGGATGACCCATCGGTTGGGGCAACGCGCCCATCGATCGCGTCGAGGGCGTTTTGCAAGATGTTGGTGAGAACCTGTTGGATCTGCCGCGCGTCGCACAACACGGGCAGTTCCCCGTCGCCCGCGTCGAGCTCGAACCGCACGGTCGGATAGGCGTTGCGCTGCAGCGCCAAGGCATCGGCGGCCAGCTTTGTCATGTCCTCGGCCTGCATCACCGGGTTGGGCATGCGGGCGAAGGCGGAGAACTCGTCGACCATCCGGCCGATGTCGCCGACCTGGCGCACGATGGTGTCGGTGCATTCGACAAAGGTCTCAGGGTCGCTCTGGATTTCTTTCAGATAGCGACGCTGCAACCGCTCCGCCGACAGTTGGATCGGCGTCAGCGGGTTCTTGATTTCGTGCGCGATACGGCGGGCAACATCCGCCCAGGCCGCCTTGCGCTGGGCCGACAGCAACTCTGTGACATCATCGAACGTTGCGACATAGCCCTGTACGCGGCCGCCGTCCCGCTCCGCCGAGATGCGCACCAGCAGCGTACGCCCCTCCGCGCCACGGTTGATCTTGACCTGCGATTCCACCAGGCGCGACGGGCGCCGACGGATGGACCGCATCAGTTCGGCCATCTCCGGCACGGCTTCGCTCAGCGGACGCCCGATCAGGTCGTTTTCCGGCTGGCCCAGCAGCCTCAGCGCCGACGGGTTCGGCAGGGTGATCTTGCCGTCGGCGTCGAGGCCCAAGACGCCGGCGCTGACGCCCGTCAATACCGCCTCTGTGAACCGGCGGCGCATGTCGAGCTGGGCGTTGGCTTCGACCAACTCATGCCGTTGGCTTTCCAACTGGCTGGTCATGCGATTGAAGGCGCGGCCCAGGCTGTTCAACTCGTCCCGCGCCTCGCTTGGTTCCACCCTTGCGGTCAGGTCGCCCGATCGCACCCGTTCGGCCGCCGTGATCAGCGAACCGATCGGCGTGACCAGTGAGTCGGCGAACATCAGCCCGATCCAGACGGAGATCATCAGCAGCAACAGGGCCACGACCAGATAGATCAGCGTAAAGGTGATCTGGAGATTGGCCGACCGGTCCTGCAGGTTCTGGTACTCGGCCACCGCGCCCTGGGTCTGCTCCATATGGCCGATGACCTGCGACTCGACGAAGCGGCCGATCACGAGAAAGGTGTCGACCATGTTGTCGAGCCTGACGACGGCGCGGACCCTGTCGTCGATCTCGTCTTCCAGCAGCAGGACCTCGTCGTCCCGCGCCGCGTTCAGCAACTCCTCCGGCAGGGTGACGAACTGGATGGTGAAGGCCAGCCTCGTCTGTGCCAGCACCCGCCCCGTGCTTTCGATGACCATCGCTTCGGGAATGTTCCGCACGTCGGCCAGCAGGTTGAGATAAAGGTTGAACCGGTTGGGGTCGCTAATGGTCTGAGGCGAGACCTGCACCTGGTTTTCGATTTCGCGCGCCATCTCCAGCGCATCGCTGCGCAGCACCTGTTGGTGTTCCGCCAGATAGGCTTCGGCGACCGACAGCGATTCGTTGATCGCCGTGCTGACACGGTCGGAAAACCAGGCCTGGACGCCAAACTGGAAGAACAGCGCGGAAAAGGTCGCGACCACAATCGCCGGTATGATGGCCACGACGCTGAACCGGGCGGCCAGGCGGATATGCAGGCGCGAGCCGGCACGGCCGCGGCGCCGTTCGATCAACAGGGCCGCCAAACGCCTGGCGATCACGGCGCCCAACAGCAACAGAATCACCAGATCGATGTTCAGCAAGACGAACACCGTTTCTGGATCGTGGCCGAAGGGCGGGCTTTCGGTCAGGGCGAAGTAGGTGGCGATGCCGGCCGCCAGGGCCGCGACGGTCAGTATCAGCGCCAGTCGGCTGGTGAAGTTTCGGCCGCCGGTCCAGGCGAGCAATCGTCGCCAGAAGTTGTCGTCCTTCCGGGCGGTCAGGCCACCGGTGGCGAGATCGGTGCTCATGTCGGTTCGCTAGTCCTCCGCGACGGGCATCTGTTGTGAGGCCGTCTAGCAGCAAGCGTCTGAACGCTACCTTACGCCGCGGACAACCTGGATGTCTAACTCGCGAAGTTTCTTGCGCAACGTATTGCGGTTGATGCCCAACAGCTGGGCGGCCTTGATCTGATTGCCGCGCGTCGCGGCCAGGCTGAGGTTGAGCAGGGGTCGTTCAACCTCCGCGAGCACACGGTCGTAAAGGCCGGGCGCCGGCAGCCCGTCGGCGTGGGCGTCGAAATGGTCCCGCAGATGCCGTTCCACCGCCTCACCCAGCGTTTCGTTGCGGCGCGGGCCGGTCTCTTCGGACGGGCTCGCCGGCAGGTCCTTCAGTTCCTCCGCGATGACGTCGGCGCTGATGACCTCTTGGCTGTAAAGCGCGGCCAGGCGGCGGACCAGATTCTCCAGTTCCCGCACATTGCCGGGCCAATTGTGGTTCGAGAGCTGATCCAAAGCCGCCTTGCTGAGGCTTTTCAGCGGCAGCCCCTCGCGGCTGGCCTGGCCGAGAAAATGACTGACTAGGGCCGGCACATCCTCCAGCCTGTCGCGCAGGGCCGGCAGTTTGATCGGTACGACGTTGAGGCGATAGAACAGATCCTCGCGGAACAGGCCCTGGCGGATGTGATGGCGCAGGTCGCGATGGGTCGCGGCGATGATGCGCACATCGGCACGGATCGGCGTGCGGCCGCCGACCGTAGTGTATTCGCCCTCCTGCAATACCCGCAACAGCCGGGTCTGCGCCTCCATCGGCATGTCGCCGATCTCGTCCAGGAACAGGGTTCCGCCCTGGGCCTGTTCGAAGCGCCCGGTCGAACGCTGGGTGGCGCCGGTGAAGGCGCCGCGCTCGTGACCGAACAGCTCCGATTCGATCAGCTCGCGCGGAATGGCCGCCATATTGATCGCAACAAACGGCCCCGCCCGGCGCTTGCCGTAATCGTGCAAGGCGCGCGCGACCAGTTCCTTTCCGGTGCCGCTTTCGCCGGCGATCATGACCGTCAGATCCGTAGCCATCAGCCGGGCCATGATCCGATAGATCTCCTGCATCGCCGGCGACCGGCCGATCAGCGGCAGCCGTTCATCGCCCTCCATGTCGTTGGGTGCGGCCCCGCCATCGGCTGTTCTGGGCGTGGTCAGCGCCCGTTCGACCACGTTGATCAACTCTTTCAGGTCGAACGGTTTCGGCAGGTACTCGAACGCGCCCCGCTCCGTCGCCTTCACGGCGGTCAGCAACGTGTTCTGTGCCGACATGACCACGACGCGCAGATCCGGCCGGGCCCGCTTGATGCGCGGCAGCATGTCTAGGCCGTTTTCGTCCGGCATCACCACGTCGGTGATGACCAGGTCGCCCTGCCCTTGCTCCAGCCAGCTCCACAGCGACGCCGCCGTGCCGGTCGTACGCACGTCGTAGCCAAGCCGACCCAGCGCTTGCGACAACACCGTGCGAATCGCCCGGTCATCGTCGGCGACGAGGATGGTCGAGGGGCCGGCCACCGTCTAAGCCCCTTCGCGGAAGTGGTTTTGCGCCGGCAGTTCCGACGCCATCGGCAACGAAACCTTGAACGCGGTGCCGTGCGGCCGTTCCTCGAAGCCGACGAAGCCGCCATGATCGCCGACGATCTTGGCCACCAGAGCCAGGCCCAGGCCCGAGCCGTTCTGCTTCGTGGTGACGAACGGATCGAACAAATGGTCGCGCAGTTCCTCCGCGACGCCTTCGCCATTGTCCGCGACCGTCACGGCGATCGGCAGGTGAACCCGCGCGCCGGTGCCCGGCAACGCTATGGACACGCCACGCTGATAGCTGGTGGTCAGCACGATCTCACCGCCCTCGCCCGGCGCGGCCTCGGCGGCATTCTTCACCAGGTTCAAAAAGACCTGAACAAGCTGATCATGATTGGCCAGCACCGGCGGCAGCGATGGATCGTAGCGCTCGACAAATCGGATGGGCCGGGCAAAACCGTTCTGCGCCAGTTTGCGGACCCGATCCAATACGGTGTGGATGTTCACGGCCGCGCGTTCCGGAACCGCCTCGTCGGTGAAGACCTCCATCCGGTTGACCATCGAGACGATACGGTCGGCCTCGTCACAGATCAGCCGAGTCAACTCCCGGTCTTGATCGGCCGCCGTCTGTTCCAACAATTGCGCCGCCCCGCGGATGCCCGACAGCGGGTTTTTCACCTCATGGGCCAGCATCGAAGCCATCGCCGAGACCGACCGCGCCGCGCCGCGATGGGTCAGTTGGTGTTCGATATGCCGGGCCATGGAGATCAGGTGGAACGACAGGACGACACGGTCGTTGCCGTCGCCAAAGGGCGCGGCCGTCAGGGTCACAACATGCCGGCCGATGCGCGGGCTTTCCAGGTCGACGCCGTAGTCCGACAGGCTGGCGCTGCGGGCCAGAACCATGTCGATCAACTGGAACACCGGGCTGTCCGCCGGCAGCAAGGCGGTCAGTTCGCGGCCGATCAGGGCGCTGTCGCTGGCATCGAAAAACTGCTGCGCCTCGATGTTGACCAAGCGGATCGCATAGTCGCTGTCGACGATCAACAGGGGGAACGGCAGGGCGTTCAGGATGGCCGACGGGTCGAGCGAGGCGTTGCGCCGCAACCGCCGCAACGCACCGGTTGCCGAGCCGACCATCAGGCCGCCAGCCGCGGCATCGCGGCCTCGGCACCCGGCTCGCCACCGAAGAAGCGGGCGATCAAAGCCAGGACTTGCTCCGGATCGTCTTCGGTATTGACTGCCCGCCGGAAACCGGCCGCATCGCGCAGGCCCTTGGCGTACCAGCACAAATGCTTGCGCGCATTGCGCAGGCCGCGCCGTTCGCCGTAATGGTCGAGCATGTCGACATAGTGGTCGCGGATCAGCCGTCCTTGTTCTGCCAGGGATGGCGGCGGCCGCACGGGCTTGCCGGCGCAATGGTCGATGGCTTGTGCGATGAACCAAGGGCGCCCTTGAGCACCGCGCCCGATCATGACCCCGTCCGCGCCGCTGTCGGCCAGGCAGCGATCGACATCTTCTAAGGCCACGATATCGCCATTCGCGATCACGGGGATCGAAACCGCCTCCTTGACCGAGCGTATGAAGCGCCAGTCCGCCGATCCGGCGTATTTCTGCATCCGCGTACGGCCATGGACGGTGACCATGCGAACGCCCACCTGCTCCGCCCGCCGCGCCAGCCGGGGTGCGTTCAGATCATGATGATCCCAGCCCATGCGCATCTTCATGGTCACCGGCACCTCGACCGCTTCGACCACCGCCGCCATGATCCGCGTCGCCAGTTCCTCGTCGCGCATCAGGGCCGAACCGCAGAGCTTCGATGTCACCTGCTTCGCCGGACAGCCGAAATTGATGTCGATGATGGCAGCCCCGCGATCGACATTCATACTCGCCGCATCCGCCATGATCGCCGGGTCATGCCCCGCCAGTTGCACCGACATCGGGTATTCCTCAGCACAGTCGGTCGATGCGCGCTGCATGTGTTTGGCCGCGCGCAGCATCTCGCGGCTGGCGATCATCTCCGAAACGACGAGACCCGCGCCCAGCCGCTTGACCAGCGAGCGAAACGGCCGATCCGTGATGCCGGACATCGGCGCCAGGATGACCGGGGTACTCAGTTGAATGGGGCCAATACAAATGCCCATAATTTATGCAATGCCCATGTGTGCGCAGTATTTGGGCAAACTAGCGCAATTCTCAGCAAACTCAATAGGCTTGCGCAGCATTTTGCCAGTGTCATTGCCACGAATTGCCGACGCGCCTAGGGTCGCGCGCGACTGATTAGCCACTGATTAGCCAATGACGGTTCACACCATGTCCCAAAACGGGGCCAGCCCACCTGACATCGCCGCGATCATCGTGGCCGCCGGCCATGGCAGCCGGTTCGGCGATACGCTGCCCAAGCAGTATCACTTGCTCTTGGGCCGGCCGGTGCTCGCCTGGACGCTCGATCGGGTGCTGGGCCATGACCGTGTCCGGCGCGGCGTGCTGGTGGTCGGGTCGGGCCATGTCGATCAGGCCCAAGAATTGGCGGTCGATCATCCCGTCGAGGTGGTCGTTGGGGCCGACACGCGGCAGGAGAGCGTTGCGCTGGGGCTGGAGGCACTGGCCGACCAGCCTCCGGATCTCGTGCTCGTGCATGACGGCGTGCGCCCCAACCCGTCGCCAGCCGCCATCGATCGTGTGATCGACGCGCTGGAAACCGTCGATGGCGCGATTGCGGCGATGCCCCTCGTAGAAACGATCAAGCGCGATGGCGATGATGGACCGTTGCAAACTGTGGACCGCAGCCACCTTTACGGCGCGCAGACGCCGCAGGGCTTCCGCTTCCCCGCTCTCTTGCAGGCGTACCGTGCCGCCACCCAGACGTTCACGGATGACGCGGCGTTGGCTGTGGAGCATGGCTTGACGGTCGAGTTGGTCGAGGGTAACGCCGACAATCTGAAGATCACTCGGGCGGAGGATTTGCAGCGCATGGCGCGGCTGATGGGCGGCGGCGAAACGCGGGTCGGGTCGGGCTTTGACGTTCACCGTCTTGGACCAGGCAACCATGTGGTTCTGTGCGGCGTGCGCATCGCCCATGACGGCGCGCTGATCGGCCATTCGGACGCCGATGTCGGGCTGCACGCCCTGACCGATGCGCTATTGGGCGCCCTCGCGCTCGGCGACATCGGCAGCCACTTTCCGCCCAGTGATCCGAAATGGCGGGGCGCGGCGTCGGATCAGTTCCTGGCCTTCGCCCGCGACCGCGTTTCGGAGCGCGGCTTTCGCATTAGCCATGTCGACATCACGCTGATCTGCGAGACGCCGAAAATCGGACCGCACCGCGCCGCCATGGTGGGCCGCCTCGAACAGCTTCTGGGCATCGAGGCCGACCGCATCAGCGTCAAGGCGACGACCAGCGAGCGGCTGGGCTTCACCGGGCGCGGCGAAGGCATCGCGGCCCAGGCGGTCGCGACGATCACCGCCACCGGCTGATGGCCTTGTTTCGCGACTTGCCGAGGGGCGTCGGCTTTTGGCATCCGGCCACGTTGCTGGCCACGGCCGGGGGCGTCGGTCTGGCCCGTGCCGGGTCGGGCACGTGGGGTTCGGCGGTGGCTGTGCCCATCGCCTATCTGATCATGCTGTGGGTGGGCCCGTGGGGCCTGCTTGCGGCCGCCGCGATCGCCTTTGGGACCGGCATTTGGGCTTCACAGGTCATCGGCAAGAGCGGTGAGAAGGATTCCAGCGTCATCGTCATCGACGAGGTCGCCGGCCAATGGCTCACCCTCACCGTGGCGGGCCTCAATCCGTGGCTCTATCTCATCGGCTTTGCGCTGTTCCGCCTGATTGACATCGCTAAGCCATGGCCGATCTCTTGGATGGACCGCAAAATCGCCGGCGCGTTCGGCGTCATGATCGACGACATCGCCGCCGGCGGGCTCGCGCTCGTTTGTCTATGGCTGATTGGGCACCTATGGAGTTGAAGCGTTGAGACCAGCGATCCTGAGACGGGCCGCCATCGATTGCCTGGAGGCGCTGCGGCAGCGCGGCTGGCATCTGGCGACGGCGGAAAGCTGCACGGGCGGCCTGATCAGCGGTTGGCTGACCGAGATCCCCGGCTCGTCCGACATTTTGGACCGCGCCTACGTCACCTACTCGAACCGGGCGAAGGCGGAGATGCTGGGCGTCTCGCCAGACCTGCTGGCGACGAAGGGCGCGGTTTCAGACGAGGTCGCGCGGGCGATGGCCGAGGGCGCCTTAACGCAAGCCAACGTCGACATCGCGATTTCGGCAACGGGCATCGCAGGGCCCGGGGGTGAGACGCCGGACAAAGCCGTGGGTCTTGTCTATCTCGGCATCGCGGGACGAGAAATCCAGACGGACGCCAGTTGTCACCTCTTCCCCGGAGAACGGTCCGACGTGCGCGCAGCCACGGTTCTGGAGGCGCTGGAACGCCTGACGGAGGCGGCTCAGCGCCCGGGCACGCTGTCGGCGCGAAGCGGCGCCGCCTGAGGCTTACCATCCCTGTAGAGCGCGTGGGCGCGTGTTTCGAAGGCGCCGACCATGCGCATGTAGGCGTGATGGAACAGGCCGCCGATCAGCTTTTGCAGCACCTTTGAGCGGAACTCAAAATCCACCGAGAAGTGAATCAGGCACCCGCCTTCGGCCGGTTCGAAGCGCCAGGTATTCTCAAGGTGCTTCAGCGGGCCTTGGACATATTCGACGTCGATCAGGTTCGGCCGGTCCAGCGTCACCCGGCTGGTGAACCGTTCGCGGACCATCTTGAAGCCGATGATCAGATCAGCGACCAAGAGATCGTCCCGGCGTTCGGTCACCCGGCAAGCGATGCACCAGGGCAAGAACGACGGATACTTCTCTACGTCCGCCACCAGATTGAACATCTGCTCCGGCGTGTAGGGCAGCAGCCGCTGTTCTTGATGCGACGGCATCAGGCGTTCTCGGCCGCCATCGCGACCAGGTTGAGCGTGCTCAGGCCCGCCAGGTGGGCTTCCCGCGCCGTGCGCAGGCGCTCGAAATCATCGCCCGCCAGGTAGGACGAGCGGGTCAGCGGCGATGCTGAGACCATCAAGAAACCCTTGCCCCGAGCCACCTTCTCGTACGCCTGGAACTCATCCGGCGGCACGAACCGGTCGACGGCGGCGTGCTTGGGTGTTGGCTGCAGATACTGGCCGATGGTCAGGAAATCGACGTCTGCGGAGCGCAGATCGTCCATCACCTGATAGACCTCCTCCGCCGTCTCACCGAGCCCGACCATAAGGCCGGACTTGGTGAACACCGACGGGTCCAGTTCCTTGGCTCGCGCCAGCAGGCTGAGCGAGGTGAAGTACCGCGCGCCCGGCCGGATCGACGGGTAGAGGCGCGGCACGGTCTCAAGATTATGGTTGAAGACGTCCGGCTTCGCATCGCTAACGATTTCAACGGCCCCGGACTTGCCTTTAAAGTCAGGCGTTAGGATTTCAATCGTCGTGTCGGGCGACGCTTGGCGGATTTCGCGGATGGTTTCGGCGAAGTGTGCCGCGCCGCCATCATCCAGATCGTCGCGATCGACCGACGTCACCACGATATGGTTAAGGCCAAGGGCGCCGCAGGCCTCGGCGACATGGCGCGGCTCGTGCGGATCGAGCAGATCCGGCCGGCCCGTGGCCACATTGCAAAACGCGCAGGCCCGCGTGCAGACGGCGCCCAGGATCATCACCGTGGCATGCCCCTTCGACCAGCATTCGCCGATGTTCGGGCAGGCAGCCTCTTCGCACACAGTATTGAGCTGCAGCCGGCGCATCAGTTCGCGCGTGTCGTGATACTCCTTCGACACGGGCGCCCTGACGCGGATCCAAGGCGGCTTGCGCTGAATCGGGTTGTCGGTGCGGTGCGCTTTTTCCGGGTGGCGCACCCGTTCGGGGGCGATGGGCATGGGTCCGTCAGTTCTTCAAGGACTGATTATGTGCAATTTAGGTCGCGCAAGGCCTTTCACCAAGGCAGATCGTGGCAATCCGTCGCGCGTGCTCACGGCGGCGCTCTCAAGCGGCGAACGCAGAGCCACGCCTGCCAAAGCAGGTACAGGCCACCCGCGATCACGATCGCGCCGGCGACATACCAGATCGCGCCCGATTCCTCTTCGCCGGCCGTTTCCCAAAAGGTGTACGCCAGACGAAAGGCGACGATTGCGCCACCGCCGGTGATCGCCAGCAACGCCCACTGCCACCAGCGCCTCAGCTGCTGCTGAAATGTCAGCGCCATGGGCCGTGTCGTTGCCTATATGTGGATGACACGGCCATAGGCGTCCAGCACGCTTTCATGCATGGTTTCGCTGAGCGTCGGGTGCGGGAAGATGGTGTGCATCAGTTCCTGCTCCGTCGTCTCCAGCGTCTTGGCGATGCCATAGCCCTGGATCAGCTCCGTGACCTCCGCCCCGATCATGTGGGCGCCCAGCAGTTCGCCGGTCTTGGCGTCGAACACGGTCTTGATCAGCCCTTCCGGCTCACCCAGAGCGATTGCCTTGCCGTTGCCGATATAGGGGAAGCGGCCGACCTTGACCTCGTGCCCGGCCGCTTTGGCCCTGGCCTCGGTCAGGCCGACGCTGGCGACCTGGGGCGAGCAATAGGTACAGCCCGGCACGTTCGAGGTGTCCAGCGGATGCACGCCTTCGACACCCGCGATCTTCTCGACGCAAAGCACGCCCTCATGGCTGGCCTTGTGGGCAAGCCACGGCGGGCCGACGACATCGCCGATGGCATAGACGCCCGGCTCGTCGGTCTGCAGCCACTGATCGACCACGATGTGGCCGCGATCGGTTTTGACCTTAGTCTTGTCGAGGCCGACATCCTCGATATTGCCGGTAATGCCGACGGCCAGGATCACGCGGTCGACCTCGATCGTCTCCTTCTTGCCGCCCGCGTCGATCGTCGCCTTGACCGTGGATGCGCCCTTGTCGAGCTTTTCGGTCTTGGCGCCGGTGACGATACGGATGCCCTGCTTTTCGAACGACTTCTTGGCGAAGGCCGAAATCTCCTCGTCCTCGACCGGCAGGATGCGGTCGAGCATCTCGACCACCGTGACCTCCGAGCCCATCGCGTTGAAGAAGCTGGCGAACTCGATGCCGATGGCGCCGGAGCCGATGACCAGCAGCCGCTTGGGGATATCCGGCGGCACCATGGCTTCCTTGTAGGTCCAGATCAGCTTGCCGTCCGGCTCCATGCCCGGCAGTGAGCGCGCCCGGGCCCCGGTGGCGACGATGATGTTCTTGGCCTCCAAGGTCTGCGCCTTGCCGTCCTTGCCTTCGACCGCGACCTTGCCGCCGCCGGCCAGGCGGCCATAGCCGTCGAACACGGTGATCTTGTTCTTCTTCAGCAGCATCTTCACGCCGCCGGAAAGCTGGCCCGCGACTTTGCGGCTGCGCTTGACCACCTTGTCGACATCGAAGCTGATGTCCTTGGCGGAGAAGCCGAATTGGTCGAGATGGTGCAGCAGCGTGTAGATCTCCGACGAGCGCAAGAGCGCCTTCGTTGGGATGCAGCCCCAGTTCAGGCAGATGCCGCCCAGATGCTCGCTGTCGATCACCGCCGTTTTCATGCCGATCTGGCTGGCACGGATCGCAGCAACATAGCCGCCGGGGCCAGAGCCGATGACGATCAGGTCGAACTTGGTGTCGGCCATCAGATTAGATCCTTTCCGGGCTCTCTACCGTGAGCTCACTGGTTGGG
>JBCDFV010000010.1:0-125412 GCA_039177555.1 Pseudomonadota bacterium | reverse complement strand
ATCCCATGTGATGTTTTCGAGCGATGCCATTGTCAGCTTCATCTCATCAAAGACCTGCGATACGTCCGTGTAGTCCCAGTTCAGCCCGATGCGCTGCGCAAGTTCGACCGTGATCTTCCAATCCTCACGCGCATCACCCGGAGGTGTCACAGCAGGCCGGACCCGCTGCACCTGCCGGTTGGTGTTCGAGACGGTGCCATTCTTGTTGCCCATCAGCTCCGACATGATGTTCTTGTGATACCAGGGCGGTCGGAAGGTGTTTTCAGCCACCATCCAGCGCTCGCGGAACAGCACGAAGTCGATGTTCGCCGTGCCCGGTTGGCCCGAGGGCGCCGTCAGCACGGTGAAGATCGACGGGTCGGGATGGTCGAACAGGATCGCCCCGACCGGGCAATAGGTGGTCAGATCGTACTTCACCGGCGCGTAGTTGCCGTGCCAGGCCACGATATCGAGCGGGCTTTGGCCGATCTCGGTCCGGTGAAACTGGCCGCACCATTTGACGGTCACGGTGGACGGCGTCTCGCGGTCCTCAAAGGCGGCGACCGGTGCCTTGAAGTCCCGCGGGTTGGCCATGGCGTTGGCACCGATCGGCCCTCTGCCCGGTAGTTCGAACTTCTGGCCGTAATTCTCGCAGACGAAGCCGCGCGCCGGACCCTCGATCACCTCGACCCGGTAGACCAAACCGCGCGGGATGATGGCGATCTCCTGCGGCTTCAGATCGACGATCCCCAACTCCGTGGCGAAGCGCAGCTGTCCCGCCTGCGGCACGATCAGCAGCTCGGAATCGGCGGAGTAGAAGTAATCGTCCCGCATGGACTCAGTGACGAGATAGATGTGCGCGGCCATGCCGACCTGCGTGTTCACGTCACCGGCCGTGGTCATGGTGCGCATGCCGGTCAGCCAGGTCAGGGGTTCCGACGTCATCGGCACGGGGTCCCAGCGATACTGGCCCAAAGACATGACGTCCGGGTCGACGGTTGGTGCCGATTGCCAATAGGGCAGGTCGATCTTCACGTATCGGCCGGAATGTTTCACCGACGGACGGATGCGATAACACCAGGTCCGCTCGTTCTGATGGCTGGGCGCGGTGAAGGCCGTGCCGGTGAGCTGTTCGGCATAGAGGCCGTAACTCACGCGTTGCGGGCTGTTCATGCCGCGCGGCAAGGCGTCCGGCAACGCCTCGGTCTCGTGATTGTTGCCAAACCCGGGCATGTACCCTTCGTTCGGCCCCGGCAAGGAAGGCGCCCTCACCAGCGGGCTCGACGGCAATTGCGTATCCATCTCCAAATCCTCCTGGCTAGCTCTTAAGGACATATTGAATGCTAAGGACATATTAGTTGCTTTTGTAACTAACAAGGTACAATGTCGCTTCATGACCGAAAAGGATGCGTTCGACCTGAAGGACTTCCTGCCCTATCTGCTGAACCAGGCGGCCGAGGTGACCAGCCGCGAGTTCCAGACCTACTATCGGCGTCGCTATGGCATGCTGCGCACGGAGTGGCGCGTGGTGTTCCATCTCGGCCGGTATGGCGACATGACGGCGACGGAGATCTGCGACCGTTCCATGACCCACAAGACGAAGGTCAGCCGGGCGGTGAAGGCGTTGGAAAAGAAGCGCTTCATCAAGCGCACCGTCGTGGAGGCGGACAAGCGCAACGAAACGCTGTCCCTCACCCCGAGCGGACGGGCGGCGTTCAGGGATCTGTTCTCGGCCGCGCGAACCTACGACGCGACGGTCGCCCGGCAGTTCTCCGCCGAGGAAAATGCCGTGCTGAGGGCGTGCTTGGCCAAGATCGCGGGCGCTTGAGGCTTGGTGCCCCGCCGGCACGTGACCTTGGACCGCATCGCGTTCGCCGCACCACGGTGACTAGGATCGAACAGCTATGTCTCAGCCGCACCGCCCCTGTCATCAGCCGTGATCAGCGACGCCGATCAAAGCGCCGTTGTCGCGTTTCTTCAGTCGGGCGCGGCCTTCGGCGGCCGACCGGTCGAGCGTATCGACACCCATATCTCGCACGTGTTTCTGGCGGGCGATCGTGCCTACAAGATGAAGCGCGCGGTCAAGCTGGACTTTCTGGACTATTCCACCCTGGCGCTCAGGCATCGCTATTGCCAACGCGAGATCGAGGCCAACCGGGTGATGGCGCCGGACCTCTATCTGGGGCTGGTCCCCGTCGTGCGGGTCGACGGTTGTTTTCGTCTTGGCGGACAGGGCCAGCCGGTCGAATGGCTGGTCGAAATGGCCCGGTTCGATCGCAGCACGCAGTTCGACCAGTTGACCCGCAGCGGCGAACTGTCGGTTGCCTTGGTCGAGGGTCTGGCGGACCGTGTCGCCCTTGCGCATGCGCGGTGCGAACGGCGGCCCGACCAGTCGCCGGTCCGGCAGTTTCGGTTCTTTCGCACCTACATCGGCAGGATTCTGCTGCGCCTGCGCGACCACGGGCGAGATGCTGACGATGCCCGTCGCTGGGTCGCCGACGTCAAACTGGCCATCAGGCGGCATGCAGAGGATTTGGAGATGCGCCGGCGCCAGGGTTTTGTCAGGCACATCCATGGCGACATGCACCTGGCCAACATTTGCCTGGTCGATGGCCGGCCGACGCCGTTCGACGCGATTGAGTTCAGCGATGACATTGCGTCCGGCGATGTGCTGTACGACCTCGCCTTTCCGCTCATGGACCTGCTGCATCACGGCAGGCGCGACCTGGCCAACCGGCTGATCAACCGCTATCTGGCCCTCACCGGGGACTATGACGGCTTGCGTCTGTTGCCGCTGTTCCTGTCCTTCAGGGCGGCCATCCGCGCGATGGCGGCTGCCCTCGGGCCCCCGAGCGACGGCCGAACCGCGCGGGTCGAACGCCTTGAACGATTGGCGGTCTCGTTCCTGGACAAGACATCGCAACCCCGCCTGATCGCGCTTGGCGGGCTGTCGGGTTCGGGTAAGTCGACCTTGGCGGCAGCGCTTGCCTCTGAGATCGGCATGGCTGGGGCGCGGCCGTGCTGCGCAGCGACGTGATCCGCAAGCGCGATTATGGCGTCGCCTTGGGCCAGCATCTCAGCACCGACGCCTACCGGCCGGCGGTGCGCGAACAGGTCTATGTGGAGATGCTGGAATGCGCCGGCCGGGCGCTGGCCGGCGGCCAGTCGGTGATTCTCGACGCGACCTTCCTGGACGATCGCGACCGCGTGGCGGCGAAGGCGCTGGCCGATCGCACGGCCGGGGCCGAATTCATCGGCCTTTGGCTCGACGCGCCACTTGCCACCTTGCGGGACCGACTTGTCAGGCGCGGCCAAGATGCGTCCGACGCCACCGTCGACGTGCTGGAACGCCAGGCGAAGCGCGGCCTTGTCGACCTCGAATGGCGGAAAGTCGACGTGTCCGGATCGATCGATCAAAGCCTAAGCAACATCCGCGCCGTGCTCGCCCTGACGGACTAAGCGGATGACTGTGCTTTTGTTCCGGTAGCGACGGTGCTTGTCTCGTTCGGCCGTCTTAGCCGTTATCGGCAAGCGGCTTCACACGACGGCTCACGTCGGCGGCGCCTCATGGGTCTTCACCTTGCCGGCCCGGCGTTCTGAGTGATCCTCCAACCGGCGGCGCGCGGCCTTGAAGGCGTCGCGCACGGCAACATAGACATCCTCATGCGCGTGGTTCTTACCCGGATCGCGATCGACGACGACCATCGTGCCGGGCACGCCGATATCGATGCTCACATGGTAGAGGAAGCCCTTGTGCTGATGCCGGTGGGTCGCCTCGACGACGACGCGGCAGCTTGTGATGCGATCGAAGATCTGTTCCAGCTTCTCGGCGTGTTCGCGCACGCGCGCCTCGACCGCGTCGGATCGGTCCATGTTGCGAAAGTTGATTTCCAACGGTGATTGCATCGGCGCCAAGGTCCTTCTTCCTAAGCCGGGTTAAGCATCTTCAGTGCTTCTACCGTCCACGTGACCATGGGGGCAAGGGCCCTGCATTGAGCGTGATCAATCCGGCCCCGCTTGCTGCATTGCCACGTGCCTGGCTTTTTCTGGCTGGCCCGTCGCAGCGTACGCGGTTGACCGTCGTCAAGGCCGGGCCGCGACCCGGGGCCTAGCCTCGGACAGCTGCCCCGCGCGTGCCTCCTTGCGCATGACGCGACGAGCGCAGCCAAGACCCGGAAAAGAAAGAAGGAATCGCAACATGGCGAACAGAATCCTGGTCCCGATCGATGGTTCGGACCATGGCTGGAAAGCACTGGATCTGGCGGTCGAACTCGCACGCAACCGCGACGCTGAGATCGTCGTCTTTCACGCCATGCCCTACGAGCCGCTGCCCGACGGGCTGAAAGCGTTTGCCAAGGTCGAGGGCATCAGTGTGCAGGAAGAAGACGCCCTGTTTCATGCCGCGCGCCAGATCGGTGATGCGTTGACCCGCACGGGCGAAAAGCGCGTCCGGGATGCCGGTTACGAGGCGGTGTCCAGTCGCAGCGCGGAGGGCCGGCCGTCACGCGCCATCCTTGACGCGGCGGACTCGCTCGACGCCTCGATGATCGTCATGGGCAGCCGGGGGATCAGCGACGCGGCCGCGCTGCTGCTGGGCAGCGTTTCGCACAAGGTCTCGCATCTGGCGCCCTGCACCTGCATCCTGGTGAAATAGGCCCGTTAAGCGTCGGCTCTGCGACCAACGGACCCTGTGTCTGATAGGACCGGACTAGATGTCCTGTTCGGCGTCGAGGCTCAGAATGTAGGCGATGACGTCGTTCAGGTCGTCCTCGCTCAGCAGGATCTGCGGCATGGTCGGATGGATTGAGGTCATCCAGGCCGACAGCGCCATGGCCGTTACGCCGGGCGTGTTCGCAATGTCCTCAAACGCGAGCGCCCCGGCGCCGTCAAAGGGCAACGGGTCGGGGTTCACCAAGACGCCTTCTCCCGGCAGCACCGCGTGGCATTGGGCGCATTGCTGAACGGCGACGGTCTGCCCCGCTTCGGGGTCACCGGATATCTGGGCGACGCTGGCTGGGGCCACGCCGGTAAGCGATGCGGCCACGATTCCGGTCTGTAGGATGCGCGTGTATCTCATCAAAGGTCGCTCCCCCAAGCGAACGTCGATCGCGATGCTGATGTAACAGCATGCCTTCGGGCCGGACCATCCGGCCGGCTAATCCTGCCGTGGTCGCTTTTGGGGCGCAACCGGCAACACACTTGCAACGGGAAACGACTGCGCGGTCGGTGCTCGCTCGTCCCTCAGACGCGCTTCCAGCACGCCACCTCGTGGGCCTCGGCGGTCATCGCCAGATGCTGATCTTCCAGGGAGCAGCGATCCTCGGCCAGCGGGCACCGTGTCGAAAACCGACAGCCCGCCGGGGGATCGCTTGGGCTCGGCAGGTCGCCCTCCAGAATGATGCGCTGGCGGGCCCGTTGCGCCTTGGGGTCGGGCAGGGGGATCGCGGTCATCAGCGCTTCGGTATAGGGGTGGCACGGTGCGTCGAACAGGGCGTCCGTCGTCGCCTGTTCGACGATGCGGCCCAGATACATCACCGCAACCCGGTCGGAGATATGACGCACGACCGACAAATCGTGGCTGATGAACAGGTAGGTCAGCCCGAACTCCGCCTGCAGGTCCATCAGCAGGTTCAGGATCTGAGACCGGACCGAAACGTCCAGGGCCGAAACCGGCTCGTCGCAGACGATCAGGCGCGGCTCCGGCGCGATGGCACGGGCGATCACGATGCGCTGGCGCTGGCCGCCGGAAAACTCGTTGGGCATGCGGTCGGCTTGGGCGGCGCTGAGGCCGACCCGCTCCAGCACCTCGGCGACCCGGTCGCGCCGGTCGCGCGCCGTCAGGCCGGGCACCAGGCGCAGCGGCTCGCCTATGCTCTCGCCGATCGGCATGCGCGGGTTCAATGCGGAGAACGGGTCCTGGAACACAAGCTGCATCTCGCGCCGGACCTTGCGCGAAACGTCGCCCTTGGCGTCGAACACCGGCTCGCCATCGAAGACGACCTGCCCGCCGGTTGATCTGGTCATGCCCATGACGGCCATGCCGGTGGTGGTCTTGCCGCAACCGCTTTCGCCGACCAGGGCGAGGGTCTCGCCGGCCCGCACGCTCAGCGTCACGCCATCGACCGCGCGCACCCATCCTTTCGGCCGGCCCATCAGGCCGCCGCGGATGGGGAAATGCACGGCGAGGCCGTCGGTCGTCAGCAACGGGGCCTCCGTCACGTCAGGCTCTCCACGGCATTGGCGTGATGACAGGCGGACCGGTGGCTCGGCCCGGCGAAGGCGGTCAGCGACGGCTGCGTCGTCCCGCAGATATCGCTAGCCAGCGGGCAGCGGGGGGCGAAGCGACAGCCCTCCGGCCAGTTGGCGATATCGGGCACGGTGCCGGGGATCGCCGCCAGCCGGGTCTTGCGCGCGCCGTCCAGAGTGGGGATCGAGCCCATGAGAAGGCGCGTATAGGGGTGCCCCTGCCGGTCGAACAGATCGTCGACATCGGCGGTCTCAACCGCGCGGCCGGCATACATCACCACCACCCGGTCGGCCATGTCGGCGACCACGCCCATATCGTGGGTGATCAGCAACAGCGCGGTGCCGGTTTCCTCGCGCAGCCGCTTCATCAGCTCCAGGATCTGGGCCTGGATGGTCACGTCCAGGGCCGTGGTCGGCTCGTCGGCGATCAGCAGGCGCGGCTCGCAGATCAGGGCCGTGGCGATCATGATGCGCTGGCACATGCCGCCGGACAGTTCGAACGGAAACTGGTCGTACCGCGTCTCCGGGTTCGGGATGCCGACCTGGTCCAGCATGTCCAGGGCCGCCTGGCGCGCGCGCCGGCCGGACAGGCCGCGATGGATCTCCAGGCTCTCGGTGATCTGATGGCCGACACGCATCAGAGGGTTCAGCGACGAGGTCGGTTCCTGGAAGATCATCGCCATGGCGTCGCCGCGCAGCTTGGCCATGGCCGGTTCGTCCAGCGCGGTGAGGTCCTGGTCTTCCAGCCGGATGTGCCCGTCCGTGCGGTTGGCGACGCCGGGCAGCAGGCCCATCACGGCAAGGGCGGAAATCGACTTGCCACAACCGCTCTCGCCGACCAGCGCGACGGTCTCGCCACGGCCGACCGACAGGCTCAGCCCATCGACGGTCGGCAAGCCGTTGATGGCGATGCCCAGCCCCTCGACCTCCAGGACGGGTTGGGCTTCAGGCATCGCCGCCGTCTACGCCTGTCGGCTCGCCGATTTCGACACTCGCCCAGGGGGACAAGGGGTGGGCCATGCCGCAATTCATGCCGGTGCCGGTGTCGCGGCTGACCGCCGAGGGCACGGCGAAGGCGACCGGGTAGAGCGTGTTTTCCACCACGCTGACCGGAAAGTCGCGGGCCAGGCGGCCGGCGATGCGCGGGTCGGCGGCCGCGTCGACGATGATGGTCGGCTGGCTGGCGTCCAATCGCGGATGGTGAAACGCCGTTTCCAGGTCCATGCCGAAATCGAGCTGGTACGAGAGCAATTGCACCAGTGCCGGAAAGATCTGGCGGCCGCCGGCCGCGCCGATGGCCAGGGCCGGCTTGCCGTCCCGCAGGCCGACCACCGGCGCCATGTTGGTCAGCGGCCGTTTGCCGGGCGCGATCGAGTTCGGCTGACCGGGTCGCGGGTCGAACCACATCATGCCGTTGTTGAACAGAAACCCGCCGGACGGCGCCACGAATTTCGACCCGAAGCGCGACAGCAGCGTATTGGTCACCGAGACCATGGTGCCGTCGCGATCGACCACGCTGACATGGGTGGTGCAGTCAGGCCCAGCGGTGCCAGGATCGGCGGCGTGCCCCAGCTTGGTCAGCCGATGCTCGTACGATCCGCGAATGGCTCGGGCATAGGCGTGCGCCGCCTCCGGGCCTGGCGGGGACTTGCGATCGACCGCCGTCATCAACTCGCTGAGATGGGTCAGCGCGCGCAAGAGGGAGGCGCCGCCGTTGAGACCGCTGGCCGTCCGGATGTCGACGCCGCCATAGTCGAGGCTGTCCGTATCGGTCCAGCGCGCCTTGTAGTTCGCCAGGTCGGCCAGGCTCATGGCGCACCCGGCAGCCTGAAGGTCGCGGACCAGGCCCTCGGCCAAGTTGCCCTCGTAGAACGCGCGCGGCCCCTGATCGGACAGCGCCTCAAGGAAGCGCTGCTTTTGGCGCATCGGCAGGTGGGACGGGCCGCCATTGGCGCCGCTGACTACCTTCGGCACCTGCCCCGTCGGCAGGAACAAGGCTGCCGATGCGGGATACCGCGCCAGGCCCGGCTGGTCGATCGACAGGGCCAGGGCGGCGAACCAGTCGATGCCTAGCCCCCGTTCCGCATGGGCGATCGACGGCGCCAGCGCCTCGGCGAAACTGATCGTGCCGAACCGGTTCAGGGCCTCGGCCATGCCGGCGATCGTGCCGGGCACGCAGATCGATTCCGGCCCGATGATGTTGCGATCGTCCTCGACCGCCGGCCAGTCGAACCATTCGCCGTCGCGCCCGCCGATCAGGCGATAGCGGCTGGTGTCGAGATCGGCCGGTGCCACCAGCGAGAAGTCAAGCGCGTCGACCGCGCCGGTAGCGCCGTCGGCACGCAGCAGAAAACCGCCGCCGCCGATACCGCTCAGCCACGGTTCGACCACGCTCAAGGTCAGGACCGTCGTGACCGCCGCGTCGATGGCGTTGCCGCCCCGTGCCAGCACCGCCGCGCCCGCCTCGGCGGCCAGCCAGTTCTGTGCGGCGACCAGCCCGTGCTCGCTGGTCACGGCCGGCTTATGGATCTGCCAGGTGGGCGCCTGCGCGCCGGTGGACACGGTCATCAGGCAGGCTCCGCACGGCGCGGGCCGATGGCAGCGGGAATGTCGCCCTCGACCTGAAAGCGCCCAAGATTGGGCGATTGGCGATGCCAGGTGGCGATCTCCGAAGCCGTCGCCCACCAGGTCGACCCGGCGGACGCGATGTGGCCGAGCAGGCGTTCCAGCATCATGATCCGCTGGCCGCGTCCGGAGATCCAATCATGAACGGTAAGCATGAACAGCCCGCCGAAACGGTGCAGCCCGTCGAACTCCATCCGCCAGCTTTCCAGAACGGCGGCCGGCGAGACCGGCGGCCCGCTGTCATTGCCGCCGCCGACGAACTTGAAATAGATCGCGTCGTCCAGCAGCCATTGAACCGGGATTTCGACGACACCGTCGATCTCGTACGGGTGGTCGAAGCCCATCAGCGAGCTGTCATAGGCGAGCCCGACCTCTTTCAGCCGCGCCAGCATCGGCCGCGTCATTTCCCAGGCGGGTGAACGAAAGCCGACCGGCGGCTTGCCCGTCTGCCGTTCGAACAGCGCCAGCGACTTGTCCAGCGCGCGGGCGAACTCCGCGTCATCGCTTTCGGCCACGATCTCGTGGAAATAGCCGTGCAGGCCGATCTCGTGCCCTCGATCGAGAAGCTCCGGCAGCAAATCCGGATGCGTTTCGGCGACCAGACCCGGCACGTAGAAACTGCCCTTGATGCCGTTCTGCTCGATCAGGCCGACCAGGCGCCACAGGCCCTGGCGCGGCCCGAACCGACGCTGTTCGAGCTGGCCCAGGGTCGGCGGCATGGCGTCCCGATGCTGCCAGCGATAGGGCACGTCGGCATCGACATCGACCGTGAACGCGGCGGCACTCTTGTACCCTTCCGGCCATTCATAGGCCGGCCGTTTGGCGTCGTCGCTCATAGGGCCGCCTGCTTGTCCTGATAGACCGCCAGCGAGCCGATGGAGTTGCCGCCATCCACCGCCAGCGTGGCACCGGTGATGTAGGCGGCCGCGTCGCTGGCGAGGAACAGGGCCGCGTTGGCGGCGTCCTCCGCGCCGGACGCGCGGCCGAGCGGGATGGAGCCGGTGACGGCGTCCAGATGCGCGTCGGTCAGATGGCTGACCTCGCTGCCGGCGGCGAAGCCCGGTTCGACCGCGTTGACCCGGATGCCGTACTCCGCCAGTTCGATCGCCAGCCCCTTGGTCAGCCGGTCCAGCGCGGTCTTGGACACGCAATAGGGCACGACCGACCGGCGCATCTTGCGCGAGGCGCCGGACGAAACGTTGACGATCGCACCCTTGCGCCCGGCCTTGATCATGGACTTCGCCAGCGCCGTCGAAAGCAGAAACGGCGCGCGCAGATTGATGTCCATGATCCGGTCCCAATCGTCAGGCGCCAGATCCAGGAGGAAACCGCTGGGATAGATGCCGGCATTGTTGATCACGATGTCGGCGGCGCCCCATTCCTGCTCGACCAGCTTCGCCAAGCCAGCGATGCTGTCGGCCTCGCGCAGCTCGGTCGCATGGGTCAGCGGCCTCTCGCCCTTGTCCAGCTCGTCGGCGAGCGCGGCCAGGGCATCGGCGCGATTGTCGCTGAGGCACAGGCGGGCACCGGCCTTCGCGAAGGCCTCTGCGAACCAGCAGCCGAAGATGCCGGCAGCACCGGTGATCACCACGCCTTTGCCGGCGAACTGGTCAGGGTCGACAAGGGGTTTGGTCACGTTATCTCCAGCTTCTGGGGTCGAGGCGGTCGCGCAGATGGTCGCCGATCAGGTTCACCGACAGGATCAGCAGGAACAGGCACACGCCGGGGAAGGTGGCGATCCACCAGGCGGTGGAGACATAGTTGCGGCCGGTCGACAGGATGGAGCCCCAACTCGCGGTCGGCGGCTGCACGCCGAGGCCGAGGAAGGACAGCCCGGATTCGAACAGCACCATCAGGCCGAATTCCAAGGTTGCCACCACCACCAGCGGCCCGATGATGTTCGGCAGAATGTGCCGCACCAGCAGGCGCGGCGTCCCGACATCCAAATGCCGGGCAAAGGCGACATAGGGCTGGCCGACCAGGCCCAAGGTCTGGCCATAGGCGACGCGGGCGTAGCGCGGCCAGCGGGTGAAGGCGAGCACGATGATCACGTTCTGCAGGCCGGGGCCCAGCACCGCGACGGTGATGATGGCCAGCAGGATCGCCGGGATCGACAGCACGATGTCGACCAGCCGCATGATGATGGTCTCGACGATGCCCCGGTTCAGCGCCGCGACGATGCCCAGCACCGTGCCGAAGACGCTGGAGATCAAGACCGACAGCAAGGCGACAAACAAGGAGACCCTTGCGCCGTAGATGATGCGCGACAGCAGGTCTCGACCCAGCTCGTCCGAGCCGAGCCAGAACACTTCGCCACGCACATCCGTCCCAGGCGCACGCAGGCGGCCGAGCAGGTTCTGCGCGTCCGGATCGGCGGGCGCGAGCAGCGGTGCGAACACCGCCATCAGGCAGAAGGCGAAGAAGATGACGATGAAGGGCAGGACGGGCCGCCAGGACCGCCGCCGCCGTGCTGGCCGGTCGGCGCCATCGTCCGTCGTCCGTCCCAGCATCGCGGCCAGCAGGTTTGCCGTGCGGCTGGTCATCGCGCCCGCTCCAGCCGGATGCGCGGGTCGACGACGCTGTACAGCAGGTCAGCCAGCAGGTTCAGGCCGATGGCAACAAACGCGCCCAACAGCACGATCGCCTGCACGACAAGGAAGTCTCGCGCCGCGATCGCCTGGATCGCGGCCTGGCCCAGGCCTGGCCAGGCGAACACCGTCTCCACGATCACCGCGCCCGCCAGCAGATTGCTGATCTCCAAGGCCGCCACCGTGATCACCGGGATCGACCCGTTGCGGATCAGATGGCGGAAGAACAGCCGCCTGGTATTAACCCCCTTGGCGCGCGCCGTGCGGACATAGTCCTTGCCGATCTCATCGAGCACGGCGGTGCGGGCGACGCGCGCGAAGGTGGCCATGGTCAAGAGGCCGAGCGCAACGGACGGCATGATGATGCTCAAGGCGCTGCGCGCGCCGGAGGGCGGCAGCCAGCCCAGCGTCACGCCAAACACCAGGATCAGCAAGATTCCGGACCAGAAGGTCGGCAGGCTCTGGCCGGCCAGGGCCACGCCCATGGCGGCGCGGGCGTACCAGCGCTCGCGCTTCAGCCCCATGATCGCACCCAGCGGCAGGCCGATGCCCAAAGCCACCACCAAAGCGCCGCCCGCCAGCGCCAGCGTGTAGGGCACGCGCGCGCCGATGATGGTCATCACCGGCACGTTCTGGACGATCGAGCGACCGAAATCGAACGTCAGCAGGTCGCCCATATAGCTGAGATACTGCACGATCAGCGGCCGGTTGAAGCCCAGCGCCTCGCGCAGCGCATCGATGTCTTCCTGCGTCGCGCCTTCCGGCACCAGCAGCAGGGTCGGGTCGCCGGACAGGTGCTGAATGAAGAAGATCAGCGTCGCCACGCCCAACAGCGCGATGACAGCCTGGATCAGCCGTTTGATCAGAAACGCGTGCACCGTGATCCCAATGGGTCTGCGCCGCCGGCCCCTTGTTCAGGAAACCGGCGGCGCATGCCGTTGACGAAACCGCTAGTCCGCCCAGGACATGCGGTTCAGGAACATGCTCTCGTTCGGCGTCGGCTGCCAGACGAGATCGCTGTCGACGCCGTAGAGGATCGCGGCCTGATAGAGCGGCACCAGCGGCACCTGGTCGACCACCAGATTGTGGACCTGCTCATAGGCCGCCATGCGCTCGTCTTCGTCCAAGGTGCCACGCGCGGTTTCCAACAGCGCATTCATCTCGTCTTCGGACCAGGTCGACCAGTTCGACGAGCTGTGCAGCAGCGGGAACAACACGCCGTCGGCATCCTGGCAGGCGCAGGACCAACGACCGAAGCTCATATCCGCCTGCTGGTCCGCCTCGCTTTGGGCGCGGGCGAGATAGGCCGCCATGTCGGTCATCTCGATCTCGACGTTGAAGCCCGCCTCGGTCAGCATCTGTTGCAGGGCCTGCACGATGCGCTGGTCGAACACCGGTGCGGTGGCGAAGCTCATCGGTTCCAGCGCCGGATCGCCAACCTCGGCGATCAGCGCCCGGGCGCGGTCGATGTCGTAGCCGTCGCGCTCGATGCCGTCGACCCAGCCGAAATGGGCCGGCGACAGCATCTGCGAGGTCGGCGCGTCGAAGCCGCCCAAGAGCCCGTCGATGATCAACTGCGCGTCGATCGCGGCGGCAATCGCCTCGCGCACCCTCGGGTCCGCCGTCGGGCCGACCTGGGTGTTCAGCTTCAGATAGCCGACGCGCTCGGTCAGGGCAAAGCGTGGCTCGACGCCGTCATTGGCGTCCAACTGCAGGGCGAGATCCGGATCGATGGTGACGATCAGGTTGGCTTCGCCGGCCAGCAGGTTGGCGACCCGGGTCGCGGCGTCGGGCACCGCGCGAAACTCGGCGCGGGGGAAGAAGCCGGGCTCGCCCCAATAATCGTCGAACCGCTCGACACTGACCTGCACGCCCCGGTCCCACTCGCCGAACTGGTACGGGCCGGAGCCGACCGGCGCCTGGTTGAAGGCATCGTCGCCGACCTCTTCAACATAGTGCTGCGGCACGATCGACAGCTTGACGAGCTGGGCCAGCAGGGCCGGGTAGGGGCCGTTGGTAGTGACGCGCACCTCGGTCGGGCTCAACGCCTCCGCACCGGTGATCTGGTTGTACTGGCCAAGCTGGGGCGAGGCGAAGTCCGGGTCGGTGATGCGTTCGATGCTGTAGACGACGTCGTCAGCGGTCAGCATTTCGCCGTCATGAAAGGCGACGTCGTCGCGGATCGTGAAGATCACGGAGCTGTCGTCGGCATAGGTCCAATCGGTCGCCAGGTTGGGGACGATCTCGCCGTCGTCGGTACGGGTCAGCAACTGGTCGAAAATGTTGCGATAGACGTAATAGCTGTCCGGGTTCCATTGCCGGTGCGGGTCCAGCGACGAGGGCTCATTCACCAGATCGATCACCAGGGTTTCGGGCTGGGCCATTCCGTCGGTGGACATGGCCGAAAGCGCAAACAGGCTGACGCCGGCGGCCAGCGCAAGGGTGCGGGCGTGTTTGGCAAAACTGGTCATTCTCAACCTCCTGTTCAGTTCTTTCGTGGGTGTTGCGGGTTGGTGGTGAGCGGTTCGAACGGCTGACGGCCGTCGGGCGGGGGCGGCCTTGCCGGGTTGGCCGACGGTTTGGGCGCGGCCGTGGCTTTGGCCGGCGCGACGATCGGCAGGTCGCGGCTGAAGGCCAGGAACTCCCGCTCCACGGCCTCTTGCGACGCCGCCAGCGCGTCTTCGATGGCGGATGCCATGGCGGCGGCATCGTCGGCGACGGCGAAAGTGCCGAATTCCGCCCAATAGGCGAAACTTGGCGCTGTCCGTCCGGCCCGCTCCAAGAAATGGTCCAGCCGGTCGGACAGGTCCCAAAGCCGTGGCAGGGTGGTTTGCAGCAATCGGTTGCCGGTCGCCTGCAGCATCAGGGCACGAACCTCGCGCGCGGCCTTTATGGCGCTGGATTTGGCGGCGGTTGACGGTGCCGGCTGCAATGCGGCGGCCATGTCCCGTTGACGGCCGATTTCGGCGGCGTCGGACGCGGTCGGTGTCGCCTGCGCCAACAACGGCTCCAGCGCGCGCCGCATCTCGAAGATATCGCGGATGCTGCCCAGCGTGATCGGCGCCACCAGATAGCCGCGCCGCGCCGCCGGCTCAACCCAGCCCTCCGCCTCCAGCCGGGCCAACGCCGTGCGCACCGGCGCCTTCCCCAGGCCGAGCCGCCGGGCCATGGCCGATTCCGTGATCACGGCACCGGGCTCGATGTCGCAGCGCACGAAGGCGTCGCGCAGCCGTGCGTGGGCGAAGTCGGCGAGTTTTCCGGCCTCGAACCGAACCGTCGTATCGAACGGGGATTGGCGATCAAGCATGACAGGTCAATCTATAGATCTGACATGTCAATTGAGGCAAGAGGAATCAGCTGATATGGATCTCGACGGGTTTTGCGGTTTCGCCTTCATTGGCGGATCTCGTGTATGTCGTTGCGCAGCAATGGACGGCCGCGCGCCTTGACAATTGGCGCGACGCCGACGGTGGAGCGCCATTGGCCTCGATGCCCAGAAAACCGCGGCCTGTTGTGGAGCGGGGTGTTGTGGTAGAGGCTGACCAACCGCAGTTCAGACCGACCATGAACCTTCGACAGACGACGTGGATCAGCCCTTGACCGGCGCGACAAAGAGATCAAAACGTGCCCGCGATCTCGAAGACGTTGAGGGTGCGGAGGACGACGCGCTCGACGATACCTGGACCAACGTCAAGCCGCGCACGATGGTCGATCACGCCATCGACGCGATTATCGAGGGGGCCGCCCGTGGCTTGATCCTGCCCGGCGAGCGCATCGTGGAGAGCGAACTGTCAGCCCGCTTGGGCATGAGCCGGGTGCCGATGCGCGAGGCGTTTCGCACGCTGGCCAGCCAGGGCGTGCTGACGATCGAACCCTATAAGGGCATCCGGCTGATGCCGGTCACCTCGGAAAGGGTGGAACAGCTTCAGGACGCGCGCATCGCCCTCGAAACCCGTGCCGCCACCCAGGCCATCTCAAAAGGCAACAACAAGAAAAAGCAGGTCGACCAGCTTCATCGGCTCGTCGACGTCATGGAGCTGATGGCCACGCGTCAGGACGCCTATGGCTTTGCCATGGCCGATACGGATTTCCACAGGCATCTGGTCCGCCTCAGCGGCAACCCGGTCTTGAGCCAACTTTGGGAATCCCTGGCGCTGCAACTGACCATCATTTTTGGGCTGTCGACGCTCGACAAGACCATGAACCGGATCGTGGACGAACACACGACGCTGATTGACGTTTTCGTGCGCGGCCGGATCGACGAGATTCAGGACGAGTTGGAAGACCACATCCTGCGCCAGACCCACGAAATCGATTTCGTGCGGGTGATCTCCGACCAGCGCAAGGTGAAGCGCCCGGCTTCCAGAAGGCGCGATCGGCGTTAGGCGGCGTCGAGGACTACGGGCTTTTGCCGCGCCGCGACCGAATCCGGCGCCAAACAGGCTGGACACCCAAGGTCACGATCGGGACCAGAACCGCACCAATGACGAGCCCGAATATCGCCGACCCCAGCGCCGAGGTCAGCCAGGCGGCAAAGCTGCCGATGGCGGGCAGCGCCAGCTCGGCGCCATGGGCGAGATCGTGAATGGCGTGCTGCAGGCCGCCATAGCCCAGCTCTTCCAGCCCATGGGTCAGGATGCCGCCGCCGACCCAGACCATGGCGACGGTACCGATGATCGACAGCGCCTTTAGAAAGGCCGGCATGCCGGTCACCATGCCGCGACCGAGCGCCTGGATCGCAGGCCCAATCGGTGTTCGCGGCTTGCCCGCCGCCAGCGCCAGCCCGACATCGTCGGCTTTCACGATCAGCGCAACGGCGCCGTAGACGGCGACCGTGACGCCAGCGCCGACGATCGCTAGAACGACCGCGTGCATCCAGAAACCGGCTTCCGGTATGGCGGACAGCGTGATCGCCATGATCTCCGCCGACAGGATGAAGTCGGTCTTGATGGCGCCGGCGACGGTCTTGTCCTCAAAGACCTGCGGGTCGCTTTCGGCTTCGACACCTTTGTCGGCGTGCCCATGGGCTTTGTGCGGGTGAAGCGCCTCGTGGATCTTCTCCGCACCCTCGAAGCAGAGGAACAGTCCGCCGAACATCAGCAAAGGCGTGATCGCCCATGGGGCCAGGAGGCTCAGGGCCAGCGCGATGGGCAGCAAGATCAGCAGCTTGTTGCGCAGCGATCCGCGCGCGATGCGCCAGACGATCGGCAATTCGCGCGCCGGCGAAACGCCGATCACGTAGCGCGGCGTGACGGCCGCATCGTCGATCAAGACGCCCGCCGACTTGACCCCGGCCTTGACGGTCATCGTGGCGACATCGTCCAGCGACGCCGCCGCCCGTGCGATCACGGCGACATCGTCAAGCAGTGCGATCAGCCCACTACTCACATTCGCCTCCGACCTGACTGCCCGGGTGGATGTCGTCGCGCAGGACCTATGGTGGCGCGGACGCTGCGTCAGACTAGGCGATGGCGGTCAGGTCGAGAAGCGATTTGCGCGCGTCGGCGCGCCGTCTTGACGGTGGTTTCACGACTGCTTCGTGAGCGGCATCCGTGTCAAAGGGCGACTTTGGTGGCCTTGCCGTGTTCCTGGGCCAGCTTCGCCGCCACCGAGGCGACCGCCAGGTCTTGCAGACCGACGCCGGTGCCGTCGAACAGGGTGATCTCGTCGTCGGATGTGCGCCCCGGATGGTCGCGATTGATCACCCTCCCGATGGGCGTGATGCCGGTGTTCGCGATCAACCCGGCCGCGATCGCGTGCTGGGTTTCGCCGATCGAGACCGACTGGGCGATCTCGTCGGTGAACAGGGTCGCGGTGGCGACCAGCGCGGGGTCGACCTCCTGCTTGCCCTTGGTGTCCGTGCCCATGCAGGCGATGTGTGTGCCGGGCTTGATCCAATCCTTCATCAACAGGGGCTCGAACGAGGACGAGATCGTGATGATCACATCGGCCGTTTGGCCAAGCCGTTCGCGGTCCACTGCCTCAAACGGCAGGCCAACCTCTTCGGCGACTTCCGCCAGACGCGGCAGCATCTCCGGATGATAGTTCCAGGCGACGACCTTTTCGAAGGGCCGTTGTTCGACGGCGGCGCGAAGCTGGTACGCAGCCTGGTGGCCGGCGCCTACCATGCCGAGAACCCGCGCGTCCGGGCGGGCGAGATGGGCAATCGAAACGGCGCTGGAGGCGGCGGTGCGCAGGGCCGTGAGATGATTGCCCGCGACCACGGCGTTTAGCTGTCCGGTATCCGGGTCGAACAGCAGAACGGTCGATTGGTGATTGGCCAGGCCTTTGGCGGCGTTGCCAGGCCAATAGCCGCCGGACTTGACACCCAGCACCAGCCCGGTCCTGTCAAAGCCGGACTTGAAGCCGTAAAGCGCGTCGGCATGGCCAATCGCCTCGCGCACCACTGGGAAGTTGTAGGCGTCGTCCCTGGCCATGGCGGCGAAGATGTCCTCGATCGCCGCGAAGGCCTCGGCCCGTCCGACCACCTCGCCGCATGTTTCTTCCGATACGATCAGCACCGTTCAGCCCCTTTGCCGTTTCAGTACGCCTTGCCGCGCGCGGTGATCGGCCAGACCGTTTCGACCTTGCCGTTGCGCACGCCGACATACCAGTCATGGACGTTGCAGGTCGGGTCGCAATGCCCCGGCACCAGCCGCAGCTTGTCGTTCACCTTCAACAGGCCTTCGGGGTCGGCGATGACCCCGTGCTCGTCGGAGCATTTGACATATTCGACGTCGTCACGGCCGAAGATCACCGGCAAGCCGCTGTCGACCGACTGTGCCTTCAGCCCCGCATCGCAGATCGCCTTGTCGGCCTTCGCATGGCTCATGACCGAGGTCAGGATAAAGAGCGCGTTTTCCCACTCGCCCTGGTCGATCCGGTTGCCGCCCCTGTCCAGGATCCGGCCGTAGTCGGCATCCATGAAGGCGTAGGAACCGCACTGCAACTCGTTATAGACGCCAGAATTGCCTTCAAAGTAATAGGAACCGGTGCCGCCGCCGCCGACGATATCGCACGCCAGCCCTTCCGCGTTCAGCGCGTCGACCGCGTCCCGCACCATCGCGACAGCGATGTCGATCTTGGCCTTGCGGTCGTCGTAGCTGTCCAGGTGCTGCATGGCGCCCTGATAGGCCTGGAGGCCGGAGAATGTGAGGCCCGGCGCGGCGTCGATCGCCTTGGCGATGGCTACGACCTCTGGCGTGGTCGTCACACCGCAGCGGCCCGCCCCGCAATCGATTTCCACCAGGCATTCGATCTCGGTGCCGTGCCTTTGGGTGGCGGCCGAGAGATCGGCGACATTCTCGATATCGTCGACACAGCAAAGCGCCCGTGCACCGAGCTTGGGCAAGCGCGCCAACCGGTCGATCTTGGCCGGGTCGCGCACCTGGTTGGAGACCAGAATGTCCGTCACACCGGCCCGGGCGAAGGCCTCCGCCTCCGAAACCTTCTGACAGCAGATCCCGCAAGCGTCGCCATGGGCGATCTGATAATGGGCGACATCGGCGGATTTGTGCATCTTGCCATGCACCCGATGACGCACGCCCATCTCCGCCGCCAGGGTGCGCATCTTCGCGACGTTGCGCTCGAACGCGTCCAGATCGACGACCAGGCAGGGCGTCTGGATGTCCGCCTCGTCCATGCCGACCGCGGCCGGCACGTCATAGCCGACATCGCGGTGCTGGAAGGATTGATGATGGTTCATGGGATCGTCCTCCACATGGATGGTCAGGCCCTCATCCAGGGCAGCGTGTCCAGATCGACATTGCCGCCGGTGATGATCACGCCGACCCGTTTGCCGGCGAAGACCGCCCTGTTCTTCAAGATCGTGGCCAGCGGCACGGCGCAACTCGGCTCCATGACGATCTTCATGCGCTGCCAGGTCAGCTTCATCGCGTCGATGATCTCGTCTTCCGTGGCCGTCAGGATGTCGGTGACGTGTCTGCTGACGAAATGCCAGGTCAGTTCCTTAAGCGGCACTTTCAGCCCGTCGGCGATCGTCTGGGGCGCGTCGTCCGCGATGATATGGCCGGCCTTGAACGAGCGGTAGGCGTCGTCGGCGTTTTTCGGTTCCGCCGCGTAGATCTCGATGTCGGGCGCAATGGTCGACAGGGTCAAGCAGGTGCCGGACACCATGCCGCCCCCGCCGATCGGCGCGATCACGGCGTCCAGCCCGTCGACCTGGCCAGTCAGCTCCAACGAACAGGTCGCCTGCCCGGCGATCACGCGTGGGTCGTTGTAGGGGTGGACGAACTCCGCCCCCGTCTCAGCCACGACCTCCTTGAAGGTGGCCTCGCGCGACGAGGTCGACGGCTCGCATTCGACGATCTTGCCGCCATAGCCGCGCACCGCCTGCTTCTTGGCCTCCGGTGCTGTTCTGGGCATCACGACGGTGACCGGAATGCCCCGTCGGCCGGCAGCGTAGGACAGGGACAGCGCGTGGTTGCCGGAGGAATGTGTGGCGACGCCCTTCTCGGCCATTTCCTCGCTCAGCCCGAAGACCGCGTTGGAGGCACCGCGCACCTTAAAGGCGCCGGCCTTCTGAAAATTCTCGCATTTGAAATAGAGCTCCGCGCCCGTCAGGGCGTTGAGATAGCTCGATGTCAAAACCGGCGTCAGGTGAATGTGCGGCTTGATCCGCTCATGCGCCGCGACGACGTCTTCGAAGGTTGGAACGTCCAGCACGGTCATGTCGCTCATCGTGCTCCCTCCGGGCTCATGCCGCCGCGCTCTGCGCGACTGTTGACGTGGCGCGGTAGTATTCCTGGGCGGCCGCGACGCCGGAGCCCAGCTCCACCGGATAGTCGAGGTCCCGCATCGCCATCTCCAAGGTGGCAAGGCCGGACAGGGCCATGACGTCCGTCATCGACCCGAGATGGCCAATGCGGAACGCCTTGCCGGCCATCTTGCCGAGCCCGACCCCGAATGAGACGCCGTAGCTGTCGAACGCGTGGTTGGTCAGCGCATCACTATCGAAGCCGTCCGGAACGTAGATCGCGCTGACCGTGTCCGAGTAAAGCGCGCGACGCCTCGCGCACAGGTCCAGCCCCCAGGCCCCGATTGCCCGGCGGACACCCTCGGCGATGCGGAAGTGCCTGGCGAAGACGTTGTCCAGACCCTCGGCCAGCAACATATCCAGGCTCTCGCGCAGCCCGTACATGATTTGCAGCGGCGGGGTATAGGGGAAGCCGCCCTTGCCGTTGGCCTGCGCCATGTCGCGAAAGTCGAAGAAACAGCGCGGGCATTGAGCGGTCGCGCAGGCGTCGAGCGCCTTTTGGCTGACCCCGACGATTGCCATGCCGGTCGCCAGCATGAAGCCCTTCTGCGAGCCGGAGACCGCCAGGTCGACGCCCCATTCGTCCATGCGAAAGTCCATCGAGGCCAGCGAACTGACGCAGTCGACATAGAGCATGGCCGGGTGGTCGGCCGCGTCCATTGCCTGGCGCACGGCGGCGATATCGCTGCGCACGCCGGTTGCGGTTTCGTTGTGGGTCACGAGGACCGCCTTGATCTCGCGGTTCTTGTCGGCGGCCAGCCGCTCGCCATACCGCTCAGCCGGCGCGCCGTCGCCCCAGGCGCAGTCGATGATCTCGACATGCAGCTTGTGGCGTTGGCACAGATCGATCCAGCGATGCGAGAACATGCCGAAGCGCGCCACCAACACCTTGTCTCCTGGCGACAAGGTGTTGATGACCGCCGCCTCCCAGCCTCCCGTACCACTGGCCGGAAAGGTGATGACCTGGCCCGTGCGGGTCTTGAAGACCTTCTTCAGGTCGGCCAGCAACGGCGCCAGCAACTCCACGAAGTCGGGCGCGCGATGGTCGGTCGTCTGAATGCTCATCGCCGAACGCAGACGGTCCGGGATATTGGTCGGGCCCGGAATGAATACCGGGTTTTGGCCGTCAAATACTGGAATGTTCGCCATCATCGAACGAGCCCCCATCAGCGATCATCCCAACCTAGGATGCAGGTATGCCTTGTCAATTTTTTCGGAATATTTTTCCAAAATCAGATGAAAAATCGCTACTTGTTGATTTTCTTGGGGTTTTGATTTTTCCAGTTCTGTGCCCGAAACTTCCTGAAAAAAGAAAATGGGTGGTTTGACCTCTCGATCGCGTCATATTGGCAACGTCAATCAACTGGATCTCGGTGGGAATCGATGGCGCAAGTGATGCAGTCCCGGCCACGCGGTCGGCCGCGCATTGATCGCGATGACAAACAGGCGGCGACCATTCAGGCGCTCGATCGCGGCATCCAGTTGCTGCGCGCCTTGTCGAAAGAGGGCAAGGCGACCCTGTCGCATCTGGCCATGCGCGTCGGCATGCCGCCATCGTCCGCCCACCGTATTCTGACCACGCTGGAACGCAACGACCTGGTCGAGTTCCGCGAGGCGACGCAGGAATGGACGATCGGCGTCGAAACCTTCCGCATCGGCAGCAGCTTCATCAGGGGCGACAAGATCGTCGAGGTCGGTGTCGAGATCATGAAGGATTTGGTCGACCAGACCGGCGAGACCTCGAACCTGGCGGTCAAGAACAAGGACGAGGTCGTGTTCGTCAGCCAGGTCGAGACGCTGAACCCGGTTCGTGCCCTGCTGCCCACCGGCACGCGCGCCAGCATGCACGCGTCGGGCATCGGCAAGGCGATGCTTGCCGAGTTGGATCGCGAGAGCGTCCAGAGGGTCTTGCACGCCAAAGGCCTGCCGGAACTGACGCGCCGGACGATCACATCGCCGGAGGCCCTGTTCGCCGACTTGGACGCGATCCGCCGCCGCGGCTGGGCGCTGGACGACGAGGAATGCTATGTCGGCATGCGCTGCGTGGCGGCGCCGATCTTCAGTTCGCTCGGCAAGGCGGTTGCCGGCATTTCCGTGTCGGGACCGATTGCGCGGATGCAGGACGAGGTCTTGCCGGAACTGGGCGCCAAGGTGCGGCAGGCGGCGCTCGACGTGACCGAGCAGACCGGCGGCGTGCGGCCTGCGGGCGATCGCTAAGGCTGCTGCCGCCGGGTGTCGGTTGACGCGGTTTCGTTACGGACGGTCGCCCAACGCCGCGTTCAGGTTCACCGCCGCGCTGATCAGGGCCAGGTGGGTGAAGGCTTGCGGGAAATTGCCTAGGCCCTCGCCGTTCATGGCGGTTTCCTCCGCATAAAGGCCGACATGGTTGGCGAAGCCCAGCATGCGTTCGAACATCAGGCGGCCTTCTTCCAGCCGGTGCTGTTCGAAACGGCCGGCACGGGTCAGCGCCTCGACCAGCCAGAAGGTGCAGATGTTGAAGGTCGACTCCGACCCGGCGAGCCCGTCGTCGGTCTGGCTGACGTTGTAGCGATAGACCAGATGGTCGGCGACGAGGCCGCCATCCTCCGGCGGCTTCAAGATGGCCTCCAGCGTGCTGAGCATGCGTGGGTCGACGGGCGAGACGAACAGCGTCAGCACCATCATCAGATTGGCGGCATCCAGCGTATCGCCGCCGAACGACTGGACGAACGCCTGCAAATCCTCGTTCCACCCCTGTTCCATGATCGCTTGATAGATCCTGTCGCGCACCGCCGTCCAACGCTGCCGGTCGCAGGGGAAGGCACGGTTCATCGAGATCTTGAGCGCCCGGTCGATGGCGACCCAGCACATCAGCTTTGAGTAGGTGAACTGCTGGGACCCGCCGCGCACTTCCCAGATACCGTCATCGTCCCGATGCCAGTTGGCGCAGACCCAGTCGACCAGCTGCGTCACGGTTCGCCAAAGATCGTACGAGATGGGCTCGCCATACTTGTCGTAGAGATAGATCGCGTCCAACAGCTCGCCGTAGATATCGAGCTGGAACTGCTTGTGCGCGTCATTTCCGACGCGGACAGGGCGCGAACCTCGGTAACCCGACAAATGGTCGAGCATCTCCTCATTCATGTGTTTCCGGCCGTCGATGCCGTACATGATCTGCAGCGATCCGTCCGGGTTCGGCTTGTCGCACAGACCCATCACGAATCTCAAAAAGTTCGCTGCCTCTTCGGTAAAGCCGATACGCAGGAACGAGTAGACGGTAAAGGCGGAGTCGCGGATCCAGGTATAGCGATAGTCCCAATTGCGTTCGCCGCCGACAAGTTCCGGCAGGCTGCAGGTCGGGGCCGCGACGATGGCGCCGGTCGGCTCATAGGTCATGAGCTTCAGTGCAAGCGCGGAACGTTCGACGATGTCGCGCCAACGGCCGCGATAGGTCGATTGGGAAATCCATTCGCGCCAGTAATTGACGGTCTCGCGAAAGGCAGTTTCGCAGGCCTCTTCGGACAGGGCCGCGCCGCAATCCTGATTGCTCGACCTTTGGCGCAGCACGAAAACGGCCGTCTCGCCCTCCCGCAGGGTGAAGCGCGCCCTGACACCGTCCTCGACCACCTCCAGCGGTGTCTCGGTGGCCAAACCGAGATCGAGGTCGGTCGACCGAAAGATCGCGCCGCCCTTCTCCAGCTTCACCGTGTGGCTGTCGCGGGCGAAATTGAACGCTGGCCGGCATTCCATCTCAAAGGTGATTTCGCCGCGCGACATGGTTATGCGTCGCACCAGTTCGCGCGGGCGCCGGCCGGACTTGCCGTCATGCCCGACGGGCATGAAATCGGCCAGTTCGGCGGCGCCGTGCTCCGACAGAAAGCGGGTGATCAGGACATTTGTTCCGGGCCAGTAGAACTGCTTGTAGGTGACATCGTCCTTTTCCGGCGCGATGCGAAAGAAGCCGCCCTTTTGATCGTCCAGCATCGCCGCAAAGACGCTTGGCCCGTCGAAGCGCGGCATGCACATCCAGTCGATCGAGCCCTTGACGCTGACCAACGCAACTGTATGCATGTCGCCGATCATTGCGTAGTTGTCGATGGGTTCGAACGGCATGGCGGCGCTTCCCTTCTTCATTGTCTTGGCAACGGTAATGGTACTGTTTTTAGCAGTTTTGGCGATTCGCCATTGTGCGGATGCTACGCCAGTCATCCAAGTCCCGCTCGCCCGACAGTCGGGCCGTCGGCGTCGACCGGATCTTCCCCGGGCGCGCGATCAGTCGCACAGACAAGGACCAGCGAACGCATGACCAACCAGATCGTCGTCTCCATCCTCGATTGCGACTTCGCCCATCTGGCGGACGAGGTGGCCTCGGTCGACGAACGGGCCGACCGCTATCAGGTCGACGTCATGGACGGCCATTTCGTGCCCAACCTCAGCTTTGGGTTTCCCATTCTGAAGGCCATGCGCGGCTTGACCAAAAGGCCGCTCGAAGCCGATCTGATGATCTCCAATCCGGACGACCACGCCGCACGCTATGCGGAGGCGGGGGCCGACCTCGTCATCATCCATGTCGAGGCCAGCCAGAAACCCCGCCAGACCTTCCGCGCCATTCGCGAGGCGGGCGGGCGGCCCGGCATCAGCATCAGCCCCGGCACCGATCCGGCGGCCGTTCGCGACTATCTGGACGAGGTCGACATGGTGCTGGTCATGACCGTGGCGCCCGGTTTCGGTGGCCAGCCCTTCCTGGACGAGCGGCTGCAGGCGGTCAGCCAGGTGCGGGAATGGATCGCCGAAACCGGCCGCGACATCGACGTCGAGGTCGATGGCGGAATCAAGCCGGAAACGGCCGCCAAGGCCGCCGCCGCCGGCGCCAACCTGCTCGTCTCCGGCACCTTCATCTATCGCAGCGCCAACCGCCATCAGGCCATCGCGGAACTGCGGCAGAGCGTCGGCGGATAGGGCGCGCAGAGCCAGGCGCAGGCGGCCTCAGACGATCACGCCGCCTTCCTGCCACAGGCGAAAGCCGCCCTTGAAGGCATTGGCATTGTCGCCGCGGCGGCAGCCAGGCGGCAGTTCGTCGAGCTTTTCGACCCCGCCGCCGCCGATCACGATGTAGTCCGGCTCCAAGGCCGCCTGCAGTTTTTCCACCACCGCGAAGACCTGCTTGCGCCAGCGTTTCTTGCCCAAGCGCCGGCGCGCCGCGTCGCCCAGATAGTCCTCGAACGTCTTGCCCTTCTTGTAGGGCAGGTGCGCCAGTTCCATCGGCTGGCCGACATTGTCGACGACCATGGCCGAGCCCAGCCCGGTGCCCAGGCCCAAGAACAGCATACGGCCGCCTTCATAGCTGCCGATGGCCTGCATCAGGGCGTCGTTGACGATCTTGACCGGCTTGCCGAACGCGCCTTCGAAGTCGAAGCCGCACCAGCCGCCACCCAAATTCACCGGCTCCAGCAAGGGCCGGTTGTGGGTGACCGGGCCGGGATAGCCCATGGCGACCACGTCGAAGTCCCAGCCCTGGGCCAGTTCCTTAACATCGTCGACCATCTGCTGCGCCGTCATCGACGGGCCGGAGTCGGCCTGGCGTTTTGCACGACGGCCGCTGGCCAGGATCTTCACGTGATGGCCGCCAATGTCGATCGCCAAGACCTTCTTGGCCGGCGGTTTGGCCGGCCGTGTCGAGCGCCGGGTCGTCGCCCTAGACCGCGCCGTCGAAGGGCGCCTTCGGGTGGTTTCAGCCATCGTCAACTCCTCCCGCTGCCGCCCGATCGGCCAAGATCGTGGCGTTGTCCGGCCGGACCCTTCCGGCCGGAATGGATGGATCGTGCCTGACGAGACGCGCCAGGGCGTCCACCTTCTCGTCTCCGGTGACCACGAACACGATCTGCCGTGCCTGGTTCAATACCGGATAGGTCAGGGTCATGCGCGGATGCCCTTGATAGGGGGCGGTGGTGCCGACGAACCGATCGTCGACCTTTAGGACCGGGTCGCCCGGAACCAGGGATGCGGTATGGCCGTCGGGCCCTAGCCCGAGATGAATGAGATCGAGAACAGGCGGATCGCCGGCCGAGGCTTGCAAGGTCCGGCCATAGGCGGCGCTGGCCGACGCCAGGTCCTCCTGCTCCACCGGCATGGCGTGGATGTTCTCCGGCGGCAGTGGGGCGTTCGCCAACAGGGACGCGCGCAGGTGCGTCAGGTTCCGGTCGGGATCGCCGGCGGGCGCCACCCGCTCGTCGACCTGGAACACATGGATCGCGTCCCAGGCCAAGCTCTAATGGGCCATGGCACGATGCATGACCCAGGGCGTGCGGCCGCCGCTGACCGCAAACAGAAAACGGCCCCGTGCCTCAATGGCCGCCCGTGCCGCGTCGGCGATGAAGGCGGCGCCGGCGTTGGCCACGTCTTCGGCATCGGCGAGGACCTGCAGCTTCATGTCTCGTTCACCTCCACAAGGTCGGCGGCCTGATTCCACTTTCGGATGACGTGATAGTCATGCTCAAAGCCCAGCACGCTGACGGTGGCGGTGTCCAGCAGGAACATCTGCCCGTCCCTTGGCGGCAGGGCCAGCCAACGGGCGGTCAACACGCGCAGACAATGGCCATGCCCGAACAGCGCGACGTCGCCGCCGGCCGCGGCTGCCCGGGCGATGACGCGATCGACCCGCTCGGCGACCTGGTCGGCCGTCTCGCCGTTGGGCACGTCGTCGTTCCACAACAGCCAGCCCGGCCGTTCCTTGCGGATATCGTCGGTGCGCAACCCCTCATAGTCGCCATAGTCCCACTCCAACAAATCGTGGGTCAGTTCCACCTCATCCCCGTAGCCCGCCAGCCGGCAGGTCTCCAGCGCGCGCGACAGCGGGCTGGACAGCACCAGTTTGAAAGGCCGCTTGTTCAGGCGCTCGCCGATCCTCGCCGCCCGCTGCCGCCCGATCTCGTCCAGGGCCAGATCGGTGCGGCCGGTGTGTTGGCGCGACCGGCTCCATGCCGTCGAGCCATGGCGGAACAGCCAGATCTGATAATGCTTGACCGTCATGGTGGGCGATCACATCACCGGGTCGATCCAGCCATGGGGCGGCGTGATCTTGGCGCCCGCCTTTTTCGGGCCCCAGGTGCCCGGCTCGTACTCCGCCACCTTGTGGTCGCCGCCCATGATCGGGTCGATGATCTTCCAGGCCAGCTCGCTGGCGTCCGCGCGCGTGAACAGGGACGGGTCGCCCTTCATGGCGTCGCCGATCAGGCGCTCGTAGGGCTCCATCTCGTCCTTGATGTCGTCGCAGGCGTAAAGCTCGATCTGCTCGCCCGTCATGCTGGCGCCGGGCGTCTTCTTGCGTGAGCCAAGTGCGATCGCGATGTCGGGGCTGAACCGGAAGCGGACATAGTTCGAGGCGTTGCCGAACTGCTCGCCAAAGACGTTGAACGGCGGTGGGCGCAGCCGAATAATCGCCTCGTTCACGTGGGCCGGCAGGCACTTGCCGGCGCGGATGTAGAAGGGCACGCCCTCCCAGCGCCAGGAATCGACGAACATGCGTACCGCGGCGAAGGTCTCGACCTGAGAGTCCGGCGCCACCCCCGGCTCGTCGCGATAGCCCTTGAACTGGCCGCGCACGACGTCGGCATCGGTCAGCGGCCGGATCGCCTTGGTGATCTTCACCTTTTCGTCGATCAAGGACTGGTCGACATTGCCGGACGGCGCCTCCATCGCCAGGATCACCACCAGGTGCAGCAAGTGGTTCTGGATCACGTCGCGGATCGCGCCGACCTCTTCGTAAAACTTGCCCCGGCCCTGGACGCCGAAATCCTCGGCCATGGTGACCTGGACGCTTTCGACGAAGTTGCGGTTCCAGATCGGCTCCAGATACGAGTTGGCGAAGCGGAAATAGAGCAGATTCTGCACCGCCTCCTTGCCCAGATAATGGTCGATCCGAAAGATCGACTTTTCCTCGAACACCAGGCGCAGAATGCGGTTCAGCCAGCGCGCCGACGCCAGGTCGCGGCCGAACGGCTTTTCGACCATCAGCCGCGCATTGGCCGCACAGCCCGACTGTTCCAGGCCCTGGACGACCTGTTCGAACATGCTGGGCGGTATGGCCATGTAGTGCAGGGGCCGTGACGAGCCGTCGAGCTGGGTCTTCAGCTTCTCGAACGTCGCCGGGTCGCGATAGTCGCCGCTGACATACTTCAAAAGCTTGGCAAGCTTACTGAAGACCTTCTCGTCGACCTTGCCACGATCGGTCTTGATGCCGTCGTGGGCGCGTTCAAGCAGTTGGTCGAGGGTCCAATCCTCATAGGCAACGCCGATGACAGGCACGTCCAGATTGCCGCGCCGGACCATGGCGTACAGAGACGAGAAGATCTTCTTGTGCGCCAGGTCGCCGGTCGCGCCGAACAGCACGAAAGCGTCGGATTTGGGTTCGGTCATGGACGGTTCCTGTTATCGGTTTCGGCTCGTGGCGCCAGGCGCCGTCGATAGGTCTGCGCCTTAGGATGACTTCTTTTCCAGGTGGCCGCCAAATTCATAGCGCATCGCCGACATGATCTTATCGGCAAAATCCGCCTGACCGCGCGAACTGAAGCGTTCGAACAGCGCCGATGACAGCACATGGGCGGGCACGCCCTCGTCGATCGCCGCCATGATGGTCCAGCGGCCCTCGCCGGAATCGCTGACCCGGCCCTCGAAGCCGGACAGGTGCGGGTCCGCCGCCAGCGCCTGGGCGGTCAGGTCCAACAGCCATGAGCCGATGACGCTGCCGCGACGCCAGACCTCGGCGACCTCGGGAATGTCGATGTCGAACTTGTAGTAATCGGGATCGCGCAGGGGCGTGGTTTCGGCGTCGATGTCGTGGCTCTCGTTGCCGACATTGGCGTTGCGCAGGATGTTCAATCCCTCGGCATAGGCGGCCATGACGCCGTATTCGATGCCGTTATGCACCATCTTGACGAAGTGCCCGGCGCCTGAGGGTCCGCAATGCAGATAGCCGTGCTGGGCGGTGCTGTCGGTCCTTGTGCGGCCCGGCGTCGGCGGCGCGGAGTCAACCGCGGGGGCCAGCGAGGCAAAGGCGCTGTCGAGATGCTTCACGGCCTCGTCCGGCCCGCCGATCATCTGGCAGAAGCCGCGTTCCAGGCCCCAGACGCCGCCGCTGGTGCCGACATCCACATAGTGAATGCCCTTCGGCTGCAGCCGTTTGGCCCGCTCGATATCATCGCGATAATAGGAGTTGCCGCCGTCGACGATGATGTCGCCGGCCTCCATCAGCCCGGACAACTGGTCAAGCGTGCTCTCAACCACGGCGGCCGGCACCATCATCCAGGCCGTGCGCGGCTTGGTCAGCTTGGCGACGAAATCCTGCATAGAGGTGGCGCCGATGGCGCCTTCGCCGGCCAGTTCCTTGACCGCGTCGGCGCTGACGTCGAAGACGACGCACTCATGGCCGTCGCGCATCATGCGGCGGACCATGTTGGCGCCCATGCGTCCCAGGCCGATCATTCCAACTTGCATTGTCTTTTCCCTTCTTCGCGATTGGGGGCAGGGGCCAGTCTAGCGCCCCAAACTCAAAAGCTCGTCCAGCTTAACCCGGGCGACCCGCAGGCCACGATCTTTCAGCGCCAGATAGTCGCCGGCGGCCTGTGCCTGCTTCAACCGTGAAAAGCTGAACGGTTTGCCCGGTATGGCCAGATCGACCGGGTCGTCGCCGACCGCCTGCAGGAAGACGCCGGTTGCCGCACCACCCTTGTGCAACTGGCCGGTGGAGTGCAGATAGCGCGGCCCGATGCCCAGCGTCGTCGCCACGCGGTACTGGTCGCGCAGCTTCATCCGCGCCGATTGCAGCACCGGAATGTCGGCCGACTGGGTATCGATGTAGGCCTGAAGGGCGATGTAGTCGCCTTCCTTCACCTTCGACAGGATGTCGCCGACCGGTTCAACCGGGATCTCCGGCATGCCCTCGGCCAGAACCTTCGCGGCTGCTGCCTTAGCCGCCTCAACGTTGGGCTGGTCGAACGGGTTGATGCCCAGAACGGCGCCTGCCATGGCGATGGCGTATTCCCAGCGCACGGCCTCCGCACCGATGCTGAACCGGTCGGTGTAGTCCAGCCTGACCAGCGGATGACCCGCATCCGCCAGGGCGTCGGCCTGCGCTGACTCTCCAATACAGACGAAGATGCGGTCGTTGCCATAGACCTCCGGCCCGCCCAGATCCTCGCCCGCTACGGGCAGGATGCCGACGCCGTGCTTGCCGGTGGACTCGGCGATCAACTGTTCCAGCCACATGCCGAACGACCCGATATCGTCGGGCAGCACGATGGTACATTTGTCGTGCCCGTTCTTGCCCGCCGCGCCGAGCACGGCCCCGAAGCGCAAGGCCGGGTTGTGGTCGGGCGCCACACAGGCGTCGGCGGCGGCCAGCATATAGCCGGCCCGCGACAACAGCTCAGCGATGTCGACGCCCAACAAGGCGCCCGGAACGATGCCGAAATGGGACAGGGCGGAATAGCGGCCGCCAATGTCCGGATTGTTGTGGAAGACCCGGCGGAAACCCTGGTTCGTCGCCAGCGTGTCGAGCTCGGTGCCCTTGTCCGTCACGACCGCAAACTGGGCCGGATTGCCCAGCCGGTCCCAGAAATAGGCCAGATGGCTGCGCGTCTCCAACGTGCCACCGGACTTCGACGCGAAGACCAGCAGGGTCTTGTCCAGCGGCAACTCCTCTGCAAACGCGTTGATCGTACCGGGATCGCTGGTATCGAGTACGCGAAGGTCCAGCCCGTTGTCGCCGACGCCGAAGGTCTGCCGCAGCACCTGGGGGAACAGGCTCGATCCGCCCATGCCGCTCCACAGCACGTGGGTGAAGCCGTCTTCCTTGGCCTGCTTCACAAACCTGGTCAGGTCGTCGACCTGCTCGGCCATCTCGTGCGGCGAGACCAGCCAGCCCAGCCGGTTGGAGATCTCCGACGGGTCCTTGCCCCACAGCGTGTAGTCGCGCGCCCAGATACGGTGCGTGGCCTCGCGCGCGTTCAGGTCCGCCATCTCCGTGTCGGCCGATCCGGCAAGCCCGCCCAGCTTTTCGATCTCCGGGTCATGCACCTCGCGCAGGCTCTTCACCTTGGTGTCGATCGCCTGCAGCAGCTTGTCGAACGAGGTGTCGAAACCGTCGCGGCCGGCGATCTGAAGCTGTTCGCCTAAATCGGCGACGTTGACGCCCGCCTTTTCGATCCCGGCGATGTCCGCGTCCGCCCCGGTCGTGTCAGCAGTCAGCAGGGCGCCGACCGTGCCGTGCTTGCCGAAGGCGAGCAAGGTCGCCTCGGGGATCGTGTTGACCGTGTTGTCGGCGGCCAGCGCGGTCACATAGAAGGTATCCGGCAGGGCCGGGTCTTTCGCGCTGGTGCTGGCCCACAACAGGCGCTGGGGCTGGGCGCCGGCCGCCGCCAGCTTCTGCCACCGGTCCGACGCCAGCAACTCCTGATAGGCGGCGAATGTCTGCTGGCCCACCGCGACGCCCAGCTTGTTGCGCAGCTCGGCCGGCACGTGTGGATTGGCCGCCACGTCCCAGCGCGAGATGAATACGGAGGCGACCGAGGCGATGTCCAGCGACAGCCCGGCCTCGTGCCGGCGCTCCATCCCGCGCAAGTACGCCTCGGCGGCACCGAGATAATGCTCGCGCGAGAACAACAGCGTGACGTTGATCGAGATGCCAGCGAAGATCAACTCCTCGATCGCGGTCCTGCCCGCCATCGTGCCCGGCACCTTGATCAGGACGTTGGGCCGGGCCGCTTGGGCGTGCAGGTGTTTGGCCTGCGCGATGGTCCCGTCGGCGTCATCGGCCAGGGTGGGCGAGACCTCCAGCGAGACGAAACCGTCGACACCGGCCGTGGCCTCGTGGATCGGCCGAAACAGGTCGGCTGCCGCGACGATGTCTTCCAGCGCCAGTTCGAAGAACAGCTGTTCGGTCGACAGCCCTTGGTCCAGACGCGTCAGAATCGCGTCGTCATAATCCTTACTGCCGGCGATCGCGTGTTCGAAAATCGTCGGGTTCGAGGTCAGCCCGGTGACCGACAGGTTGGAGATGTAGCGGGCGAGCGTGCCGCTGTCCAAAAGCGCCCGTCGGATGTTGTCGAGCCAGATGCTTTGCCCGGCGTCGTGAAGCTGCTTCAAGGGGGTGCTGTGCTGATCGCGTTCCATGTCCAATACCTGACTTAGTCTCCGTCGATGGCGGTCACCGCCGCTGAAGCGCGCCTCGATGAAGGCGCGGACCAACTCCTTGGCCACCTCCGCGCCGATCGCCCGGGCGCCGAGGGTCAACACGTTACAGTAATCATGTTCCACCATTTGGTGGGCCGTATAAATGTCGTGGCCCAAAGTGGCGCGCACGCCCGGCAGCTTGTTGGCGGCGACCGTGACGCCGGCGCCGCTGCCGCAGATCAAGATGCCGCGCGCGGCATGGCCTGCCGCCAGCGTGTCGCCGACCAGCTTGGCGAAGACCGGATAGTCGTCGCCGGGATTGTTGAGGTCCGCACCTAGCACGACCGGCTCGTGCCCGGCAGACGCGACGACCTCCGCGACCTCGTCCCTGATGACGGCCCCGGCATGGTCGGCGGCGATGGCGACCCGCATGGTGCTCAGCCCTTGGCGCTCAGCTTGGCGGCGCGGTCGGCAACCGCCTCGGGCGTGAAGCCAAGCTCCTTATAGATCGTCGGCCCGGGGGCGGAGGCGCCGAACCGGGTCAGCCCCATGACATCGTCGGCGAATTCGTGCCAGCCGAGTGGCGCGGCCGCCTCGACTGCCAAGGTCGGCATGGCCGGTGGCAGGATCTCGTCGCGAATGGATGCGGGCTGGGCCCGGAAGTTCTCCATCGATGGCATGGAGACGACGCGCGCCGAGACGCCTTGCTTGGCCAGCACCTCGCGTGCCTCCAAGACCAACGACACCTCCGACCCGGTCGACACCAAGGCGACGTCATCGCCCGGCGCGACCACGCTGGCGCCTGTGGCCGCGTCGACAACAGACGGATCGAGTGTCGGCAGCCCTTGGCGCGACAGAACCAGAACGCTCGGGCCGTCGGCCGCGATCGCCTCGGCCCAGGCCTGGGCTGTCTCGTTGGCATCGGCGGGTCGAAACACGCGCAGGTGCGGCATGGCACGCAGGCTGGCGAGATGCTCGATCGGCTGGTGGGTCGGCCCGTCCTCGCCCAGCCCAATGGAGTCGTGCGTAAAGACAAACACAACCGGCAGGCCCATCAGCGCCGCCAGCCTCACCGGCTCGGTCATGTAGTCCTTGAACGAAAAGAAGGTCGAACAGAACGGCCGAAAGCCGCCATGGGCCGCCATGCCGTTGCAGATCGCGCCCATGGCGTGTTCGCGGATGCCAAAATGGATGTTGCGCCCGGCCCAGTCGCCGGCGTTCAGGTCGCCCGATCCCTCGATCGCCGTATGCGTCGAACTCAGCACATCCGCCGTGCCGCCGACCAGTTCCGGCAGCTTGACGCCGAAGGCGTTCAGAACCTTGCCCCCGCTCACGCGGGTGGCGACCTTGTCGCCGGGTTCGAAGCGCGGCACGGCATCGCGCCAGCCCTCGGGCAGCGTGCCTGCCATCACCCGGTCGAACGCGTCCGCGCGGGTCGGCTGGTTGGCCCTGTAGTGGTCGAACCCCTGCTGCCACGCCTCGCGCGCGGCCGCTCGTTCGGCGACCTGGTCGCGCCAATGGGTGTAGACCGCGTCGGGGATCTCGAACGGCGGATGGTTCCAGCCCAAGGTCTCGCGCGTCTTGGCCACCGCCTCGTCGCCCAAGGGCGAGCCGTGCGCCTTGGCCGTGTCCTGTTGGGGCGAGCCAAAGCCGATATGGCTGTGCACGATCACCAGGCTGGGCCGGTCGACCGCCGCCTGGGCCTCGCCGATCGCCCGGTCGATCTGGTCCAGATCGTTGACGTCCTCGACTGTTGTCACATGCCAGTCGTCCGCCCGGAACCGCTCGCCGACATTCTCGCAGAACTCAACGTCGGCCGCGCCTTCCAGCGTGACATGGTTGGCGTCGAAGAAAACAGTCAGCTTGCCAAGGCCCAGATGCAGGCGGCCGGCCAGCGACGCCGCCTCGGCCGAGATGCCCTCCATCATGTCGCCCTCGCCGCAAAAGACCCAGGTGTGGTGGTTGACGATGTCGAGATCCGGTTCGTTGAAACGGGCCGCGAGCATGCGCTCGGCGATCGCCATGCCGACGCCGTTGGCGAAGCCCTGGCCCAGCGGGCCGGTGGTGATTTCCACGCCAGGCGTCTCGCCTTTCTCCGGATGACCGGGCGTGCGCGAGCCCCATTGGCGGAACTGCTTCAGATCGTCGATCGAGAGGTCGTAGCCGCTGAGATGCAGGCAGGCGTAGAGCAGCATCGAGGCATGGCCGCCGGACAGCACGAACCGATCCCGATCCGGCCAGTCCGGCTGCGCCGGGTCGTGGCGCAGGTGGTGGGTGAACAAGCGATAGGCGAGAGGGGCCAGGCCCATCGGCGTTCCGGGATGGCCGGATTTCGCCTTCTGCACCGCGTCGACCGCCAGAAACCGGATGGCGTTGATGCAGTCGCCATCGATTCCTTCCGGTCCCGAGCCATCCGCGCCTCGATGCACGACGATCAGGTCATCGCGCACATCGTTTGTCTGCGTCGCTGAACCACTCATGGGCCGTTCCCTTTCTCGCTGAAGCTCTGGGCGTGCAATCGATGGCCATCGGTGGCGCCACCGGCAAGATTCGATAGGCTAGAGCGGTTTGATTACGCTGTGATGAGCACGGGCGCGAAGCTTATTGGGACAGCGCGCAATCCGTCAATCGCGAACGAGTTTTTCGCGCCAGAAGACCGGGCCTCGGTGTTGCAGACGCAACTAGAGGCCCATCGCCCGCTTCAGCGCTTTGTCGAGATGGACGCGGAGTGCTGCGACGGCGCGCTGGACATCGCCATCGATCAACGGATCGATGATGGTCAGATGTTCCTCGAACGTGGTTCTGACATAGGCCGTCGAGGCCTTGTGCCGGTCCAGGCGGATCAGCAGGATGCGCTCGTGATTGGTGTTGTAGATCGTGTCGATGATCGGGTTCTCCAGGGCGCCGACCACCTGCTTGTGAAAGCCCATATCGATCTCGCTGGCCTCGTAAAACAGGGCCAGATTGTCTCCGACGGCGCCCTTCGCCCGTTCAAGAACTTCGAGATGGACCTGCTTGATGCGTTCCAGATCGGCCTGTGCGCAATGCTCGGCGAACCGGATCAACGCCGGCTCCTCGATGATCTGACGCAGTTGGTAGGAGTTTCTGACCAGATCCAGATCCGGCTTGCCGATCTGGATGCCGCTGCGGGGCAGGATCGTCACGAACCCCTCTGACTCCAGAACCTTCAAGGCGTTGCGCAACGGGCTGACCGAGACGGACAGCACGTCCGCCAGCTCTGCCTGCGTCATGGTCGAGCCCGGCGCGATCCGCCGGCTCAACAGGCCTTTCTTGAACTTGTCGTAGGCTTCTCCGCTCAGCCCTTTCGACCGATCCACATGCTTCTCCATTCGTGGCCCAGGCGGGCGCATTCGCCCGGCCCGGGGGACAGCCGCGCGTCCAAACCGATGACGCTTAGCAGCCGCAGTGCAATCGGCACCATAATCCAATTGACTGAGCTATTAAATACGCCTATTGAAATTTCAAGAAGCGAATTTGAAACGCTATCACCAAAGGGGGGAACCGATGACCATCAAGGCAGAACTGTCGCGGCGGCAGATGTTGGCGGCCGGTGGAGCGGCCGGCGCGGTAGGGCTTTTGGGCGGAAGCTTGCCGGCCTGGGCGGCGACGGATGTCACCTATTGGCACCATATGACCAGCCAGAGCGAGTTTGCCGGCCTGGCCGGTATCATGGAGAACTTCCACGCCGCCAATCCTGAGATCAACATCCTGCAGGAGAACATCCCCAACGCCGAATACATGGCGATGTTCACCTCCGCGGTGATCGCCGACAGCCGGCCGGATACCTGCATGGTCACGTCCGATCGCCTGCCCGACATGGTCGCGCTCGGCGGCCTGGTCGACCTGACCGACCGGATCAATGGCTGGGACAAGACGCAGTTCTATTCCGATGCCGCCTGGGACGGCATCACGTTCGATGATCAGATGTACGGCATCCCCGCGTTCAGCTTCGTGAACTGGATGTACTATCGCAAGGACTGGCTGGAGGAGGCGGGCCTTGAGCCGCCCGACACGTTCGAGGAATTCCTCGAAGCGGCCATCGCGATCACCGATCCGTCGCAAGGCCGTTACGGTTTCGGCCTGCGCGGCGGCGACGGTGGCCAGACCATGCTGCAGGACGTGTTCGATTCCTACGGCGCCTTCGACTACGACAATGGCTCGATTGCCATCAACGTGCCGAACGCCGTGGAGGCCATGCGCTTCTACACTGGCCTGTTGACGGAACATCAGGTGGCGCAGCCCAGCGCGGCCGGCGATTCCTACCGTCAGATCATGGAAGGCTTTCGCACCGGCCAGACCGGGATGGTCTGGCATCACACCGGTTCGCTGGCCGAGATTTCCGACGCGCTGTCGCCGGACCAGTTCGGCACGGCCTTGCGCCCGTCCGGTCCGGCCGGCCGGATCGCCCGTGTCAGCTACCTTTACAACGGCATCATGAACCCGCGCCTCGAAGATGATGGCTGGCAGTGGATTGCCCATTGGGGCGATGTCGACGCGGCGATCACGATGTTGGAGGCCACGGGCTACTTCCCCGCAACGTCGGAAGTCGCGGACGATCCAAGGATCACCTCGAACCCGCTTTACGAGGCGGCGGTTCAGTCGCTGGCGATCGGCGTACCGCTGCCGAAGATTGTCGGCCTGGCCGGCTGGATGCGGACATCCATGTTGCCGGAATTCCAGCGCGTGCTTGTCGGCACGGCGACGCCGGAAGAGGCCGTGGACGCCATGGCCCAGGCGCTCGACCGCGAGGTCAACTAGCCACCCTCACCGTGTCGTGCACGCCCGGCCCTGACAGTCGCGGTCGGGGTCGGCGGGGCGCGACGGTGCCCGGAACCGCTGGCCCGGACTCACCTGCCGTCGGAAAGGACGTTTTGTGAAGATCACCGATATCCGTTGCTATGTCTTGGAAGAGGCGCACCCGTCGCCCAGCTTTCGCTGGCGCGAGGGCCTGCCCGGTTCCGGCGACGGCACACCGGCCGATCAGCCCATGCGCGCCGCGATCCTGCGCATGGACACGGACGCCGGCATCACCGGCTGGTGGCGCGAGGATCGACGTGGCGACATGGTGGCCGACCTGGTCCGGCGTCGGATGAAACCGCTGGTCGGCTGCAACCCGCTGTTGACGGAGGATCTGTGGCGCCGGGTCTGGGAAATCGACCGGGTCGAGGAAATCCATATGGGCTTTCTGGGCCTGATCGACCTCTTGGCCTGGGACATCAAGTCCAGGGCCGCCAACATGCCGGTCTACCAGATGCTGGGCGGCATCGAGCCGAGGATTCCGGCCTACGCCTCGACCGTGACCTGGGACACGATGGAGGAATACGAGCGCTACATCAAAGACTGCATCGATGAAGGCTTCTTTGCCTTCAAGCTGCACGCCTGGGGTGACGCGAAACGGGACGCGGAGCTGTGCGCCAATCTACGCCGCTGGACAGGACCGGACGCCGATTTGATGTTCGACGGGTCGGCCGGGTGGGACCTGATCACCTCGCTTGAGTTCGGCCGCGTGCTGCAAGACCAGGGCTTCCTGTGGTACGAAGAACCCATGCGGGAATTCGATCTCGTCAGCTACACCAAGCTGTGCGACAAGCTCGACATTCCGGTGCTGGCGGCGGAAACGCCGGACGGCTGCCACTGGAACGCCGCGACCTGGATCAAGATGGGCGCGCTCGACATGATGCGCACCTCGACGCACTACAAGGGCGGCCTGACCGGCGGGGTGAAGGTCGCCCATCTGGCGGAATCCTTCGGCATGCGGGCCGAGGTGCACGGCAGCGGCTATGCCAACGGCCATCTGTGCGCCGCCATTCCCAACAACACCTATTACGAACAGCTGGTCTTCGACGGCGACCATATTCGCAGCCTGAAGACGCAGGAGCATCTGCCCATCATCGACGGCTACGTCACCATCCCCGACCGGCCGGGCCTGGGGTATGAGCCGGACGCCGACTGGCTTGAGGCCAACGCGGTGAAGATCGTCTGATCGGGGGCGGTTGGGCATGACGGACAACGCGACGCGGGCCGGTTTGCCGACGACGCGTCGTTTCCTGCCGCGGCCGGAGACCTGGCTGGGGCACATTTCGGAACATCGGCACTGGGCCTACTTCCTGATTGTCCCCAGCATCCTGTTCATCTTCGTCATTATCCTCTACCCGACCGCCAATGGCATCGTGTTGAGCTTCCGCGAGATGCGGTTGACCCGGCCCGATCTCGGCACCGACTTCGTCGGCTTGCGGCAATATACGGACATGCTGTCCGACCCGGTCTTTTGGGTCGCGCTTTACAACACAGTGAAATGGGCGACGGCGGCCGTGCTGCTGGAATTCATCCTGGGCTTTGCCGCCGCGCTGACTTTGAACCGGGACCTGCCGGGCATGAAGGTGATCGCGGTCCTGATCCTACTGCCTTGGTTCCTGCCCAACGTGGTGGCCGGCAACATCTGGGCGCTGATGCTGGACCCGCGCCTGGGCGTGCTGAACGACATCTTCGTCCGTCTCGGTCTTCTGTCTGAAGGCATGGCTTGGCTGGCTGACCCGGACACGGCGTTGTGGACGGCGGTCGTGATCGAGGCCTGGCACGGCTATCCGTTCTTCGCGCTGTTGTTCCTGGCCGCGCTGAAGGGCATTCCCAAGGACCACTACAAGGCCGCCGCCGTGGACGGGGCCGGTGCCATTCAATCCTTCTGGCACATCACGCTGCCGGCCATGAAGATGGTCATCGCCGCCGCGGTCATCCTGCGCGTGATCGGCCTGGTGAACTCGCCGGAACTGCTGTTGATCCTGACCGGCGGCGGGCCCGGTAATACCACGCAGGTGCTGTCGCTCTACGCCTTTCAGACCGCCTATCTCAGGTTCGATTTCGGCTATGCCGGCGCCCTGTCGGTGGTGATGTTCATCATCCTGATGGCGTTTTGCATCCTCTATCTGCGCTTCTTGCGCATTCGCGACTGAGAGGGGCGGTCCCGCCATGGCAAGCCTGAAACGATCGAACCGGATGAAGACCGTCGGCGCCTATGCGGTCGCCTTCTTCTTCCTGTTCTTCGGCCTGGCGCCGATCGTCTGGCTGATCATCACCTCGCTGAAGCCCGAGCATGAGATCGTCAACCGCACGCTGACCTACTATCCGCACGATCCGATCCTGACCAACTATGTGGACATCTGGAACCAGTCCTCGTTCCCGACCCTGATGATGAACAGTTTCATCACCACGACCATGACCGTGGTGATCTGCGTCGTCATCGGAACCCTGGCGGCCTACAGCTTTTCCCAATACCGCTTTCCCGGCAAACATGCGCTGCTGATCTTCTATCTGGTCGTGCGCATGTTCCCGGCGGTGCTGATGATCATCCCGCTGTTCCTGATCCTGCGCGCCTTTGGCTTGCTGGACAGCCATCTGGGCCTGGCGCTTGCCTACACCAGCTTTCTGATGCCGCTGTTCATCTGGATGATGAAGGGCTTCTTCGACACCGTGCCGGTGGAGCTGGAAAAGGCCGCGCGCATCGATGGTTGCACGCGCGTCGGGGCCCTGGTGCGCGTGATCATGCCGCTGGTGCGTAACGGCCTGGCGGCCACCGCCATCTTCGTCGCCATCGCGGCCTGGAACGAATACATGTTCGCCCTGATGCTGACGACCAGTTCGGGCTCGCGCACCTGGCCCGTCGGTCTGCAACTGATGATCGGCGAGTTCCAACTGCCCTGGGGGCTGCTGGCCGCCGGCGGCATCATCAGCATCATTCCCGTCATCATCCTGTTCGCCCTGGTGCAGCAGACCATGGTGCGTGGCCTGACGGCCGGCGCGGTGAAGGGCTGACGGCCATGGTCAGGCACGCGCGAAGCGGAGAACGGCCGGTATGAAAGCCCTGTCCTTAAGCAATGTGCGCAAGCGGTTCGGCCAACTGGAAGTCCTGAAGGGCATCGATCTCAGCCTGGATGATGGCGGCTTTCTGGTGCTGCTCGGTCCCTCGGGCTGCGGCAAGTCCACCCTGCTCAGCATCATCGCCGGGCTGGAGGAACTGACCGACGGCGAGGTGAAGATCGGCGACCGGGTGGCCAACGATTTGCACCCGAAGGACCGCAACATCGCCATGGTGTTTCAGTCCTACGCGCTCTACCCGTCCATGTCGGTGCGCCGTAACCTGGCCTTCGGCCTGCATATGCGTCGGGTCGATCAGGCGACCCAGGCCGAGGCGGTCGAACGGGTCGCGGACCTGCTGGGCATCGCCCATCTGCTGGAACGCAGGCCGGCGCAGCTTTCAGGCGGCCAGCGCCAACGCGTCGCCATGGGCCGTGCCCTGGTCCGCGACCCGGAACTGTTCCTGTTCGACGAGCCGCTGTCCAACCTGGACGCCAAGCTGCGCGTGCAGATGCGCAGCGAGATCAAAAAGCTGCACAACCGGCTGAAGACCACCATCGTCTATGTCACCCATGACCAAGTCGAGGCCATGACCTTGGCGACCTCGATCGCTGTGATGCGCGAGGGCGAAATCCAGCAGAACGCTTCGCCGTCGGAGATCTATGATCGGCCCGCGAACCTGTTCGTCGCCGGCTTTGTCGGCTCGCCGCAGATGAACTTCCTCGACGGCCGCATCGTGGCCGCCGGCAGCGGGGCCAGTCTTGAACTCGGCCACGAAGGCAGGGCGGACAATGCCACGATTCCCCTGCCGCCGGACGCGCTCGCCGGCATGGAGGCGGCCGATGGCCGGCCGGTCGTGGCCGGCATCCGTCCGGAGGCCCTCTTCCGGCAAGAGGGCGGCGCGGGCGGCCTTGGTTTCGGCACCAAGGTCGACCTGGTCGAGATCACGGGCGCGGATACCATCGTTTCCTTCACCATCGCCGGGCAGGAGGCGATGGCGCGGCTGTCCGCCGACTTCAAGCCTTCCTTGGGCGACGACCTGACGCTGGCCTTCGACCCAGGCCGTCTCCACCTGTTTGATCGGGAAACCTCCAACAGGTTGAACTGAGCGGCTGGCGCGGCCCCGGATGGCCAGTCCTGCGCCCCGCGGGACACCTATGCCCAACGGCTGCGATTTTCACCAGTGAAAACTTGACTTGTATATGAAAGTTCCATAGCGTTGCGATCGCGGTCGGGGAGGCCGCGGGACGGACTTACCCGATCGCACACGATGTGGCTTTCCGAACACGCGGCCGCATCCAAGCCAGCCGCCGAAGTCGACAAAGGGGGGATTCACCACATGACTTTCAACGCATTCCGTGACCAAAAAAGCACGCTTCTGGCCGGTGCGGCGCTTGCCGTCGCCCTTGCGGCCTCGCCCATGGCGGCCAGCGCGCAGGAGTACAACTTCCGCCTGCCGCACGTGACCTCGGCGACCGAGCCGGTGAACGACGCGGCCTTGCGCTTTGCCGAACTGGTGGAGGAGCGCAGCGACGGCCGTATTGCGGTCGAGGTCTATCCGGGCGGCCAGCTCGGCACCAATCTGGAAATGTACGAACAGGTGCGCCTGGGCGCGCCGCTGATCATCCTGGCCGACCCCGGCTATCTCGCCGACTTCGTGCCCGATTTCGGCATCCTGAATGGGCCGTACCTGCTCGACCAGCCGGGCGATTTCCAGAAAATCCTAGAAGACGAGTGGTTCGCCGGGATGGTCGACCGGCTGCGCGACGAGTCGGAATTCGAACTGCTGGCCCTCAACTGGTTCTTCGGCGATCGCAACGTGATCTCCAACCAGGCGGTTGAGACCGTGGACGATTTCCAGGGTCTGTCGATCCGCGTGCCGCCGAACATCATGTGGATCGCCACCTTCGAGGCGCTGGGCGCGCGCGGCGAGCAGATCGCCTGGCCGGAGGTCTATGGCGCGCTGGCGTCGGGCGTTGTCGACGCGGCGGAGGCGCCGCTGGGCTCCATCTACGGCGCCAGCCTGCACGAAAACGGCGACACCATCTCCATGACCGGGCACTTCTACGCCTGGATCGGCCTGATGATGAACGACGAGATCTTCGCCGAAATGCCGGAGGATCTGCAGCAGGTGCTGCTGAGCTCCGCGCTCGATGCCGGCGACTATCTGACCGAGCTGGTCCAGGCCCGCCAAGGCGATTTCATCGAGACGTTTGAGGAGGCGGGCATCACCTTCGTCCATGAGGTCGATCGCGACGGCATGCGCGAGGCTACCTTGTCGGTCTATGAGGAATTTCCGGAATGGACGCCGGGCCTGTTGGAGACCGTGCGCGGCATCCTGGATAACTGACGGCGCTGGCGGCGGGTTGCCTCGGTTGGTGGCCCGCCGTCGCTCCGCTTTGATACGCCGATGACCCGACCGCTCCGTCTCGTCGGCCAGGCCCTTCGCAACTGGGAACTGACGCTGGCGGCGATCGCGCTTCTGGTGGTGATCGCCAGCGTCTCGTTCGGCGTGGTCAGCCGCTATGTCACCCAGACGTCGGCGACCTGGGCGGTGGAACTGGCCAGCCTGTCCTTCACCTGGGTCGTCTTTCTGGGCGCGGCAGCGGCGTTTCGGCGCAACATGCATGTCAGCGTCGACCTTGTCGTCCGCCTGCTGCCAAAGCGCTGGTCGGCGGCGGTCTCCTGGGCGATGGACCTGCTGTTGCTGGTGTTTCTGCCCTACGCGCTCTATCTCGCCATCTCGATCGCCATCGACTCGATCGACCGGCCGTCGCCGGTGCTCAGGATCTCGTTTCTCTACGTCTATGGCGCGGTGGTGTTGAGCTTCGCCTCGATCTTCGTCCACCATGTCATCCACATGGCCAGGCGCGTGACTGGTGCGCGGGAGCAGGCCGGATGAGTACCGCGCTTCCCGCCCTGATCATGCTGGGCCTGCTGGCCGCCAATATGCGCGTGGCCTTCGCCATCGCCATCGCGGCACTGGTCTTCTTCCTCACCGCCCAGGGCGTGCCGCTGGAGATCTACATCCAGCGTATGGTCAGCGTGACCCATTCCTTCCCGCTGCTGGCCGTGCCCTTTTTCATCCTGGCCGGTGTGGTGATGAACCATGCGGGCATCACGCGCCGGCTGATGGCCCTGGCCGACACGCTTGTCGGTCACCGCACCGGCGGCCTCGCCCATGTGAACGTTCTGTTGAGCACCTTCATGGGTGGCATGTCGGGCTCGGCCAACGCGGACGCGGCGGTGCAAAGCAAGATCCTGGTGCCGGAGATGAGCAAGCGGGGTTACGACCCCGCCTTTTCCGCCGCCGTCACGGCCACGTCCTCGGTGATCGCGCCGATCATCCCGCCGGGCGTCGGTATGGTGCTGTACGGCTTCCTCGCCGATGTCTCGATCGGCCGGCTTTTCCTGGCTGGCTTGGTCCCCGGCATCCTGATGTGCGTTGCCCTAATGGTGGTAGTGGGCATCGTGTCGCGCCGGCGCGGCTATCTGCCCTCCCGGCCGGAGCGTGCGAACTGGGGCGATCGCGGCCGCGCGCTGGCGAGCAGCCTGTGGGCGCTGGGCCTGCCGCTCGGCATCATCGGCGGCATTCGCTATGGCGTGTTTACGCCGACCGAGGCCGGCGCGATGGCCGTCGTCTACGCCTTCGTCGTCGGGGCCTTCATCTATCGGGAACTGGATTGGAGCAAGCTGCCGGCGATCTTGAGCGAGGCTGTGCTGGCCAACGCCGTGGTGATGCTGATCATCTGCGCCGCCCAGGCCTTCGGCTTCTACATGTCGTGGGAGCGCATTCCCCAGGAGGCCGGCCAATTCCTGCTCAGCCTGACGGAAAACCCGCTGGTCCTGCTGCTGGTCATCAACCTCTTCCTGGTCTTCGTCGGCATGCTGGTCGAGGGCAGCGCTGCCTTGATCCTGCTGACACCCCTGCTGGCGCCCTTGGCCGCGTCGGTCGGCATCGACCCGGTGCATTTCGGCATTGTGATGGTGGTCAACCTGACCATCGCCGGCGTGACCCCGCCGGTCGGCACCTTGATCTACACCACCTGTTCGATCGTCGGCGTCGATATCGGCCGCTTCATCCGCGAGTCGCTGCCGCTGGTCCTGGCCCTGTTCGCGGTTCTGGCGATCGTGACGTTCGTTCCCATGGTCAGCCTCTGGCTGCCCAACCTGCTGATGTAGCTCGGGCTTGGCGATCAGGACCCTTCTTGGGCGTAGGTCGCACTGAGGCGCTGGGTCAGATAGTCCGACGCTGTGATCGGCGGATATTTGGCGGCCCCGTCGCTGCCCGGCAGCGCGGCGACCAGCGAGTCCGGGTTGGGGTCGCAAAAGAAGGCGACGGAATAGCGTTCGTGCCTCGGCGCGATCACCCGATGCGGCGTGGAGACATAGCGATCGTTGGTCCAGCGCATCAGGCAGTCGCCGATATTCATGATGAACGCATCCTCGACAAACGGCACGTCCAGCCAGTCTCCTCCGCGCGGCTTTACCTGAAGGCCCGGTTCGCCGTCCGTCTTCAAGAGCGTGATCGAGCCATAATCGCTATGGGCCCCGGCACCGATCTCATTTTCGGATCCGGTGCCTGGCGGGTAATGCAGCAGACGCAGGGTCACCATCGGCGCGTCGAAATGCGGGCCGAACCAGTCCTCGTCCAGGCCGAGATCGAGCGCCAGGGCGCGATGGATATCAATGCCCAAGGCCCAGAGGTCGTCGAAATAGGCCGTCAACGCATCGCGAAAGCCTGGAACGTCCGGCCATTGGTTGACGCCTCGAAACGGCTCGCCGGCCAACACGCGCGGATCGTCCGGCGAGAGATCCAGCCCGATGTTGAAGGCTTCCTTGCGGTCGATCAGGCCGCTCTTTTCATCAAGCTGTTCGGACCCGACGGCCACGTAGCCGCGATTGTGTTCGGAGTTGTAGATCGAAACGCGCTTCTTCTCGGCCGCATCGAGCGCGAAGAAGTCGTGGGCCGCCTTGAAGACGCCGTCGATCCGGCCACGCTCCATGCCATGGCCGCGCAGAATCACAAAGCCGATCTCGCGGCAGGCCCGTCCGATCTCGGTCACGAACGCCGCCTTGTCGCCCGATCGAAAGCGCTGGAAATCTAGGATTGGGATCACACATACCGCCTTCGCTAACGTCATGGTCTTTCTGTGATATTGCGGCCCCGTCGTCCAGAGGGATTATGCGGTCGCAAAGGGCTTGAGCCCTTGGCGACGGGCACGGTATAGGGCAGCGCCATGAGCCAAGGTGAGAACTTGCAGAACGGGGACGTCGCGACCGGGCGGTCGGGCTGGCGCGAAAAGCTGCGCGCCGCGGTCGAGAACGATCGCATTCAACAGTTCATCATCGGCGTCATCATCATCAACGGCATCGTCATTGGGCTGGAGACGTCCGGCTGGCTGATGGCGCGGGTCGGCGGCTTGCTGCGCCTTTTGGACACCATCGCCATCGTGATTTTCGTGATCGAGATCGGGGCGAAGCTGATCGTCTACCGGTTCGGATTCTTCCGCAATCCGTGGAACGTGTTCGACTTCATCATCGTCGGCATCGCCCTTGTGCCGGCGGGCGAGGGGCTGTCGGTCCTGCGCGCCCTGCGGGTGCTGCGGGCCTTGCGCCTGATGTCGATGGTGCCGCGCATGCGCATGGTGGTCCAAGGGCTGCTCAGCGCCATCCCGGCGATGGGCTCGGTCGTGGCGCTGCTTGCTCTGGTCTTCTACGTCTTCGCCGTCATCGCGACCAAGCTGTTCGGCGCGGCCTTTCCGGAATGGTTCGGCACGGTGGGCGCCTCGCTCTATTCCCTATTCCAGATCATGACCCTGGAATCCTGGTCGATGGGCATCGTTCGGCCCGTGATGGCCGAGTTCCCGTACGCCTGGGCCTATTTCGTACCCTTCATCCTGGTCACCAGCTTCACCGTGCTGAACCTGTTCATCGCGATCATCGTGAACGCCATGCACCAGGCGGCCGAGGAGGATGCCAAACCGGAACAGGCGACCCTGGATGAAATCAAGGACGAGATCGTCAAGCTGCGCGAGGAGGTCTCGGCCCTGCGCCAGCGCGACGCCGAGCCCTTGGCCACGAGTGAAGGTACGGCAAGGGTCGACGGCTAACGGACGTCGCCGAACGGCTCACCCCTCCTGCTTGTCGGTCTTCTTGCTTGCCTCGGCCAATTCGTCGATGGCGGTGCCGCGCCACATGGGCACGCCGGTTCGATAGGCCGCGCGGCCGATCATGTGCGCGGCAATCGGCGCGGTGGCCAAGAGGAAGATGATCGCGGCGATCGAGCGCGCCACGACGCCGGTTTCGCCGAAATAGACGGCGACCGCGACCAGGATCAGGCCGCAGCCCAGCGTGCCGGCCTTGGTCGAGGCGTGCATGCGGATCAGCACGTCCGGCAGGCGCAGCACGCCAAGGCCGGCGGCAAAGGCGAAGAGCGCCCCGACAATCACCAGAATCGCTGTTATCAGGTCAATCATCGCTTGCCTCGTCGGTCGATGATGCGTCTCGTGCCTGCGCCTGGCTGCGTTCGGCATAGCGCGCGAACGCCACGGTCGCCAGGAAGGCAATCAGCGCCAGCGCGATGGCGACGTCGAGAAACGCCTGCTTGCCGGAACTGACGGCAAAAAGGGCGCTGAAGGCGACGGCCAGGATGGTGATCAGGTCAAGCGCCACCACCCGGTCCGGCAGGCTGGGGCCCAGCGCCAGGCGAACGAATGCCAGGACCATGGCCGCCATCAGGATCACGAAGGCGATGTCGACCGCCCAGGTGAGAAGGGATCCGTCGCTCAACATTACTCCACCGCCTCGCGCACCCAGCGTTCCATCCCGCCTTTCAGCTCTCGCCGTATGTCGTCGGGATCCTCCACGAACATGGCGTGCACGTACAAGGTCTTTCGGTCAGGCGAGATATCCAGGCTCAGCGTGCCCGGCGTCAGCGAGATCAGGTTGGCGACCAGCAGGATTTCGCCGTCACCCGTGGCGTCCAGCGGCATGGCGATGATGCCGGGGCGGCTGAGATGTGTGGGCGTCACGATGTCCCAGACCACCCGCAGGCTGGACACGAACAACTCGTAGATGAACAGGACCGCCAGGCGCAGCACGCGCCAGACCCGCTCGAAATAGGTGGTGGCGCCGAACATCGGCCGCACCACCCAAAGCGCCAGATAGCCGATGATGAAACCGATGATCAGGCTCAACAGGGTAAAGCTGCCCATGAGGGCGGCCCACCCAAGCGCCAAGACCGCGTTGAGGACCAGCAGGTTCATGGCGATACTCCCAAAACCGCCTCGACATAGGTTGCCGGGTTCAGCAACTGGCCGGCGGCCCGCTCCGCAAAGGCCACGAACGGCTCCGGAAACAGGCCGATGATGATGGTCAGAATGGCGAGCGCGCTGATCGGCAGCACCAGGACGAGCCGATCCGTGTTCGAGATCAGCCCCAGGGTCGGCGCCTCGACCGTCGGGCTCGGCTTCCAAAACGCCTCGGCCCAGATCTTGGTCATCGAGAATACGGTCAGGAGGCCGACGACGAGCGCGGTGGCCGCGATGACATAGGCGCCAATATCGAGGCTGGCCTTGACCAGAAGATACTTAGCCCAAAAGCCGGACAGCGGCGGAAAGCCCGCCAGCGAGAAGGCCGGGATCAGAAAGATGATCGCCAGCAGGGGGCTGGACTTGTAAAGCCCGCCCATCGCCGAGAGTTCGAATGACCCGGTCACCCGCTTGGCCACGCCGCTGACCAGAAACAGGTTCGCCTTCACGATGATGTGGTGGACCAGATAGAAGACCGCACCGGCGATCGCCAGCGGCGTGAACAGGGCCAGCCCCAGCACCATGTAGCCGATCTGGCTGACGATGTGGAAAGACAGGATCTTGCGGAACTCGTTCTGCGCCGCGGCGCCGAGAACGCCCGTGATCATGGTCAGCGCCGCGATCACCAGCAACAGCTCGTGCGTGTAGGCGGTGTCGTGGGTGAAGACCAGTGTGAACATGCGGATCAGCGCATAGACGCCGACCTTGGTCAGCAACCCGGCGAACACGGCGGACACGGCGACGGACGGCGTGTGGTACGAGGCCGGCAGCCAGAAGAACAGCGGGAAGACCGCTGCCTTGATGCCGAAGGCGACGATGAACAGCACCGCCACGACCGTCAGCAGGCCCTGGTTTTCGACCTGGCCGACCGCCAGGTGCAAATCCGCCAGGTTCAGCGTGCCGGTCATGCCGTACAGCATGCCGATGCCGGACAGGAACAGCACGGTCGAGACCAGGTTCAGGGCGACATATTTGATGCCGCCGTCAAGCTGGGCCTTGGTGCCGCCCAGCACCAACAAGCCGAACGAGGCGATCAGCATCACCTCGAACCAGACATAGAGGTTGAACAGGTCGCCGGTCACGAAGGCGCCGCAGACGCCGGCCAGCAGCACTTGGAACAGCGCGTGATAGCCCAGCCCTTCACGCCTTTCGTCTATGTCGGCCGTGGCATAGACCGCGACCGCGAGACCCGTGATCGCCGTGATCACGACCATGACCGCGCTCAACAGATCGGCAACCAGCGTGATGCCGAAGGGTGCCGGCCAGTCGCCCATCTGGCCAGTGATGACGCCGTGGATCAAAACCTCGACCAGCAGCGCGATCGCCACGGCCAGCAGTGCGGCGCACCCGGCGACACTGATCCAACGGGACAGCGGACCGTTCTTGCGCAACAAGAACACCACGATTGCCGTGATGAAGGGCAGAATGATGGGCAGGGCAAGCAGCCAACTCATCGAGCGTCGGCCTCCTGCGACGGCTGCGCGCCGGTCTTACTGTCCTCGATCGGTTCGGCGATCCGCATCTGATCGGTGTTCAAGGTACCCAGCACCTGATAGCCGCGGAAAACCAGTGCCAGCGCAAAGGCCAAGAGCCCGAAGCCGATCACGATGGCCGTCAGAACCAGGGCCTGCGGCAACGAGTTCGCGACCGACTGGGCCGGTGCCGACAGGCCCGGCGGGATCAGCGCCGGTTCCGACCGCGTCAGCCGGCCAGCGGCGAAAATGACCAGGTTGGCGGCATTGCTGAGCAGGACCAGGCCGAAAACGAACCTCAGGATGCTGCGCGCGAGCATCAGATAGACGCTTGTCGCGACCAGCACCCCGATCAGGACGGCCAAAACCGTTTCCACTGGTCAGGTCTCCTCTTCCAGCGCGAGCACGAGCGCCAGCACGGAGCCCAAGACGACCAAATACACGCCGATATCGAACAAGAGGACCGTACTCAGCGGCAGTCCGGAGCCGCCCTCATAATCGCCTAAAAACAGCCATTTGCCGGTGAACAGAGGCTCGCCACTGAATGCCGGCACCAAACCGGCGAAGATGGCCAGCGCGAGGCCCACCATCGCGATCACGCGCGGGTCGACGCGCAGGACGCGCCGTGCCGCCGCCGCGCCATGCGAAATGGCGTAGAGCGCGTAGCCGATGGCCGCGATCAGGCCGCCGATGAACCCGCCGCCCGGCTCGTTATGGCCGCGCCACAGCATGTAGATCGAAAACAGCAGCATCAGCGCGGCGAGCGGCCGCGTCGCCGTTCTCAGGATCAGAGACTTCACGACTCTCTCCTCTTTCGCACGCCGCGGATCAGGGCATAGGCGCCAAGGGCGGCAATCGCGACGACGGCGATTTCGCCGAACGTGTCAAGCGCCCTGAAGTCGACCAGCACGACGTTGACGATGTTGCGGCCGTACGCGTCCGGCACGCTCGCGGCCTCGAAGAAGTCCGGGATCGTGCGGTCGATCGGCCCCTGGACCACGGCGATCAACGTCAGGGTCGTGACCACGCCGACGACCACCGCCAAGACCGCGTCGAAGCGCCGGCGCACCGTCTTGCGGTCGGGTTCGAGAAAGGGCAGGCGCAGCATGACGACGGCGACCAGAACCACGACCAAGGTCTCGACCAGCAACTGGGTAATGGCCACGTCCGGTGCGCCGAACATGACGAACACCAGCGCGACGCCGATGCCGACCACGCCCAGGGCGCAGACCGCAGCCAAGCGCGACTTGGCGAAGACCGTCAAGATCCCGCCCGCCGCGATCAAGGCGACCACCGCCCAGTCCTTGACCAGCAGACTGGGAAAGGCCTGCGGGATGCGGACACCCCCGGCGATCAGCAGGGTGGCGCCGACCATGACCGCCAAGGTTGAGAACACGATGAACAGGTAGTTGCGCAAGACACCGCTTTGCAGCACCCGCGTCTGGATCGCCGCCAGCCATTTCAGCCCATCAAGCAGCCGGTCCCAGGCCTCGTCCGCACTGATCGGCAGGGCGGCCTCCACGCGCGCCAGCCGGGCCCGGACCTGGCGATGGACGATGTAGAGGCCGATGCCCAGCGCAAAGGTCAAGAGACTCAGCATCAGCGGCAGATTGATGCCGTGCCAGAGGGCCAGGTAGACACTCTCCTGCTGGCCCGTCACGGCGGAAACGGCCGGTTGGACCAGGGTGCCGGCAATCAAGGACGGTACCAAGCCGAACAGCAGGCCAAGCGCGGCCAACAGCGCCGGTCCGATCCACATGGCGAAGCGGGCCTCGTGCGGCGCTTTCGGCGTCGGCAGCGGTTGGCCGAAGAAGGGGCGCAAGGCGACGATGCCGGCCACGGCCACCATCATGGCATTGGCCAGGACCGCCGCCGTGGCCACAAACGCGGGCTCCGATGCGACGGCCAGCGCGCCCTCGTATTTCAGCTCCTTGGCGATAAAGCCCAGAAACGGCGGGAAGCCGGCCATGGACAAGGCGGCGACCGCGGCGGCGATCGCCGTAATGGGCATCGCGCGGGCAAGGCCACGCAGCTGGTCGGCCTCGCGCGTGCCGGTGCCGTGGTCGATGATGCCGACGACCAGGAACAGGGCGGCCTTGTAGAAGGAGTGAACGATCAGGAACGTCATGGCGGCGGCAATGGCCACGGTCGCCGTGCCGCCCAGGAACATGGTCAGCGTGCCAAGGGCCATGACGGTCGTGTAGGCAAGCGCCAGCTTCAAGTCTGTTTGGCGCAGCGCCATGATCGAGGCGAGGACCGCCGTCACCGCGCCGAAGATGGTCAGGGTCCAGACCCAGACCTCCGTACCGCCCAGCGCCGGGTGCATGCGGGCCAGCAGGTAGATGCCAGCCTTCACCATGGTCGCGGAATGCAGGTAGGCGCTGACCGGCGTGGGTGCGGCCATCGCATTGGGCAACCAGAAGTGAAACGGGAACTGGGCCGACTTGGTGAACGCGCCCGCCAGCACCAGGATCAGGATCGGCAGGTAGTTGGCATGGGCCCGAATGGCATCGCCATTCGCCAGGATTTCCGACAGCTCGAACGTGCCGGCGGCCAGCCCCAGCATGATCAGGCCGGCCAGCAGGGCCAAACCCCCGGCGCCGGTCAGCAGGAGGGCCTGCAGGGCCGACCGGCGCGCCTTGGCCGAGGCGTGATCGAAGCCGATCAACAGGTAAGACGTGACCGTTGTCAGCTCCCAAAACACGAACAGCGTGATCAGATTGTCGGCCAGCACCAGGCCGAGCATGGAGAGCATGAACAGCAGCAAGAAGAGCTGAAACCGCCCCAGCTGGGGGTGGCCGGCGAGATAGGTGTTCGAATAAAGGACGATCAGAACGCCAATGCCGCTGATCAGCAAGGCAAAGGTCAGGCTAAGGCCGTCAATCAAAAGCGAGAAGTTGATGCCCAGGCTGGGCACCCAGGCGAAGCCGACGCGGATGACCTCGCCCGCCGCGATCGTCGGCAGCAGGGTCGCGAACAGGATCGCCAGGACGGCCGAGGGCAGAATCCAAAGCAGACCAAGCACCGTCGGTTCCGAGGACGGCTTGCCTCCGCCATGCGCTTCCGTGCCAGTCATGCTCGAACCGGGTGCCCCCATCGCCCTTGAAAGTCCTGCTGATCGTATGGATTAGGTTTCGGCAAGAAGCGTGCGGGGGTGGTGTCCCGCGCGTGCCGGTGCGCGACTGTCTCTCGTCTGGTTGCTCGTGCCGGCACGGGCTGGGCGCCCGACCGGCCTTCTATATTAGGTCGGTTGGGCGTTTGCGCGACCGTCAATCGGAAGGTTTTCGACAATCGCCGCCTGGGACGGGTCTTTTGCGTCGCTTTCCAGCGTCACCGGCGTTTCGAAATCCGGCGGTTTGACAGCCAGAACCGAGCATTTCACCCGGCTCAATATCGCCTCCGCCGTGTTACCGATGATCACGCCCGGGATGCCCGTACGGCCGACCGTGCCCATGACGATCAGTTCCACCGCCTCCCGCTCGGCCACGTCGGGGATCGCAGTTTCCGCCGATCCCTTGACGAGATGGATTTGGCGGCTTGGATCGACATCCGGATAGTGCGCGACCAAATCCGTGACCGAGCGTTCCGCGTCGGCCCGCTTCTGCTCGACCAGCCGGTCGACGTCGTCCTTGCTGATCCCTGCAAAGCCGCTGTCGCGCAGCGTGTCCTCTTCGTCCAGCGACCAGGCGCTGACGATGTTCAACGCGCTGTCGTCCGCCTTCGAAATCGAGGTGGCCAGGTCCATGATCAGCCGGTTCATCGGCTCGGTCGTCTCGTCGACATGGTTCGGGTCCACCGCCGCCAGCACCTTGGGGTAATGATCGTGCTCGCCCGGATTCATGATCCAGACCGGGCATGGGCATTTGCGCAACAGATGCATGTCGGTGCTGGCAAAAAAGGGCGCGCGCGGCTTGTCATCCACGACCGCGCCCTTCATCACCAGATCCGGACGATCGCGCAGAACCTTGCGGATCACCTCGACGAAGGCGATGCCCTGTAACACCTGCTGTGTCGTTTCTACGCGGTGCGCCCGGAACCGCGCCGCGATCTTGGCCAGCCGCGCGCTGTGAAACGTGACGACCTCCGCCTCCACATCCTTCGTCGTCGCCCCCGGCAGGCTGCCGAACAGGCGCGACAGCTCTCCGGGGGCGGCTTCGATGACGTCGATCAGCGTGACGCTGGCGTCGTTCAGCTTGGCCAGGCGAATGGCGCGGGCGAACAGCGCGTCGTGGATGCCGCCCTCGTCACAAACCAGCAGGATGTTCTTGAAGCGCCTCATCGCCGACGTTACTGGCCCTGGCCGAGCGAGTAGCCGGGCTCACCGTCGAAGGTGCACAGGTTCTCCGTCTTGATGAAGTCAATCCCGGCCGCCGCCGCGCGCTGGATCAGCCCGGCCAGATCCTCGTGCCGGACCTCGCCGTTGGTGGCACCATTGCCCATGAAACGGCAGCGCCAATGGTCGGTCGTGAACGTCTCGGCCAGACCTTCCGGCCAGACCTTCACACCCCGGTTGGTGATCATGTTGAGCTGCAGTTCGTTGCCGATGATTGGCTTCAAACGTTCCGCCAGGGCGTCGGCATTGCCGTCGGTCCATTCGACGAACAGGTCCATGCCGACCAGCTTCTTGTCGGTCGACGGCCGGGGCGACGCGCTCGGCACCGTGATCGGCCGGTCCGAGGCGTAGCTGACCGCGGCCAAGGTATCCGGGCGCTGGCCAAGCCTTTCGATGACGGCGTCGGCGAAGCCGGTCGTGGAGACCTTCTGCTTGCTGACCCCATCGCGGAAGATGTCGTAGGTGTGGATGCCGTCCTCGATCGTCTTCAGCCAGGCGTTGTGCACGGCCTCGGCGACCTTCGGCTGGCCGATATGGACCATCATCATGACCCCGCCCAAGAGAAGGCCCGACGGGTTGGCGATATTCTGGCCGGCGCGGCGCGGCGCGCTGCCATGGATCGCCTCGAACATGGCGACGTGTTCGCCGATATTGGCGGACCCCGCCAGGCCGACCGAACCGGTGATCTGGGCGGCCACGTCGGACAGGATGTCGCCATAGAGGTTGGGCATCACGATGACGTCGAACGCCTCCGGCGTATCGGCCAGCTTCGCGGCGCCGATATCGACGATCCAGTGCTCCTGCTCCAGATCCGGATACTCCGCGCCGACCTCTTCGAAGATCTTGTGAAACAGACCGTCGGTCAGCTTCATGATGTTGTCTTTGGTGAAGCAGGTGACCTTCTTGCGCCCGTGCGCGCGGGCATATTCAAAGGCGTAGCGGACGATCTTCTCGCAGCCCGGCCGGGTGATCAGCTTCAGGCACTGATAGACGTCCGTCGTCTGCCGGTGCTCGATGCCCGCATACAGATCCTCTTCGTTCTCGCGCACGACCACCACGTCCATCTTGGGGTGCTTGGTGTCAACGAACGGGTGCAGCGAGGCGCAGGGGCGCACATTGGCGAACATGCCAAGGGACTTGCGCACGGTCACGTTCAGGCTTTTGAAGCCGCCGCCCTGCGGCGTCGTGATCGGTGCCTTGTAGAAGACCTTGGTGCGCCGCAGGCTGTCCCACGCGCTCGGCTCGATGCCGGCGGAGTTGCCGGAGAGGTAGACGCTCTCGCCGATTTCGATCGTCTCGATGTCGAGTTCGGCGCCGGCCGCCTGCAAGATGGCAAGGCTCGCGCCCATGATTTCGGGGCCGATGCCGTCGCCATTGGCAACGGTGATGGGAACGGCGCGGGTCATACTCAGTCCTCCTGTGGGTCATCGCTGGATGTCTAAGTAAGGCTGCATCTTTCTTTTGAGAATTTGATTGTTGCAATATTGAGGATTGGTATCGCCAATGCTAGTTCTCCGAAGTGTGCGATCGGCCCGCTTTCGAAAGGACAAGACACCCCGTGCCGCTGAAAAATCTGGACATCGATCTGCTGCGAACCTTCGCCACCATCGCCGACGCGGGTAATTTCACGCGCGCCGCGGAGCGGTTGGGGCGCACCCAATCGACCATCAGCCTGCAGATGAAGCGGCTGGAAGACGCGCTTGGCACCAAGATCCTCGACCGCAACGCCCATCGCGTGCGCGTCACGGCCGAGGGCGAAACCGTGCTCGCCTATTGCCGCCAGTTGTTGCGACTGAACGACGAGATTGTCGCCCGCGTGCTGGAGCCGGAGCTTGAGGGCACCGTTCGCCTCGGCACGCCGGAGGATTTTGCCACGGTCCATCTGCCCGACGTGCTGGCCGCCTTCGCCAGCGCCTATCCCCGCGTTGCCTTGGAGGTGACCACTGATCTCACGCTCAACCTGCTGGAACGGTTTCACGGCGGAGAGTTCGAGCTGGTTCTGGTGAAGCGCGAAAGGCTCGGTCCCCTGGCGGGAACCCGGGTCTGGCGTGAGCCTCTGGTCTGGGCCGCGATCGACCATTTCATGGCGGAACGCGACCCGTTGCCCCTGGTCGTTTCGCCCCATCCTTGCGTCTATCGCAAGCGCGCGCTTTCGGCCCTGGACCAGGCCGGCCGCCGCTGGCGCATCGCCTATACCAGCACCAGCCTGGCGGGCGCCCAGGCGGCCGTTCGCGCCGGCCTCGGCCTGACCGTGTTGCCGCGCGAGATGATCCCGCCGGACATCGTCACCATGGAGTCCGGTGCCGAGCTGCCGGACCTGGCCGACACCGAAATTGCCTTGATCCGGGCGCCCGGCACCTTGTCGCCGCCCGCGCTACGCCTCGGCGAGCACATCGTTTCCGCGCTCGAACACGGGGCCGCCACGTCGCGTCCGCAGGCGGCCTAGCCGCGGAGACCATCCTCAAGAGCTTTGCATATAAGAAAACTCTTTGTACAAATGAAAAACTGTGGTTTGCTCCCCGTCGATTGAGGCAGGGGAGGGCCGATGTCGAGTGCGATCCAATTGCGCGGGTTGGCGTGGGACCACAGACGGTGCTGGGGGCCGCTGGAGGCCAGTGTGCCGGCCTATCGCGCGTTACAGCCCGACATCCAGGTGACGTGGCACCGGCGCAGCCTTTGGGAATTCGGCGAGGGCCGCTTGGACGGTCCGACGGCCGACTATGACCTCGTCATCTATGATCATCCCTTTGTCGGCGAGGTGGCGCGCGACGGTCTGATGCTTGACCTGACGCGGTTCCTGTCTGCCGATCAGATCGCTTCCTTTGCCGACGACTCACTCGGGCCATCCTGGCAATCCTACGGATTTGGCGGCGGCATCTGGGCGCTGCCGATCGACGGCGCGGCCCAGGTCACCGCCTATCGGCCGGACCTGTTGTCGCGATTTGCCGACGTGCCGCCGCGAACCCTCGATCAGGTCTTCGATCTGGCCGAGAGCGTTCGCGCGGCCGGCATGTTCGTCGGCTGGCCCTCGGTGCCGACCGATGTGATGTGCACCTTGCTGACGATATCTGCCGGGCTGGGCCATCTGCCATCGCGCAAGGCGCCATTTCTGACGCCGCGGCAGTTCGCCGAAGCGATGGAACCGCTACGCCGGTTGCGTTCGGTTGCACATCCGGACAGTCAGCGCTGGAACCCGATCGCCTGCTACGACCACATGTCGGCCGCCGACGATGTGGTCTATGTGCCCTACGGATTCGGCTACGTGAACTACGCCGTGCCGGACCGCGACAGACGCTTGGCGTTCGCGGACATTCCCGGCGTCGATGGCGCCGCCTCGGGCGCCTTGCTGGGCGGCGCCGGGATCGGCATCTGCGCACGGTCGGCCAACCCGCGGGCGGCGTTCGACTATGCCATGTTCCTGTGCGGCCGGGACTATCAATCCGGCGACTATGTGCGCCATGGCGGCCAGCCGGGTAGCCTGGCGGCCTGGTCCGACACGGATGCGGACGCGGCCGTTGGCGGCTTCTTCTCGGCCACCAGGCAAACGCTGCAAAACGCCTATCTCCGGCCGACGGCGCCGGGCTTCATCGACTTTTTCCGGCAATCGGCCGAATGGGTGTCGGACCATCTGGCCAATGGCGACGCCTCTGGCGATGCGCGCATGGCGGATCGGCTGAACCTGTGCTTCGAAAGCTGCCTGGCGGACGCGGAGCACGCGGCATGACCGGCGCGGCGGCAGCCCGGACTGACGCGCCGGCCCTGGAAAGCGAGCGCCGGGCCTACCGCGCCCCGGCCGCTGAAAAGGCGCTGGATATTCTGGAGTTCATGGCCGGGCAGGGCGGCCCCGGCCTGACACAGAGCGAGATCGCCGCCGGCGTCGGCCGCTCGATCCACGAGATTTACCGGGTCATTCAACTGCTGTTGGGGCGCGGTTGGCTGCAAACCGCCGCCGCGTCCGACCGGCTGCGCCTGTCGCCGAAGATGTTCGAACTGGCGCATCAGCAACAGCCGCTGCGTCGGCTGACGGACGTGGCGCTGCCGGCCATGCGCAAGATGGCCGACCGAACCGGGCAAAGCTGTCATCTCGCCATTCTGGACGGCGACGACATCCTGATCGTGCTGCAGGTCGACTCGCCCCGGCGCATGCGCTACGGCGTCGCCATCGGCAGCCGGTTTCCGATCGCGGAAACCAGTTCGGGCGCCGTCTTGCTGACCTTCCTGCCCGATGAGCAGCGTGCCGCCATGCTGGCGCGGCTCACGGCCGAAAACGACGATCCCGCGGCCGCCGACCGGCTCGCCCAGATGATCGACACGGTGAGACACAACGGCATGGATCTGCGGCCCTCGCTGACGGTCGCCGGCATTCACAACATCTCGTATCCGGTGCGCGATCATTTGGGTCAGGTCGCGGCGGCGCTGACGCTGCCGTACCTGCCGCAATATGGCGAGGGCCCGGACATCGATCGCGCCAGCCTCGTCGTGGGCGAAACCGCCCGCGCGATTTCGGACGGCCTGGGCTGTCCAGCCCCGACCGACACGTCAACGAAACTGCCGGGCGCGATCCCGGCCGGAGGAAAGTCCCCCTCTGATGAGATCCGACAGAAGCAGAAGTCGGGCAGGAAAGGCACACGGAAAATGGAGCAAACGCCATGAAATCGTTAACCAAATCTCTACTGATCGGTTCCGCGCTCACGGTCGCGGCGGTCACCACCGCTGCCGCGCAAGACGTGCCGCAGCGCGTCGGCTACATCGTCAACTACGCCACCCATGAATGGTATCAGAACGTCATCGGCGGCATGCAGGACCGCGCCGACGAGCTGGGCATCGAGCTGGAAGTGCTGGACGCCAATCTCGACATCGCGCGTCAGGTCTCGGCCGCCGAGGACTTCATGGCCCGGGGCGTCGACGTGATGATCATCACGCCGGTGAACGAGGAAGGCGTGGTGCCGATCCTGCGCCGTGCGCGCGCCAACGGCACGCCGGTCGTGCTGGAAGGCAACCCGGTCGTCGGCATGGATACGCTGGTCGCCATCTGCGACTACGACACCGGCTATCACGCGGGCGTGGCCGCCGGCGAGTATGTCAACGAACACCTCGGCGGCGAGGCGCGGGTGATGAATGTCGGCCTGCCGCTGTTGTCGGCCACGGTCTTGCGCAGCCAGGGCTTCATGGACGGCATCCGCACCCAGGTGCCGGACGCCGAACTGGTCCATGATCTTGACGGCGGCGGCAATCCCGATCGGGCGCTTGAGGTCTCGATGGCGGCGCTGTCGGCCGACAACAACATCAACGTCATCTATGGCATCAACGACAGTTCCGCGATCGGCGGCCTGCAGGCCTGGCGCGCGAACGATTTGCCGGAGGACAATCTCTTGACCGTCGGCACGGGTGGTGAGGGCCTCGCCTTCATCAACGAGATGCAGCAGGACAATTCCTACGAGCTGGAAGCGGCCATGTTCCCGGAGAAGGTCGGCTTCACGGCCATGAACGCCGCCGTCTCGATGTACAATGGTGAGGAACTGCCGGAACACATCGTCAGCCCGACGACGACGCTGACGACCGATAGCTGGCAGAACTATTACGACTATGACGGCTCGTCCCGTTCGATCAATTGGGATGCCGTCAACGCGCTCGAGCCGCCGGCGGAGTGCATGATGTACGCCGCCGATCTCGAGAACTGAGTGAGCCTGGACCCGGCCGGCAGCCGTTCGCGGGCGGCTGGCCGGCGTCCGTTTAAGGAGACGATCGGATGAGCGACGCACGGATTTCCGTGCCAGGGGCCACGTCACCAACGGGTGAACAGCAAAAGCGCGGCCTTGTGGCTGCCCTGCTGGCCAACCGGCAGATCGTGCTGGTCGGCATCCTGGTGCTGCTGTGTCTCGCCATGTCGATCGGGTCCAGCGACTTTTATTCCGGCGACAACATCGTCGCGATTCTGCGCCAGGCCTCCATGGTGCTGATCGTGGCCGTCGGCATGACCCTGCTGTTGATTTCCGGCGAGGTCGACCTGTCCGTCGGCGCATCCATGGCCTTCACCGGCCTGGTGGCGATGGACGTCATGAACCAGACCGGCAGCCTCGCGCTCGGTGCCGTGGCCGGCATCCTGTTCGCCGCCGCCGTCGGCCTATTCAACGGCTTCGTCGTCACCATCCTGCGGGTGAACTCTTTGATCGCGACCATCGCGTCCTTGATGATCCTGCAAGGCAGCGTCTTCATCTTTTCGCGCGAGGCGGTGCAGAACCACCATCAGATCGGCCTGTTTCCGGAGGTCGGCGCCGGCTACGTCCTCGGCCTGCCGGTGCCAGTCGTGATCGCCTTCGTTGCCTTCGTCGTCGCCTGGATCGCGCTGGCCAAAACGACATTCGGGCGCAAGCTGTTTGCCGTCGGCGGCAACCCCAAGGCCGCGCGGCTGTCCGGCCTCAGATCCACCCAGCTGAAGATCGCCGCCTTTGTCATCACCGGCATCCTGGTCGGCATCACCGGCCTGATCCTGTCGTCGTTGATGAATGCGGGCCAGCCGACCGCCGGACGCGGGTTCGAGCTGATCGTGGTCGCCGCCGTCATCCTCGGCGGCACCAGCCTCTATGGCGGCGAGGGCACGCTGTTCGGCACCTTGCTGGGCGTCTTGATCCTGGAGGTGATCGACAATGGCATCATCATTCTGGGCCTGAACCAGGACCTGCAGATCGTCGTGCCCGGCGTCATCATCATCATCGCCGTCTATCTGGACCAGGTCCGAAAGAAGCGCCATGCAACCTGACGCGGCCATATTGGACCGGCCGGCGGCGGAGGCCGCGCCGGTGCTGGAAGTCTCCGGCGTTAGCAAGGCGTTCCCGGGTGTGCTGGCGCTGAACGATGTCAGCATGACGGTACGCGCCGGGTCCGTGCACGCGTTGATGGGCGAAAACGGCGCCGGCAAGTCGACCCTGATCAAGATCCTGGCCGGCGCCTACACCAAGGACGCCGGCACGATCACGATCGGTGGCGAGGCCGCCGACATCCGTTCGCCGCGCGATGCGCTGGACCTGGGCATCAAGGTCGTGTTCCAGGAAATCTCGCTGATCCCGGAATTCAGCGTCGCGGAGAACATCGCGCTGGAGGATTTGCCGGTCGGTCGGCTCGGCTCGCTGGACTGGCGCCGCATCCGGCGCGAGGCCGCCGAGCTGTTCGACCGGGTCGGCTTCGCCATCGATCCCGGCGCGCGGACAGGCGACCTGCCGATCAGCCAGCAGCAGATGGTCGAGATCGCCCGCGCGGTCTCCCAGCAGGCGCGCATCGTCGTCATGGATGAGCCGACCTCGTCGCTGACGCCCAACGAAATCAAGCTGCTGTTCGACGTCATCCGCCGCCTGACCGGCATGGGCATGGCCGTCATCTATGTCAGCCACAAGCTGGAAGAGGTCTTCGAGATCGCCGACACGGTCACGGTCCTGCGCGACGGCAACCTGATTTCCAGCCTGCCGATCGAGGACCACGACCACGCCTCGCTGATTGAGCACATGGTCGGCCGCACGATCGAGGACCTCTACCCGCGCACCCGCGAACACACGATCGGCGACACGGTCCTGCAGGTCGACGGCTTGACCAGCGCCAAGCTGCGCGATGTCAGCCTGAATGCGCGCGCGGGCGAGGTGATCGGCTTTTTCGGCCTAATGGGCGCCGGCCGCACGGAACTGGCCAAGGCCATCGTCGGTTACGATCGGGTCGATGCCGGCTCAGTCCGCGTCGACGGCCAGGATTTGCGGCCGCATAACCCGGCCCGCGCCGTCGATCTCGGCATCGGCCTTCTGACCGAGGACCGCAAGGAAGAGGGTCTCGTGCTCGGCATGTCGGTGATGCACAACATGTCGCTGGCGTCACTCAGCCAGCTCTCCCACGCCGGCTTCATCGACGACCGGGAGGAGCGCAAGCAAAGCACGTCGTTCGTCGACCGCTTCCGCGTGCGCACGCCCAGCCTGGACCGCCAGGTGCGCAACCTCTCCGGCGGCAACCAGCAAAAGGTCGTGCTGTCCCGCTGGCTGATGCGCGGGCTGAAGGTCATCATCCTCGACGAGCCGACGCGCGGCATCGATATCGGTGCGAAAACCGAGATCTTCATGCTGATCGACGAGCTGGCAGCCCAAGGCCTGGCGGTCTTGATGATGACCTCGGAAATGCCTGAGCTGTTGGGCCTGAGCGACCGCATCATGGTCATGGCCAATGGCGGCATCACGGCCGAGATGTCCCGGGAAGACGCCAACCAGGAGGCAATCCTCAATGCCGCCATCGGCTGACTCCTCGGCGCTAAGAACGCCCCTTTGGCGACGGCTCGCTGCCCGCAATGAGGCGGGCCTGGCCATCGCCCTGGTCGTAATCATCGCGTTTTTCAGCGTCAGTTCTGAGTACTTCCTGAGCCCAATCAACATCACCAACGTGCTGGGGCAGGCCTCGCTGGCCATGATTGCCGGTGTGGGCGTCGCCATGGTCTTCATCTCCGGCGAGGTGGACATCTCGATCGGTTCGATCCTGGCGGCCGCCGCCATCCCGATGATCGAGATCATGAACCTCACCGGCTCCATGGAACTCGGCATCCTCGCCGCGTTGGCCCTCGGCCTCGCCATCGGCGCCATCAACGGCTTCCTCAGCGCCTATGCCGGCATCAACTCTCTGATCGTGACCCTGGGCACGCTGTTCGTGCTGCGCGGCGCCGTCTACCTCTACACCGGCAAGACCGCGATCCCGGACCGCGTCTATCTCGACAGCTTCTTCGAGATCGGCAACGGCCGCTTCTTCGGCCTCGTCCCGTACCCGGCGATCATTGCGCTCGTTACCCTGGTGGTCTTCATCTACGTGCTCACGCGGCGTCGCTTCGGCCGCAAGGTCTACGCGGTCGGCGGCAATGCGGAGGTCGCGCGCCTGGCCGGCTTCGACGTGAAGCGGGTGAAATTCACCTGTTTCGTCATCTCCGGCGCATTGGCCAGCGTCGCCGGCATCCTGCTCGCGTCGCGCGTCGGTTCGGCCCAATACGTCGCTGGAGCGGGGTTCGAGTTCCAGGTCGTGGCGGCCGTCGTGCTCGGCGGCGTCAGCCTGGCCGGCGGCATCGGCTCGCTGGTTGGCATGGCCTTGGGCGTGCTCGTGCTCGCCTTCGTGGCCAACGGCCTGGGCATGCTGAATGTGAACACGGAATGGCAACTGGTCATCACCGGGCTGGTCATCATCGCTGCCGTCGCCTTCGACGAATGGAAGCGGCGGACCCGGTCCGCGGGCGAAAGGGGGGAACACGTCCATGGCACGTCTTGACGGCAAGGTCGCCGTGGTCACCGGCGGCGCCGACGGCATTGGCGCCGCGATCGTGCGCGGCATGGCCAACGAAGGGGCCATCGTCTTTTTCGGCGACATCGACGATGCGCAAGGCCAGGCTCTGGCGGACACGCTTGCCGGCGAAGGCCTGACCGTGCATTACCAGCATTGCGATGTCGGTGAGGCCGGCGACATTGAGGCGCTGGTCGCGGCCGCCGCCAACGATGGGGGCCGGTTGGACATTCTCGTGAACAACGCCGCGATCGCCATCGGCGGCATGCCGGTGCACGAGATGACCGACGACCAGTGGCACCGCCTCTTGCAAGTCAACCTGACCAGCGTGTTTCGCGGCTGCAAGTTCGCCCTGCCGCACATGATCCGCCAGAAGTCCGGCGCCATCATCAACATGGCGTCCGCGCAAGGCCATATCGGCCTCGACGGCTGGACGGCCTATGCCGGCGCCAAGGGCGCCATCATGGCCATGACCCGCCAGATGGCCGTGGAATTCGGGCCGCACAGTATCCGAGTCAACTCGATTTCGCCGGGCACCATCGCCACGCCGATGAACGAAAAGGTCGTCGCCGATCTGGGCGAGCAGGTCGCCAAGGCCTGGGTGAAGATGCACCCGATCGGCCGCATCGGCCTGCCCGAGGAAATCGCCGAGGCGGCGATCTATCTGGCCAGCGACACGGCGGCCTTCACCACCGGGACCGATCTGCGCGTCGATGGCGGCCTGACCGCCGCGCCGCGCTACGTCCCCGATCTTGTCTAGCCTTGGCGCAACGCCAGGAGAACCGGTCATGACCGACAGCCCACCCAACCGCGCCCTTGCTGGCGTCAAGGTTCTGGATTTCAGCCATCTCTTGCAGGGGCCCTTCGCGACCCAGCTTCTCGGCGACATGGGTGCCGACATCATCAAGGTCGAACGCGCGGGGCCTGGCGACCTCTTCCGCTCCATGACCTTTTTCAACGACTGGGTCGGCGGCACGGAAAGCCCCTGCTTTCTGGCCTGGAACCGCAACAAGCGGTCGATCGCGCTGGACCTGAAATCGCCGCGCGTGCGCGAGATCCTCTACCACATCGCCGAAACCGCCGACGTGGTCGTCCAGAACTTCCGGCCCGGCGTGATGGACCGGCTGGGTTATGGCTACGAGGATTTCGCCAAGATCAACCCGCGCATCATCTACGCCTCGGGCTCCGGCTACGGCGAAAGCGGGCCGTATCTGAAGCGTCCGGGCCAGGACATGCTGATCCAGGGCATCACCGGCCTTGCCTCGCTGACCGGACCGCGTGATGAGCCGCCGATCCCCGCCGGTGCCGGCTTCGCCGACCAGATCGGCGCCATGAACCTGGTCTACGGCATCCTGTCGGCGCTCTATCACCGGGAAAAGACCGGCCGCGGCCAGAAGGTCGAGGTCAGCCTGATGGCCGGCATGATGGCCCACCTGCTGCAGGAATATGTCACCGTCCTCAATCTCGGCCGCGACTTCGAACGCCCGGCGTCGGGCATCGGCCACCCCGGCGCCATCGCGCCGTTCGGCATTTACGAGACGCGCGACGGCTATGTCAGCATCGCGATGAGCCCGTTTGCCACCCTGGTCGAGGTGCTGAAGGCGCCGGACCTGAAGGCCTATGACGATCTGGACACGCTCTATGACAAGCGCGACGAGGTCTGGCAGGCGGTCAACGCGCAGACCAAGAATTGGGCGCGTGCCGACCTCATGGAGGCGATGCTGGCCGTCGATATCTGGTGCGCGGAGGTGAAGGACATCCGCGAGGCGGCCAACGACCCGCAGGTCACCCATCTCGGCCTGATCGCGTCCTATCAGCATCCGAAGGTCGGCGAGGTGAAGACGGTCGCACCGGCGGTGAAGCTCAGCGAGACGCCGCCGACGATCGACCGGCCGGCACCGACGATCGGCCAGCACGGCCGCGAGATCCTGCGCGAATACGGCGTCGACGAGGCCGAGATCGAGTCGCTGATCGAGGCGGGCGCGGTCACGATTCAAGAGCAAGCGGCGTGACCTACTCCACACTAACGGTCGAACGCGACGGCGCGGTCGGCCTGATCACCTTTCGCCGGCCCAAGCAGCTGAACGCCATCAACCCGGTGATGCAGGGCGAGATCATCGACGCGTTCTTAGAACTGCACGAGGCGCCCGACATCAACGCCATCGTCGTCACCGGCGAGGGTCGCGGCTTCATGGCCGGGGCCGATATCATCGAATACGCCAAACAGACCGATGAGGAATTCGCCCGCTTCCAGGATCGCGGCCGACGCATGTACGCCGTGATCGACGAGAACGACAAGCCCGTGATCGCCGCCGTGAACGGCCACGCGCTGGGCGGCGGCTTCGAACTGGTGCTGTGCTGCGACCTGATCCTGGCGGCCGACACTGCCAAGATGGGCCTGCCGGAGGTCCACCTCGGCCTGGTGCCGGGCGGCGGCGGGACCCAGCGGGCACCGCGCCGGCTGGGGCTCAGCCGCGCCAACTGGCTGCTGCTGACCGGCGATGCGCAAACGGCCGAGACCATGGAACGCTGGGGGCTGGTCAACGCGGTTACATCGGCAGATGCCTTGCACGAAGAAGCGATGGCTCTAGCAAGGCGCGTCGCGGAGCATCCGCCAGCCGCGATCCAGGCGCTGAAAAAACTCGCCCGCGCCGGATTCGGCGCGTCGGGCGCGCTCGACGGGCTGAACCACGAACGGGCGACGGTAACGGCACTCTATCAGACGGAGGAGGCCCGGCGCCGGGTGCGCGAGTTTGCCGAGGCCAGTGCCCGCCGTGCCCGCGAGCGCGCCGAAAAAGCGCGCGCCGCTTCCTAAAAGCCGTGCCCGGAAACCGGCCGGACGTTCTCAGTCTCGCCGACCTGGCACGCCGGGTCCGGCCTGGCGATCGCCTCGGCATCGGCGGCCACCATTTCGCCCGTCTGCCCCTGGCCTTGATCGACGCCGTCATCGCCGAGGGCCCCAAGGATCTGCATGTCATCTCCTGGGGCGGCGGCCTGCCGCTGGAGATGCTGTTGGAGGCCGGCTTCGTCGGCGCCATCGACCATTGCTTTTCCAGCCTCGATGTTTTCGGCCTTGCGCCGCGCTTCCGGGCGGTGGCGGAGGCCGGCGCGATACCGGTGCGCGACTGGACCGCGCTGGCCATGATCCAGGGCTATCAGGCCGCCGCGCGCAACCTGCCCTCGCTGCCGTTTCAGCCGCCGGACGGCTCCGACATGCTGGGCCTGGTGCCGGAAATCGAGACCGTTCAGCAATCCGGCCGCACATTGGCCCTGGCGCCGGCGCTGCCGCTGGACGTGGCCCTGATCCACGCGCCCCGCGCCGATCGCAGCGGCAATGTCCAGATCATCGGCGCCCGCGCCCTGGATGTAACCTTGGCCAGCACCGCCGATCGCGTGCTGGTGACGGTTGAGGAGATCGTCCCGGACGGCGCCTTGTCGGGCGACGGTCGCCAGACCGTTCTGCACCGAAACCAGATTGACGCCATCGCTGAGGTCCCGGGCGGCGCCTATCCGGCCTCGTGCCTGCCCTTCTATGTCACCGACTACGCCGCGTTGCGCGCCATGCTGCAAGGCGATCGGTTGCGGCGGGCTGACGCGAACGGGCCCTCGATGGTGTATGTCCGCCGCGCCGCGTCGGTGCCCGTGTCGAAGGCGGCCAGCATAAGGGCGTCGGTCAAGGAGGCGGCGCCCCCCACACCGGACGAGCGCCTCGTCATCCGCATCGCGCAGGAATTCGACGATAGCAGCTTCGCATCCGCCGGCGCCGTCTCCCCGGTTGCGAACATCGCCTACCGCTTGGCCAAGCGCACGCACGCGCCGGACATGATCATCGCCACCTTGACCTGTGGCCATATCGACATCGCACCAACGCCCCTGACCCTGTCGTTGTCCGAACCGTTCGACTGCCAGACGGCCGTGGCCCATCGCGGCGGCGAGGACACCTATTTCGAGTTCTATCAGGCCGGCATGGTCAGCCATGAGATCGTCGGCGCCGCCCAGGTCGACCGGCAGGGCCGGGTCAACACGTTGCGCATCGACCGGCCGGATGGCGGCTTCATCCGGCTGCCGGGGCAGGGCGGCATGGCCGATGTCGCCAACATGCACCAGACCTTCATCATCTATCTGCCGCGCCAGACGGCCCGCGCCCTGGTCGACCAGGTCGATTTCGTAAGCGCCGCGCGCGGCGTGATCGACCCGGCGGAGCGCGAACGGCTCGGCTATCGCCAAGGCCCTGTCAGGCTGTTCACCAATCTCTGCGTCATGGAGCTATCGGCCGATACCGACGAGTTGGAAGTGACCGAGTTGTTTCCCGGCGTTGCTCCTGACGACGTCCAGCAAAACGCCGGCTTCCCGGTGCGCTTTGCCGACACGGTCGCGACCATCGAAGAGCCCGACGCCGAGATCTTGCGCATCCTGCGTCGGGAGATCGACCCGATCGGCCTGCGCCGGCTGGAATTCGCGCCGGCCCGCGAGCGGGATGCGCTGCTCGACGAGGTCATTCGCGCCGACCGCGCCATCACCGAAGCGTTGTTCGACAAATAGGGGGGAGCCGATGAACGCCTTGCTAACCATGGATCGGGCCAAGGTCCTGGTCGACGGCATATTCTCCGAACCGCGCATCGCGCACCCGGAGGGCGTGGCGATCGACGGCCAGGGCAACGTCTGGTGTGGCACCGAAACCGGTGACCTGATCCGGGTCGATCCTGACGCGCCGGAGCCTGAGTTGATGGGCACGACAGACGGCTTCTGCCTCGGCCTCGCCTTCGACAGCGCGGACAACTGCTTCGTCTGCGACCTGAAGCACGCTTCGATCTTTCGTCGCGACGCAGCGACGGGCCGCGCCGAGAAGTTCGCCGCCGCCGGCATCATCGTGCCGAACTACCCGGTCGTCGACGAGGCCAATGGTTGGCTCTACGTCTCCGACAGCCACGGGCTTGAGCAGGCGGGGCCGGGGATCTTCCGTTATTCCCTGGCCACGGGCGAGGGCGGCGTTTGGTACGACAAGCCCATGGTCTTCGCCAACGGCATGGCCATGGCGCCGGACGGTGCCGGCCTCTACGTCGTCGAAAGCTTTGCCCAGCGTGTTTCGTATGTCCCAATCCATCCGGATGGATCCCCTGGCGAGGCGCGCATCGTGGTCGACGGTGTTGAGCGCGTGCCGGACGGCCTGGCCTTCGGCGATGACGGCACGCTCTACATCTCCTGCTACGAGCCCAGTCGCATCTACCGCTTCGGCACCGACCAGCGCCTGGAGCTGCTAATCGACGATCCGCACGCCACGACGCTGGCCCACCCGACCAACATCGCGCTAATCGGCAACCGCATGTTCACCGCCAATCTTGGCCGCTGGCACATCACTGAAATCCAGCTCTAGCGGCGTGAATTTGCGGGCCATTGGCACGGCCTGCGGCCCCAAAACCCCTTTCGGCACCAAGTCTGTGGAATTTGCGCCATGTCAATGCAGCATGGCTGGCGCCGCTTAGCATGACCTGAACTGCAGGATTTCGACCGCACGGCCGACCACCGCCGCGCGGCAAGACATCCGCCGGGAGGGGAATGCGATGCCCGAAGTCGTTTTTCAGCGCGATGCGCTGAACGTGTTGATCGAACATCTGCGCGATGACGGCTATACGGTTATCGCGCCGACGAAGCGGGACGGCACCATTCTGTACGACGAGGTGGCTGATACCGACGATCTGCCGGCCGGCTGGACCGATCGGCAAGAGCCTGGCTCATACCGTTTGCAGCGGCGCGACGACGACGCGCTGTTCGGCTATGTGGTCGGGCCGCATAGCTGGAAGCGCTATCTGCATCCGCCCCATCTGCGCCTGTGGCGGGCGCGCGTTGCGGACGGGTCGGGCGAGGTCCTTGAGCAGGATGACGGCGGCCCGGCCTACGCCTTTCTCGGCGTCCGTGCCTGCGAGGCGCATGCGATCGCGGTTCAGGATCGGGTTTTCCTGTCTTCCGGCTACGAAGACGATGTGTACCGTCGACGCCGCGAGCGCAGCCTGACCATCGCGGTCAATTGCGCGGAGGCGGCCGGCAGTTGCTTCTGCACCTCCATGAACACCGGCCCCGAGGTCACCTCGGGCTATGACCTCGTGTTAACGGAACTGCTCGACGACCAGGGCCACCGCTTTCTTGCCAAGAGCGGCACGGTCAAGGGTGCTGTGATCCTGGACGCGATCGAGCATGAGCCGCCCACGAATGCGGACCGGACGACGGCGGCCGCGGTCCTGCGCCAGGCGCGCGACAGCGTCACCCGCAGATTCGACACCAGCGAGATCAAGACGCTGCTGCAGTCCAATCTGGAGCATCCGCGCTGGGATCAGGTCGCCGAACGCTGTTTGAGCTGTGCCAACTGCACCATGGTCTGCCCGACCTGCTTCTGCTCGACCGTCGAGGATCGGACCGATCTCGACGGCCAGCATGCGGAACGCTGGCGCCGCTGGGATTCCTGCTTCTCGATTGAGTATTCCTACATCCATGGCGGCAGCGTGCGGCCGACGACGCGCGGCCGCTACCGCCAATGGCTGACCCACAAGCTGGCCAACTGGATCGACCAGTTCGGCGAGAGCGGCTGTGTCGGCTGCGGCCGGTGCATCACCTGGTGCCCGGTCGGGATCGATATCACCGAAGAGGTGGCGGCCATCCGTGCCGACGCGGCCGCCGAGGGAGGTTCGTCATGAAGGAAATGGCCGATATCCTGCGTCAACATCCTTTCGTCGAAGGGCTTGACGACGGGGTCGTCGACTTCATCGCCGGCTGCGCCCGCAACGTCGTCTTTCAGGCCAACCAGATGATCCTGAAGCAGGGCGACAGTGCGGACTGGTTCTATCTCATCCGGCGCGGCGCGGTGGCCTTGGAGATGTACGCACCCGGCAAGGGGCCGATCACCTTCCTGACCGTGCGCGACGGCGAGATACTGGGCTCCACCTGGCTGCTGCCGCCCTATCGCTGGACCTATGACGCGCGCGCCATCGAGGTGACGCGCGCCATCGCCTTCGACGCCGAATGCCTGCGCGAGAAATGCGAGGCCGACCATCATGTGGGCTACGAAATGATGAAACGCTTCCTGCCGCCGCTGATCGAGCGGTTGCAGAGTGCCCGTATGCAAAGCCTGGATCTCTACGGTGCTCAAGCCTCTTGACGCGAGCGCCGCGCCGGCGACGGCCAACGGCGTCATGACCCCCCACTTCGCGACCGTAACAAAGCGGGTGCGCGAGATCCCCGATGTCGTCACGCTCGAGGTGCCGTCGAACGGCGTGGCCTTTCAGCCGGGCCAGTTCAACATGCTCTATGCGGCCGGCGTCGGCGAGGTGCCGATCAGCATGAGCGGCGACCCGGCGCGCCAGGACGTGTTCGTGCACACCATCCGCGATGTCGGCGCCGTCAGCCGCGCGCTGACCGAGATCAAGCGCAACGGCGTCGTCGGCGTGCGCGGCCCGTTCGGCACTGGCTGGCCGGTCGAGCAGGCGAAGGGCAAGGACGTCCTGATCGTCGCCGGCGGCATCGGGCTGGCGCCGCTGCGGCCGGTGATATACGCGCTTATCAATCAGCGCGAGGCGTTTGGCCGTATCGCGCTGATCTACGGCGCCCGCAGCCCGGAGGACCTGCTGTTTCCCAAGCAGCTCGCTGCCTGGAACGCCATCCCCGGCTTTCAGGTCGAGGTCACCGTGGATCATGCGACCCGTGAATGGCGCGGCAATGTCGGCTTTGTCACCAGCCTGCTGGGCGAGGCCGATGTCGATCCGGACGAAACCATCGCGATGCTGTGTGGGCCGGAGATCATGATGCAGTTCACCGCCGGCGTTTTGGCGGACCGGGGCATCGGGGCCGATCAGGTCTATGTCTCGATGGAACGCAGCATGAAGTGCGCGCTGGGCTTTTGCGGCCACTGCCAGTGGGGCCCGGCGTTCGTTTGCCGCGACGGTCCGGTTTACAGCTTCGATAAGATCGGCCCCATGATGGCGATCAGGGAACTCTGACATGGCCCAGAAACAGACAGCCAAAAAACGCCCCAAGCTCGCGGTCTGGAAGTTCTCGTCCTGCGACGGCTGCCAGCTCAGCCTGCTGGACTGCGAGGACGAGTTGCTGGCGGTCGCCGATGCGGTCGACATAGCCTATTTCCTGGAGGCTACGCGCAAGCAGGCCAAGGGCCCGTTCGATGTCTCCCTGGTCGAGGGCTCGATCACCACGCCGGAGGATGCCGAACGCATCCATCAGGTCCGCCGCTCGTCCCGCTTTCTGGTCACGATCGGCGCCTGCGCCACGGCCGGCGGCATCCAGGCGCTGCGCAACTTCTCCGACGTGAAGGAGTTCACCTCCGTCGTCTATGCGCGGCCGGACTATGTCAGCACGCTGGCGACCTCGACGCCGATCGCCCACCACGTGCCGGTCGATTTCGAGCTTTATGGCTGCCCGATCAACAAGGCCCAGCTTTTGGAAGTGATCGGCGCCATGCTGGTCGGCCGCAAGCCCGACACGCCGGCGCACAGCGTCTGCGTCGAATGCAAGCTGGCCGGCCACGCCTGCGTCATGGTCAGCCACGGCACGCCGTGCCTGGGTCCGGTGACCCATGCTGGCTGCGGCGCCATCTGCCCGGGATTCGATCGCGGCTGCTATGGCTGCTTCGGCCCGATGGAAAGCCCGAACACCGCCGCGCTGGCCGCCCAATGGCGCGATCTCGGCGCCTCGTCGCGCGACCTGCAGCGGGTGTTCCACACCTTCAACGCCTGGGCCACGCCCTTCCGACGGCAAGGAGAGCTCGATGCCGCGCAAAACGATTAAGGTCCAGGCGCTCGCCCGCGTCGAGGGCGAGGGCGGCCTTTACCTGCGCATCAACAACGAGACGGTGCAGGACGCGCGACTAGAGATTTTCGAGCCGCCGCGCTTTTTCGAAGCCTTTCTGCGCGGCCGCGACTTCACGGAGACGCCGGATATCGTTGCGCGCATCTGCGGCATCTGCCCGGTCGCCTATCAGATGAGCGGGGTTCACGCCCTGGAAAACACCTGCGGCGTGAAGATCGACGGTCCGATCCGCGACCTGCGGCGCATGCTTTATTGCGGCGAGTGGATCGAGAGCAACGTGCTGCATGTCTACATGCTGCACGCGCCCGACTTTCTGGGCTATCCCAGCGCCATCGAGCTGGCCAAGGACCATCCGGGCGTGGTCGAGAAGGGCCTGGCCTTGAAAAAGGCCGGAAACGACCTGATCGAGGTGATCGGCGGCCGCGCGATCCACCCGATCAACATCAAGGTCGGCGGCTTTCACAAATCGCCCAGCAAGCAGAAGCTGCGCGCGCTCCTGGACGATATGAAGCGCGCCCGCGACATCGCGGTCGAAACCGTCGCCTGGGCGGCCTCGCTGGACATGCCGGATTACGAGCGGGAGTACGAGTTCGTCGCTTTGCGCCACGACAGCGAATACCCCATGAACGAGGGCCGCATCGTGTCCAGCGCCGGCATGGACATCGCGGTGCCCGACTACGAAAAGCACTTCGAGGAAATCCACGTCCCGCACTCCACGGCCTTGCATTCGACCATCAAGGGGCGCGGGTCCTACCTCGTCGGCCCGTTGGCACGGTTCAATCTGAACCGGGACAAGCTGTCGCCGCTGGCGGCCGAGGCGGCGCGATCGGCGGGTTACGACCGGCCCTGCCGCAACCCGTTCGCCAGCATCGTCGTGCGGTCTATTGAGGTCGTGGAGGCCTGTGACGAGGCCATCCGCTTGATCGAAGACTACAGCCCGCCCGACGCGCCCGCGGTTCAGGTCGAGCCCAAGGCCGCGACCGGTTTCGGCGCGACGGAGGCGCCGCGCGGGCTGCTCTATCACAGCTATCGGCTGGCGGCGGACGGCACGATCGAGATGGCGCGGATCATTCCACCGACGTCGCAGAACCAGCCCTCGATCGAGCAGGATCTTCAAGAGGTGGCACAGCGGTCGCTGAACATGAACGAGGATGCGCTGACCCATCTGTGCGAACAGACCATTCGCAACTACGACCCGTGCATTTCCTGCGCCACCCACTTCCTCAAGCTCAACATCGAACGGACCTGACATGGCCGGCGCCGGCGCCAGCCCCATCGTCGTCATTCCGCTCGGCAACCGGTCCATGGGCGATGACGGCGTCGGCCCGGCGGTTCTGGACCTGCTGGCTGCCGACGAAGGCACCGCCTTCGCGGTGCGCGAGCCGCGCGATGCCATGGGCATGGTCGCCTGTTGGGAAGGGGCGTCGACCACCATCGTGATCGACGCGGCCCAGTCGGGCGCGGAACCAGGCACGATCCACCGGATCGAACATGCCGACGGTGTCGTGCCCAAGGACGCTGGCCGCATGTCGAGCCACGGCATGGGCCTGGCCGAGGCGCTGGCCTTAAGCGAGGCGCTGGGGCGAACGCCGCCGAGACTGGTGGTCTACGCCGTCGAGGCTGCGTCGTTTGAACCGGAGGCGCCCCTCACACCAGCCGTCGCGGCCTCGGTGCCGACGGTGGCGGCCCAAATCCGCGCCGAAATCGAAGGAGCACGCTAGACATGCATGAGGCATCCCTGATGCGCGGCCTGATGAGCCAGATCGCCAACTTGGCGGAGGCGGAAGGCGCGAAACGCGTGACCAACGTCCATGTCTGGCTCGGCGCGCTCAGCCACATGTCGCCCGACCATTTCCGTGAGCATTTCGACCAGTCCTCGCCCGGCTCCATCGCCGAGGGCGCGTCGCTGACCATCGACACGTCCGACGATCTGAAGAACCCCAACGCCCAGGAGATCGTCATCGAGAGTATCGAGGTCGAAACGTGACAGCCGGCCCGGCCCTGACTGACCGGCCGGGAACGCGACCCGTCGCGCGGCGACGCCTTGACATTGAAGGCGTCGTGCAGGGCGTCGGCTTTCGCCCCTTCGTTTACAATCTGGCGCGCCGGCACGGACTGACCGGCTGGACGGCAAATGCCGGCGATGGGTTGAGCATCGAGGTCGAGGGCGACGATGTCTCGATCAGTGATTTCGCCGCCAACCTGCTGCGATCGGCGCCGCCACTGGCCCGCATCGACACCGTTCGGCAGAGCGACCTGGCGGCAAAGGGCGACGCGACCTTCGTGATCGCCGAAAGCCGATCGACCGGGTCGGCACCGATGATCGTGCCGCCCGATGTTGGAACCTGCGACAACTGTCTGGCCGAAGTGCGCGACCCGGCCAACCGTCGCTATCGCTACCCGTTCACGAACTGCACCGATTGCGGCCCGCGCTTCAGCATCATCCGCGCGCTGCCCTACGACCGGGCGAACACCACCATGGCCGGTTTCGCCATGTGCCCGGACTGCGCGGCCGAATATGCCGACCCCTCAGACCGCCGCTATCACGCCCAGCCGAACGCCTGTCGGGTCTGTGGCCCGACGCTGGCGTTTCTGGATTCCAATGGCCGCTCCATTGCGACCGGCGACGAGGCGCTGACACGGGCGATCTGGTCCCTGCGCGGCGGCAAGATCGTGGCCGTGAAGGGCCTCGGCGGCTTTCACCTGATGGTCGATGCCCGTGATGCGGGCGCGGTTGCCAGGCTGCGTGCGCGCAAGAACCGGCCGGCTAAGCCCTTGGCACTGATGCTGCCATCCGTCGAGGCCGCTGAGGATCTGTGCATCGTCTCGGCCGACGAGCGTACCGCTCTGACATCCGCCGCCCGGCCCATTGTGCTGTTGCGCCGGCGCCGCAATGCGCGGGATGGGCAGCCCTGCGCGGCTGTGGCGCCCGACCAGCCGGGTCTGGGCATCATGCTGCCGGCAACACCGCTGCATCACCTGCTGATGGACGCGCTGGACTTCCCGATCGTGGCGACCAGCGGCAACCGCTCCGGCGAGCCCATGGCGATCGATCGCGACCAGGCAATCGGACGGCTTACCGGCATCGCCGACTGCTATCTCGACCACGACCGACCCATCGCGCGCCCGATCGACGATTCCGTCGTGCGCGAGATCGCCGGCGGCATAACCCAGATCCGCCGCGCGCGGGGCTACGCGCCGCTGCCGCTGAGGCTGGCGCGGGAGTTGCCAGAGGTTCTGGCACTGGGAGGCCAGATGAAGGCGGCGCCGGCTGCCATACGCGGCGACCGGCTGATCGTCTGGCCCCATATCGGCGATTTGGACCATCCCGAGGCGCGCGCCGCCTACGAGGATGGCCTGTCGGCGTTTCGCACGGCCTATGCTCTCGACCCAAAGCGCATCGCCTGCGACCCCCATCCGGACTACCACACGAGCACCGTGGCGGCCGCCAACGGAGAGCCGGTCGCATCGGTTCAGCACCATGTTGCCCACGTCGCGGCCTGCCTGGCGGAGAATCGTGAGATGGGGCCGGCCCTGGGCGTGGCCTGGGATGGCACCGGCTGGGGCGAGGACGGCACCGTTTGGGGCGGCGAGTTCTTTCATGTCGTCGACGGCGCCATGACGCGTGCCGCCCATCTGTTGCCCTTCCCTTTGCCGGGCGGCGAGGCGGCGGTCCGCGAACCGCGCCGCTGCGCCATCGGATTGCTGCGTACCATCCTCGGCAAGCTGTGGGTCGAGCGCGACGATCTGGCGCCGATCGCTTCCCTGTCGCGACCGGAGCGCGACCTGCTCGACCGGATGATGGCGCGCGATCTCAACAGCCCGCTCACCTCCAGCATGGGCCGCCTGTTCGACGGCGTGGCATCACTGCTCGGCCTGAAACAGCGCTGCAGCTTCGAAGGCGAGGCGGCAATGGCCTTGGAGGCGGCGCTTGGTGAAAATCTGGCAGCGGCCGCCGATGCCTACGCGCTCCCGTGCCAGCCCGATGAAGCTTCGATGATCTTGGACTGGCGTCCCCTGATCGCGGACGTTCTGGTGGATCTCTCAGACTTCGTCCCGACCTCCGTTATTGCCGCCCGTTTCCACCGCGCTCTTGCCGAGGCCGTTGTCGCCGTCGCAAAACAGGTTGGCGAACCCAAGGTCGCGCTCAGCGGCGGCTGTTTCCAAAACCGCGCCTTGACGGAACTGACGGTGATCCAATTGCGCGCCGCCGGCTTCACACCGCTGCTCCATCGTGCCCTGCCGCCCAACGATGGCGGTCTTGCGGCCGGCCAGGCGGTCTGGGCGGCGCAACAGCTCATGGCGGAGGACGTCTGATGTGCCTGGCGATTCCCGGTAAGGTCCTGTCCATCGACGCGGCCGACTCGCTGATGCGTACCGGCAAGGTCTCGTTCGACGGGCTGGTTAATCAGGTCTCGTTCGCGCTGCTGCCGCAGGCGGAAGTCGGCAGCTACGTCATCGTCCATGCCGGCTTCGCCATCTCGATGGTCGATGAAGAGGCGGCCGAACGCACGCTGGCCGATCTCGACAGTGTCGTCGTCGACGAGGGGGTGTGATGAAGCATATCGACGAGTACCGCGACGCGGAGGCCGCCAAGCGGATCGCGGCGGCGATCGGCAGTTTGGTCACCCGCCCCTGGACAATCATGGAAGTCTGCGGCGGCCAGACCCACGCGATTGTCAAGTACGGCATCGACCGCATGCTGCCCGACCAGGTCGAGCTGCTGCACGGCCCCGGCTGCCCGGTCTGTGTCACCTCGGCTGGCATGATTGACAAGGCGATTGAGATCGCGCTGCGGCCCGAGGTGATCATGGCCACATTCGGCGACATGCTGCGCGTGCCCGGCACCGACGACAGTCTGCTCGGCGCCCGCGCCCAGGGTGCAGATGTCCGTATCGTCTACTCGCCGCTCGACGCGGTCACGCTCGCCCGCGAGCGCCCGGATCGCGAGATCGTCTTTTTCGGCGTCGGCTTCGAGACCACGGCGCCGACAACCGCTGCCGCCGTCGAAACCGCGCGCCGGGCGGGCCTTGGCAACTTCTCTCTTTTGGTCGCCCACGTGCTGGTGCCGCCGGCGATCGAGGCGATCCTGTCGGCGCCGGAGGCCCGCGTGCAAGGCTTTCTGGCGGCCGGCCATGTCTGCACCATCATGGGCTATGAGGCCTATCACCCGATCGCGGCCCGCTATCGGGTCCCGATCGTGGTCACGGGCTTTGAGCCGCTGGACATCCTGCAAGGGGTCTGGATGTGCCTCCGCCAACTCGAAGAGGGCCGCGCGGAGGTGGAGAATCAATATGCACGGTCTGTCAGGGAACATGGCAACGAGGCGGCGCGCAGTCTGATCAGCCAAGTGTTCGATGTCGTGCCCCGCCAGTGGCGCGGGGTTGGCCCCATTCCGGCCAGCGGCTTTGGCTTGGCTGACGCCTACCGCGCCTTCGACGCCGAGGCCCGGTTTGGCACCGCGAGCGATCGGGAGGCTGACACCCCCTGCATGGCCGGCCAGGTCTTGCAAGGGCGCATCAAGCCGGACGGCTGCCCGGCCTTCGGTACGACCTGCACGCCCGACACGCCGCTGGGCGCGCCGATGGTCTCGTCGGAGGGCGCCTGCGCGGCGTATTATGCGCACAGACGCCGCCCGATGGAGACTGCCGCCGAATGAGCGCCAAGATCGAAAACCTCGGCGTCTGCCCGCCGGGCGCCGAGCCGGCTGGCAAGATCACGATGGCCCATGGCGGCGGCGGCCGGCGCATGCACCGCCTGCTGCACGACGTCATCCTGCCCGCCTTCGACAACCCGCTGCTTGGCGCCCAGCATGACGGCGCGGTCTTCGAGGCCGCCGGCGCGCGCCTGGCCATGACCACGGACGGCTATGTCGTACGGCCGATCTTCTTTCCCGGCGGCGATATCGGCCACCTCGCGGTCTGCGGCACGATCAACGATCTGGCCATGTGTGCGGCCCGCCCCCTGCACATCGCCGCCGGCTTCATCATCGAAGAGGGCTTTCCGATCGACGACCTGGCCCGCATCGCCGCCTCCATGCGCGCCACTGCGGAGGCCGAGAAAGTCACCATCGTCACGGGCGATACCAAGGTGATCGAGGCCGCCTCGGGCGACGGTGTCTATGTCACCACCACCGGCATCGGCCAGGTCGCGGACGGCCAGGACATCAGGCCGAACCGCGCGGTCCCCGGCGACGCGGTGATCCTGTCCGGCGACATCGCCCGCCACGGCATCGCGGTAATGGCGGCGCGCGAAGGGCTCGGCTTCGAAACCCCGATCGAAAGCGACGTGGCGCCGCTTTGGCGCCCGGTCGACGCGGTGATCCGGGCCGGCATCGATATCCACTGCCTGCGCGACCTGACACGCGGCGGCCTGGCCACGTCCCTGATCGAAATCGCCGAGTCAGCGAGGGTGACGATCCAGGTCGACGAAGCCGTCATCGAGGTTGACGGCCCGGTTCGCGGCGCCTGTGAGATCCTCGGGCTCGATCCGCTCTACGTCGCTAACGAGGGCCGCTTCGTCGCCATCGTGCCGCGCGCGCAGGCCGAGACCGCCATCAGCGTTCTAGGCACCGAGGCACGAGAAGTCGGCCAAGTGGTCAGCCGGTCGGGCACGGGCGTGGTCGCCAAAACCGTGATCGGCGGCGAACGCGCGCTGGACATGCTCTCCGGTGACCAGTTGCCGCGCATCTGCTGATATCGCCATTTGCGATGGCGCTGGTCGGAGCACGAAGCGCCAACGCGCGGATTCGACCTTGCGCGCTGCTTCCCGGTCCCACATAGATGGCCGCTGTTATTGAAGCTGGGCGGCTTGCCTGGCCAATTCAGCCTTCGACGGAGACCGCTTGTGACCCCTGGCATCGCCCTGTACGACAAGACGCAGATCGCGGACGCGACGGCCAAGATGCTGATCGAGGTTGGGGCGGTGCTGTTCAATGCGCGCGAGCCCTTCATCCTGACCTCCGGCCGGGCCAGCCCGGTCTATATCGACTGCCGCAAGCTGATCTCGTTTCCGCGCCTTCGATCGACGTTGGTCGATTTTGCAGCCTCTGTGATCGTGGACACGGCGGGCTATGAGGGCATCGACGCGGTCGCCGGCGGCGAGACGGCCGGCATTCCGTACGCGGCCTGGATCGCCGACCGGCTGGGCCTGCCGATGCAGTATGTCCGCAAGAAGCCCAAGGGCTTCGGCCGCAACGCCCAGATCGAAGGGTATTTGACCGAGGGCCATCGCGTGCTGCTGGTCGAGGATCTGGCCACCGACGCGGGCTCGAAGGTGAATTTCTGCAACGCCTTGCGCGAGGCGGGCGCCACGGTGGAGCACGCCTTCGTCGTCTTCCATTACGGCATCTTTCCGCAAAGCGTCGAAACCATGCGAGACATCGGTGTCGAACTGCACAGCCTGGCGACCTGGTGGGACGTCTTGCGGGTGGCCAAGCAGTATGGCTATTTCGATGCCGGCGACATCGACCAGGTCGAGGCCTTTCTCCATGGGCCCGTGGAATGGTCAGCGCAGCATGGCGGCAAGCACGACTGAGCCCTTCTGCCTCTAGCCCGCCGGCTCGCCGCCCTCGCGTATAACCTCGTAGACCGCCGGGTCGAAGGTGCACACCTTCAGATACTCGCCGGCCAGCTTTCTGACGGCCGGATTGGCGAGCGCCGCCTTGTAGGTCTCCAGGCTCTGCCATTCGGCGACATTGACGTGGGTGAAGGGCGCCTGGTGACCCGGCGCCTGATGATCGGCGGCCCGGACCAGGCGGGCGGAGATGTAGCCCGGCGCCGATTTGAGGATCGCATTGGTCTGATCCCACAGCGCGAGAAACGCGTCTTCCTCGCCGTCAAAGACGGTGAACGGGTTGATTAGGACAAGCATCGGCGCACGGATCTCGCTGTGGTCAACGGGTCCAAGCCTACCATAAGATCATTACCAGCATCTTGCCGCTGCGGCGTCGTGAGCGGTGGTTGGCACCTTGTGGTAGGGTTGCAAAGTGGATCGGCTATGCTGGCCATTGGCTTCGGCGGCAAGAGGGGGCAAAGAGCGCAATGAGGCCCACGGACCTATTCGGGTCGGACGTCTACGTCAACTACACGGCCGTCTATACCTGGAATTCCAATCAGATGGCCCATGCGATGATGGGCTTTGCCGGCACGTCTTTGCTGATCGGTGGTTTTGCGGAGCTTGGCGGCGGCCCCTGGTGGGGCCTGTTGTTCGCGATCATACCGGCTTTGAAGGACATCACGGACTATGGGGTCGATCTGACGCGGGCCGGCCACATCTTTCGCACCACCGATGATCATGTGCGCGAACTGCGTCAGGACGGCTTGACCGACAACTGGTTCTGGAATGCTGGCACGCTGTTCGCGGTGTTTCTGGCCGTTGCCATGCGCGATGGCGGCTGGGGGACGGTCATCCTGCTGATCATTGCGGTGGCCTGGGCACTCATCGGCATCCTGCTGATCGCACCGAAATTCGTCGGCCAAAAGCGGCTGTTCGATGTTTCCGCCTTGCCGTACTTCTTCAGGCTGCCCAACTTCGCCGGCAACCCGCTGGCCGTCATTCGGGTCGGCGACACCGATGAGCGGCGCGAGGAAGATCGCGCGGCCGCGGTCAAGGCGGTTGAAGACTTCACCTACGAGCACGGTGACGCGCCGAGCCATCTCATGCTGTTCGGGCCGCCGCGCTGTCGCAAGACCACCTTGGCCAGTGCGATCGGGTCCGGCCTCACGGTACGTGACCGCAAGGTCCGCTACATCCCGTTTTCGACACTGGTTGATGAGTTGGGAACCCCGCCGCCCTCGGACCGCGCGGATACCGAACCCGTGCCGCCGCAGACGGCCGACGTGGTCATCGTCGACGATGTCGATGCCGAATGCCCGCTGGGGCTTGCGGCACGGCTGGCCGACAAGAAAACCGTCTGGGTGGTGGCCGATGCGGACGAGGCGGCGAGCTTGCGGCGGCGGCTGCGCGACGATCTGAAACAGGATGTCGCGGCGATCGAACTCGGCCAGCCGAGACCGCAGGACCGGGTTGACGGTCAGAAGGTGCCGGAATGGCTGACCCGATTGTCGCTTGGCACGCTGGGCCTGGCGGTGTTCGCCGGGCTGGTCTCGCTCGTTCTGCTCGTGTTCTGGTAACGGCGCCTAATCGGCTAGACGTAGAAGCCGTCGCGGTCGAGATCGCGGATGCCGGGATGGGCCTCCATCTCCGATTCGATCAGGTCGACGCCCAGGCCGGGCCGATCGCTGAGATGCAGGTGGCCGTCGCGGATATCGAGCGGATGGCTGATCACCGTGTCGCGCCAAGGCACGTCCTGAACCATGAATTCCTGCCGGAACAGGTTGGGGATGCTGGCGCAGACCTGGGCCGACGCCAGGGTCGATAACGGGCCGTTGGGATTGTGCGGCGCGATCAGAGCGCCGTAGGCCTCGGCCAGCGTCGCCATGCGCTTCAGTTCCGACGGGCCGCCGCAGCGCGTGACGTCGGGCATGACGATGTCGCAGATCTGCCGCTCCAGAACCGGCAGGATGCCGGCACGCGTATAGTGCCGCTCGCCGACGCAGACGGTGATCGCCGAGTCGAGGCGCCGCCGGACCTCCGCCAGCGTGTTCACGTTCTCCGGGCCGACCGGTTCCTCAAACCAGGTGATGTCCAGATCGGCCATGCGGCGCGCCATCTTCACTGCGGTCTGCAGGTTCAGCATGGCGTGGGTTTCGATCATGATGTCCGCGTCCGGGCCCATGGCGTCGCGCACCGCAACGGCTATTGCCAGCGCATGGTCCTCCTGTTCGCGGCTCAACGACAGGTTCGTCGACAGATGATCGCCATAGAGGTACGAGGTGTGGGCGAACGGATCGAACTTGCAGCCGGTGAAGCCTTTGTCACGGATGATCTTGGCCTGCCTTGAGTAGTCCTCCGGCGTGCCGTCGCCCTCCAGGAACCAGTAATTGGCGTAGAGCAGGATGCTGTCGCGATAGCGGCCGCCCAACAGCTCGACCATCGGCACGCCCAGCACCTTGGCCTTCAGATCCAACAGCGCCATGTCGATGCCGCTGATGGCGCACAGGCTGGCGCCGTAGGGGCCGATCCAGTTCAGATCGCGATAGAGCTTGGTCCAGATAAAGTCCGTGCGCATGGGGTCGAGGCCGATGATGCGCTGGCCGGTGTGCTGGGCCGCCGCCTCGATGATCGGGCTGCCGGGCCAGTTCGTGGCCTCGCCGACGCCGGTATGGCCTTCGTCGGTAAAGATCTTAACGAACGTCCAATTGTACTTCACACCCTCGACAAGCCAGGTCTTGACCTCGGTGATCTTCATGTTGATGGCTCCTCAGGCCGAGGGAACGGCTGCGGGCTTGTAACCGGCGAATCGACCGTCCGGCATGCCCCTCACTCCGGGTTTGACTGCGAACAAACCACCGGCCTGTGGCGTCTCCGCAAGGGCGTCGTCATCCTGCAAGTATCTGGCGGTCGTGATGAACAGCGTGTCCAGGTCGGCGCCGCCGAAGGCACAGCTCGTGACCAGCGGGCAGGGCACCTCGATCACACGATCGACCGAACCGTCCGGCGCAAAACGCACGACGCAGCTACCGTCCCAGCGCGCATTCCACAGCCCGCCCTCGGCGTCGACCGTCGAGCCGTCCGGCACGCCGCGATCGAATGACGCGAACTGGCGCTTGTTGGCGATCGTGCCGGCGGCCTCGTCGAAATCATAAGCCGAGATCCAGCCGGTTGCCGTGTCGCAGAAATACATCGTGGCGCGATCCGGGCTCCAGCACACCGTGTTGGAGATCAGGATGTCCGTCTCCATGGCGTGCAGCGACATGTCGGCGTCAAGGCGATAAAGCGTGCCGCTGGCCTCGACCAGGTCGATCGGCGCGCCGTTCGGGGCCAGGTTGTTCTGCATCGTGCCGAACCAAAACCGGCCCTGCGCGTCGGCCGCCCCGTCATTGCAGCGGTTGAACGGCTTGTCCGGCTCCGGCCGCAGCACGTGCCTCAGGCCCGACGCTTCGTCCCAGAAGTTCAAGCCGCCGTGGGATGCGATCAGAAAGCTGTCCCGGCCGGCACGGCGGCAGAGGCTGGTGATCATCTCCGGCATGTCGTGGCTGGTGACGGTGCCGCTGATCGGGTCGAGCGCGAACAGCTTGGACGGCATCGGCACGTCCAGCCACCACAAGAGCCCGCGCTCGGCATCCCAATAGGCGCCTTCGCCCAGATGGTTGCGGCAGTCGACGACGCATTCGGCCGTGGTCATCTTCTCCTCCCGTTCATGATTGTCTGCGCGCTCACGCGTCGTGCAGGCGGATCGACAGGCCGCCATCGATGACGATGTTGGCTCCGATCATGAACTTGGCTTCGTCCGAGGCCATCAGAGCGGCGACAGCGGCAACCTCATCAGGCAGGCCCAGACGCTTCACGGGCTGCATGTCTTCCGTTTGCCGTCGCGCTGCCGCCGGGTCCGGCTGCTGGCCGAAATACCAGTCGGCGATCGGCGTCTCGATATAGCCGGGCGAGATCGCGTTGATGCGGATGCCGCGATCGGCGTACTCGATCGCCAGCGAGCGGGTCAGCCCCAGCACGCCATGCTTGGCCACCGGGTAGGGGAAGGTGTGCGGGATGATCTGAAAGGCATGGTTCGAGGCGATGTTGACGATCGCGCCCGCGCCGCGATCCAGCAGATGCGGCAGCACCTGCCGACAACAATGCCAGACACCGTCGAGGTCGACCGAAAAGCAACGATGCCAGTCATCTTCCGTGATCTCCAGCGGGTCGCCGAAGACGGCAATGCCAGCATTGTTCACCAGGATGTCCGGCGGTCCGAGGACGCGGACGGTCTCGTCGACCATCGCCGCGACCGACGCCGGATCGCTGACATCCGTTTCGACGAACAGCGCGCGTTCCAGCGAACCGGCGACGGCCCGCCCTGTCTCCCCATTCACGTCCGCAACGACAACCGCGGCGCCCTCGTCGACGAAGCGGCGGGCGATTGCCTCGCCGATGCCCTGGCCGGCGCCGGTGACGATCGCGGTCTTTGCGGTCAGTCGTTTGCCTATCGGCCGTTCCCCGGCTGGTCGATTCATGGACGCGGTCCCCAACGCAGGCTGGAATGGACGGGGCTTGGGAGGCTCTCGGTCCGTTGACTTTGACAGATTATCATATAAACTGATGATCTTCCTGAAGGGAAGTCCTTTTTTGCTGCTCTAACCAACGGCGCCGACGCTTGAGGGATGGGTCCCAGTGTCCGGTAAGCCGACCATCCGGGAGGACGAGAATGCAGTTCACGAAACGCTTTAAGTTGAACACAACCAAGGCCGTGTTGCTGGCCACGGCGCTTGGCGGTTCGGTTGCGCTCGGCGCAACTGCCACGGCGCAGGAAAACCTGCTGATCGCGATCTACAAGAGCGGCACCCAGCAATATTTCATCGACCAGTCCGATGGCTTCATCGCCGAGGCTGAGGCGCTAGGCTTCGAGGCCAGGACGTTCAATGTCGAACTCGACGCCAATCTGGCCATCAACACCGTCAACGACGCCATTGCCCAAGGCGCGGCCGGCATCGCCATCACCGTGCCGGACCAGGCCATCGGGCCGGCGGTGGCGCGCGCGGCGGCGGAGGCGGGCATCCCGCTGGTGGCCACGGATGACAGCATCCAGGATGCCGACGGCAATTCCGTGCCGTTCGTCGGCTTCGACGGCACCGACATGGGCAACAAGGTCGGCGAGGCGGCGGCCGCGCTGTTGGAAGAATCGGGCTGGCTGAACGACTCCGACGTGACGCTCGGCGTGCTCAGCACCGAGGTGCAGACCCTCTCTGTCTGCAACGACCGCACCAACGCCTCGCGCGCGCAGGTCATGGGCGTCGGCGTGACGGAAGATCAGATCTTCGCCGTGCCGTACGAGGGCACGGCCGACTCCGCCTTGCAGGTCGCCGGACCGGTGATCACCGCCCATCCGGAGGTCGACCGCTGGGTCGTCTTCGCCTGCAATGACGAGGGCGTCCTGGGCACCTTGAACGCGCTCTATGCCGCCGGCGTGACGACCGACGACATCATCGGTGTCGGCCTCGGCGCCTATGAGGCTTGCCGTCCGTGGGAGGCTGGGCTGGACACCGGCTTCCGGGCCGCGCTCTACATCAGCGGTGTCGACGTCGGTGCGGCGGCCGCCGACGTGCTGGCCGCGAACATCAATGACGGCACGCCATTGCCGCCGATGACCGTGGCCAACACCACCATCGTCACGCCGGAGACCTATCAAGAGTACTTCCAGTGCAACTAGGCCAACGGGCAGGGGCGTCGTCTGGCGCCCCCGCCAACCCTCTCGCCGACTGACGGGCCGCCGCCACAATGCCGGATGCGCCGATCCTGCAGGTCGCCAACATCGACAAGGCGTTTCCCAATGTTCGGGCGCTGTCGGATGTCTCGCTGGAGGTTTATGGCGGCGAGGTCGTCGCCTTCATGGGCGAGAACGGCGCCGGCAAGTCGACGCTGTTGAAGATCCTCAGCGGTGATTACCACGCCGATGCCGGTACCGTCACGTTGGACGGCGAGCCGGTCCGGTTCCACGGTCCCAAGGATGCCCGCACCGCCGGCATCCGGGTGATCTATCAAGAACCCGAAATCATCCCCCACATCACCGTGGCGGAGAATGTCTTCGTTGGCGAGTTGCCGAAGCGGCGAGGCTTCGTCGACTTCCGCGAACTGCGGCGGCGTACCAACAAGGCCCTTCAAGACTATGGTTTCGAAGGGTTTGTCGATGCGGATGCGTTGGGTTCCAGCTTGTCTCCAGCCCAGCGCCATATCGTCGAAATCCTGCGCGCGCTAAAGCCCGGCCTGAAGGTCTTGGCGCTGGATGAGCCGACCTCGTCCTTAACCGACGACGAGGCCGCGTTATTGTTCAAGTTAGTTGATCAATTGCGCCAGCAAGGCATTGGTATCATTTATGTTTCTCATCGGCTGCACGAGATCATGCAGATCGCCGACCGGATCGCCGTGCTGCGCGACGGCAGGCTGGTCGGCGTCCGGCAGGCGGCCGACACGACCGAGAGCGAAATCGTCGCCATGATGGTCGGGCGCAACCTGACCGACCTGTTCACCCGCGACCATGCCATCCGGGACCAGGTCGTGTTGCAGGTCACGAACCTGTCCAGCCGGTGGCACCACGACATCTCGTTCGAGATCCGGGCGGGCGAGGTCCTGGGCCTGGCGGGACTGATCGGGGCCGGTCGGACGGAGCTGGCGAAGGTTCTGTTCGGCGAATACGGTCGGGATGGCGGCACGGTTTCGATCAACGACAAGGCGCTGGTAACCCATCACCCCAGCGATGCCATTGCGGCCGGCATCGGGCTGGCGCCCGAGGACCGACGCGGCGAGGGCCTGGTGCTGGTCCGCAGCGTTCTGGAAAACACCGTCCTGGCCATCCTCTCTCGGCTGTCGTGCTTCGGCATCGTCAGCCCGTCGGTCATGACCGCGACCGGCGCGCCGCTGGTCGGCAAGCTTGAGGTCAAGACCCCGTCGCTGGATCAAGAGGTCGGCAAGCTGTCGGGCGGCAACCAGCAAAAGGTCGTGCTGGCCCGCTGGCTGGCCGCGCGCCCGGCCGTGCTGATCCTCGACGAGCCCACACGCGGCATCGATGTCGGGGCCAAGGCGGAGATCTACCGGCTGATCGACGAGCTGGCATCCGGCGGCATCGCGATCCTGCTGATCTCGTCGGAGATGCCGGAACTTCTGGGCCTCGCCGACCGCATCCTGGTGATGCGCGGCGGCACGATCGCCGGAGAACTGAGCCGACAGGAGGCGTCGGAAGAAGCGATCCTGCGCCTCGCCATGGCCCACGACGCTGAACCGGCGTTGGCCGTGTAATGCCAAATAGAGTGAAAACGAATGGATAGCAGTTCCGCCGAACCCGGGCGTCGGCCAGCCCCTCGCGCGCCCGGCGCGCTGAAGCGCATGACCAACGCGGTCGGGCCCGAAAACCTGTCGCTGATCATTGCGCTGGCCATTCTGGTCGCCCTGATCGCCTCGCAGACCGACGCCTTCTTCCAGACCCGCAACCTGTTGAACATCGGTCAGAACATCTCGGTCGTCGGCCTGGTCGCGATCGGCGTGACGATCGTCATCGTCTCCGCCGGGCTGGACATCTCCGTCGGGTCCATCGCCGGCGTGGCCTCGGTGGTCTCCGCCCTGATCATCACCCAGTACGGAACCGAGATCGGCAGTGTCGCGGGCGGCATTGCCGCCGGGGCCGCGTTGGGGCTGGTCAACGCCGCCGTCATCACCTTCCTGCGGGTCAATCCGGTGATCGCGACCCTGGCCACCTTTTCTGCCTTCCGGGGGCTCGCCTTTCTGATCGCGCCGGGTGGTCGGTCGATCGGCGTACTAGACCCGGAATTTGTCTGGCTGGGCGTCGGCCGGCTGTTCGCCAGCGAGAACTTCCCAGGCATACCGGTGCCGCTGGTCATCCTGGTCGGCGTCGCCATCATCGCCCATTTCGTCCTGCGCTATTCGGTGTTCGGCCGGTCAGTCTACGCCATGGGCGGCAACCCCACGGCCGCGCGGCTGGCGGGCATCAACCTGACGCGCATGAAGTTCATGATGTACTCCGCCTCCGGCGCCCTGGCCGGCCTCGCCGGGGTGATCGTGACGGCGCGCACCAGTTCCGGCCAGCCGGCCTCCGGCACGCAAGGCTTGGAGTTGGAGGCCATCACGGCCGTCTTCCTGGGCGGCGCCATCCTGGCCGGCGGCAAGGGCACGATCGCTGGCACCATGCTGGCCGTGGTGTTGATCGGCACGTTGAGCAACGGCATGAACCTGATGGGCATCGCCACCTTCTATCAGCTCGTGGCCAAGGGCCTGCTCTTGATCATCGCCGTTGCCATCGGCCAGTGGCGCATGGTGCGCGCCGAACGCATGCAGGCCCGCGCCATCGCCTCGACCGGCGACAAGGCGTGATCCAGGCCACCGACACGCATGGCCCGTTCGATGTCGTTCGCATCGAAAACGAGACCGTGCGCGTCGCGGTCGTGCCGGACTATGGCGCCAAGATCATCGAACTGACGGACAAGCGCAGCGGCCGCAACTGGCTGGTCACGGGTACTCCGACGGAGGCGGCCGGCGGCGACGCGGTGTTCGGCGGACCCCAGGCCTATGGCTGGGACGAGTGCTTTCCGACCGTGGCACCCTGGGCGGGCGCGAGCTGGCCGCCGGCGACCCGTGACCACGGCGCGCTTTGGGGGCGGCCGTGGTGCGTTGAGTCCGAGGATGACGTGGTCACCACGACGTTCGATCATGCTGATTTCATCTTCTCGCGCCGGCTCGTCTTGGACGAAGATGGAGTGAAGGCCACCTACACCTTGGAAAACCCAGGCGATCGCGATCTCGCCTACCTGTGGTCGGCGCATCCGCTGCTGGCGCTCCGCCCCGGCGAGAGGATCGGGCTGCCGGGCGTCGACAAGGCGTCGGCAACCTACGCAAAGGCGTGCGGCAAAGTTGCCTCGCTGTCCGCAATGGACTGGCCAACTGCTAACATCAACGACCAGTCGATCGATCTCTCGCATGTCCACGCCATGGAAAGCGGATTTGCCGCCAAGCTCTATTGCGATGCCGCTCTGCCAAGCGACGTCACGGTCGAAGGCGCGGACGGTCGCCTGGTGCTGACCTGGCAGCGCGATTTGATCGGTGCGCTTGGCATCTGGCTGGACTATGGCGGCTGGCCCGATGAGGAGCCCGTCCACCAGGTCGCGTTCGAGCCGACAACGGCCCCCGCCGACGATCTCCTCTCCGCGCAGGCCTTGGGCCGGCACACCGTTCTTTCGCCGGGCGAGCAACACACTTGGTGGCTGGCCTTCGCACTGGAGGCGGCGGCGTGAGCGGCGCCAGAAGACGCGCACCGGCTTTCGGCGTCGACCGCCGCCGGCGCCTTGCACGCGGCAATATCGGCCGTGGCGTGCATGCCGACATCGTCGATACGCTGGGTGTGCAGATCGTCGGCGGCAACTGGCAGCCCGGCGAATCCCTGCCCACCGAGGCGGAGTTGATGACCGATTTGCAAGTCAGCCGCACCGTGGTGCGCGAGGCCCTGCGTGTGTTGCGGGCCAAGGGGCTGGTCGAAAGCCGGCCGATGGCGGGCGCCCATGTCCGGCCCCGGCATGACTGGCGGCTGTTGGACCCCGACGTCCTGCAATGGCGCATCGATTCCGACGGTCGCGAGGCGCTGTTGCGCGATTTGATGGAGGTACGGCTGATCGTCGAACCGGCCGCCGTCAGATCCGCGACGCAGAGGGCAGACGATGCCGCCCGGGATCGGGTGCGCGCCGTCTGGGACCGGATGCGCACCGCACGCGACCTTGAGACCTTCATCGATGCCGACATCGACTTCCACGCCACCTTGCTGTCGGCGGCCGGCAACGAAATCCTGGAACAGCTTTTCGCCGTAATCGAGGCCGCCCAGCGCCTGCTGATGGATCTACAGATGCGGGCGGCGAAGACGCTGGTCGAGCAGCCGGAACTGGCCAAGACTTTGAAACTGCACGGTCGTGTCGTCGATGCCTTCCTGGACGGTCAAGGCGACCAGGCCGAGCAGGCCATGCACGCCCTGATCGAAAGCGCCATCACGGATGCCGAAAAGGGCCTGCAAACCATCGGCGTGGGCGACCAAGGGATAGGTGATTGGGTGGGGCGTGGTTAGACCGTGACCGATATGGCTCCGCGCCCAGCACTGATCGGCATCGATTGGGGCACGACATCGTTTCGCGCCTACCAGATCGCCGCCGATGGCATGATCATCGATACCGTCGAAGCGGCCGAAGGCATCGCAAACCCGCCGGCCGGCGGCTTTGAGGAGACGTTCGAACGCCATGTGGGGCCCTGGCTTGACGATGGTGCGCCCCTGCCGGTCGTGGCCTCCGGCATGATTTCCAGCCGCAATGGTTGGCGCGAGACGCCCTACCTCAAGGCCCCGGCCGACGCCGCCGCGTTCGGCGCCTCGCTGACGGAGCATGTCAGCGAGGCCGGCCGCCGGCTTCACTTCGTCTCGGGCCTGATCTGCGACGATGCCTCAGGCAATCCGGACGTCATGCGCGGCGAGGAAACGCAGCTCATCGGCTGTATGGCGCTGGGCGTGCCGGACGGGCTCTTCGTCATGCCGGGCACGCACAGCAAATGGGCGATGACGCAGAATGGCCGGCTTCTGGGGTTTCGCACCTACATGACCGGCGAGGTTTTCGCGGTAATGCGCGCGCATTCGCTGCTTGGGGCCTTCATCGGGTGCGAAGCCTGGTCGGAGGCGGCGTTCGCCAATGGCGTCGCGGCAAGCCTGGCCGACAAGGACTCCGTCCTGCACCGGCTGTTCACCGTGCGGTCCCGCGTGCTGGACCAGCGCATGGCGGCGGACGATACGGCCGCCTATCTGTCTGGTATCCTGATCGGCGAGGAACTGCGCGCCGGGCTTGCCGATTTGGCCGGTGATGCCGAGCTTACCGTGGTCGGCGCTGGCGCCTTGGTCGATCGATACTTGGCGGCCCTGGCGGTTGCCGGTGTCGCTGCGCGGCCGGCGTCGGATGCTGCCGTGGCGCGGGGGCATTACGAGATTGCGAAACGAGCGGGGCTATTGGCGTGACCGAATGGGCAGAGGCATTCGCCGACATGCCGCTTGTCGCGATCCTGCGCGGCATCGAGACCGGTGAGGTCGACGGAATTGTCGGCGCCTCGGTCGAAAGCGGCTTTCGCATCATCGAGATCCCGCTGAACTCGCCCAACGCGCTCGACAGCATCGCGCTTGCGGCCGATCGATACGCGGACAGGGCCATGATTGGCGCCGGCACCGTTCTGACGGCCCATGCGGTCGAACAGGTCCAAGAGGCCGGCGGCCGCCTGATCGTGGCCCCCAACCTGAACGACGAAGTGGCGAAGGCGGCTGTCCATCACCGCCTGATCTATTGCCCCGGTGTGATGACGCCGACGGAAGCGTTTCGCGCGCTCGATCTTAGTGCGGATGCCCTGAAGCTGTTCCCGGCCGAACTGATCCCGCCGGCCGGCGTCAAGGCCATGGCGGCGGTCCTGCCGTCCTCCGCCGCGATGCTGGCGGTTGGCGGCGTGACGCCGGACAAGCTCGCTGTCTATCTCGAAGCGGGCGCCGCCGGCTTCGGCCTGGGCTCGGCCCTCTATCGGCCAGGGGATGGCCCTGAAGCCGTCGGCAAGGCTGCCACGGCGTTCGTCGAGGCGTTTCGGTCCTACCAAGACTCCGATGGGCGAGAGCCCGCGCCCTAATCCTCGTGCAGCCGCTCGATCAGCTGGTTCAGCAGGACCGCACCCAGGATCAGGCCGCCGCGCACCACATACTGCCAGTACTCGCTGACGTTCAGCAGTGTCATACCGTTGACGATGATGCCCAGGAACAGAACGCCGATGAGCGTGCCCCAGATGCGGCCCTTGCCACCGAACAGGCTGGTGCCGCCGATGATGACCGCGGAGATGATGTCCAGTTCCCAGCCGCGCGCGGCGGACGCGCTGCCGGACAGGATCAGCGACGAGATCAGAATGCCGCTGATCGCTGTGAACACGCCGGTCAGGCCCAAGGCCAGGCACTTCACTCGCCAGACATTGATGCCCGACAGGCGCGCGGCCTCCAGATTGCCGCCGACGGCGTAGAGCGAACGGCCGAACTTGGTGTAGTTCATCAGGAAATAGACCAGCCCGAACACGGCGGCGAAGATGAAGACCGGGAACGGGATGCCGGCAACGGTGCCGGAGCCGAGGAAGTTGTACCAGTACGGAAAGCTGGTGATCGGAAAGCCGCCGGTGATCAGGTTCGCCGCCCCAAACAGCACGGTCAGCATGGCCAGCGTGGTGATGAAGGTCGGCACGTTGAAGACCTGGCGGATCTTGCCGGTCGTGTAGCCGAGGCAGAACAGCACCACGATGGCGATCATGCAGGCGATGGCGATCGCCGCCGGCAGGCCGATCAGATTGCCCAGAAACTCCGTGATCCAGGCCGTCAGACAGCCGGCGAACGCGACGCCGGAGCCGACCGAAAGGTCGATCTCGCCGGACACGATCACCATCGTCATGCCAAAGGCGATGATGCCCTGCATGGTGATGTTGCGCAGCACGTTGAGCTGATTGTTGACCGTGAAAAACCCGGGTGCCGCGAAGCACAGGCCGACGAACAGAATGACCAGAATGATCTCAAGCGGATAGCGGCGGAACAGCGTGCCGATGAACATCTAGGCGGTCCCCATGCTGGCGCCGTACAGGTCTTGGATGGTGGCGGTTAGCGGATCGAGTTCGCCAATCAGGCGGCCGTCGCGCATCACCAGAATGCGGTCGCAGACGTCCAGCAACTCCTCCAACTCCGTCGAGACGAACAGGGCCGCCACGCCGTGCCGCGCCTTGTCGCGAATGATCTGGAAGATCTGGCGCTTGGCGTTCACGTCCACGCCCCGGCTGGGTTCGTCATAAAACATCACCTTCGGTTCGATGTTCAGCCAGTTGCCGATAACGACCTTCTGCTGGTTGCCGCCGGACAGGGACGACACCGCATGTTCGGCATGGCCGATCTTAATCGACAGATCGTCGACCTGGCGCTTTACATGCGGCGCCTCGCGCCGCCGATGGATCCAGTGGCCCCGGGCGATGCGGTCCAGCGCTGCCATACACAGGTTCGCCCGGATCGGGTGGAACTGGATCAAGCCCTCTTCCTTGCGGTTTTCGGGCGTGTAGCCAAGACCCAGCTTGGTCATCAGGTGCGGGTTGGGCCTGTCGATCGGCTGGCCATCCAGGATGATCTCGCCACAGTCCAGCGGATCGGCGCCGAAGATCGCGCGCATCAGTTCGGTGCGCCCGGCGCCCAGCATGCCGGCGATGCCCAGCACCTCGCCGCTGTGCAGCGTGAAATCGATGTCTTCGAACGCGCCCTCGCGCGTCAGCCCCTTGACCTCAAGCACGGGGTCGCTCCGGCTGGTCGTGGTCTCGCGACTGATGGCGGCGTGGGCCTCGTCGCCGAACATCAGGTCGATCAGGGCCTGGTTGGTCGCCGTCTTCATGTCCAGCGATCCGACCAGTTCGCCGTCGCGCAAGACCACGGCGGTGTCGGCGATCTCGAACAGTTCCGCCAGGCGGTGAGAGATGTAGATGATGGTGACGCCCCGTTCCTTCAGGCGGCGGATCAGTGCGAACAGCATCTCCACCTCCTTCGCCGCCAGTGCCGAGGTCGGCTCGTCCAGTAGCAAGAGGCGTGGGTGCAGGCTGTAGGCCTTGGCGATTTCGATCATCTGCTGCTGGCCGACGCTGTAGCGCGACACCGGCCGGTCGATGTTCAGATCGAGGCCGATTTCCTCCAATAGCGCTTCGACCCGGCGCCGCGCCTCCGCCCAGTCGATCCGCTCGATGCCGAGCATCTTTCGGCTGGGCATGCGACCCAACAGGACGTTTTCCAGCACCGACATGTACGGCACCAGGCTGAGTTCCTGATAGACCGTGACCACGCCCGCCGCCATCGCGTCGGCAGGGCTGGCGAACGACACCGGTTCGCCGAACAGGTCGACGCTGCCATTGGTCGGCTGCACCGCGCCGTTCAGGATCTTGACCATGGTCGACTTGCCGGAGCCGTTCTTGCCGACCAGCGCGTGGACCTGGCCGGCCTCGAACCGGTGGCTGGCGCCGTCCAGCGCCACGGTCGGCCCGTAGACCTTGCGCAATTTGTCTATCTGAATCGCGGTTGTCATCGGGATGTGCGGGGCACAAGAAGGGCGGCCGAAGCGGTCACCTCGGCCGCCGCTTGTCTTGCGATCCTATTGCAGTTCGCCCAGCGCCTCACGGAAGGCGATGACCTCGTCCGGGCGAATGCGCATGAGGCCAAGGACCGGCACGATGACGGTTTCCTCCACGTCGTCGCCCGCGATCACGGCGAGGGCCGAGTTCACCGCCTCGCGACCCATCTCGAAGGGCTGCTGTGCCGTGACGCCGTGCAGGACGTCATCCTCGTCCAGCAAGAAGCCGGCCAGTTGGTCCGACCCGTCGATGCCGAAGACGAAGACCTCGCCTTGCCGGCCGGCGTTTCTGACCGCCTGGACCGCGCCGACCGTGCCGCCCTCATTCGCGGCGTAGATGATGTCGATGTCCGGGTTGGCGGTGATGATGTCGCCGGCAACCTGCACGGCATCTTCCGCCAGCCAGGCATCCTGCTGGGCGACGATATTCAGCGTGTTGCCGTCGCCGGCCACGTCGAGAAAGCCGTTTACGCGATCGCCGGAGATTTCGGGCAGCAGCGCGGCGAAGCCCAAGGTTGCGATGTCGGCCTCGCCGTCGAACTGTTCGGCGATGAAGGCATTGGCCATGGCCCCGGTCGACTCGCCCAGATCCCGCTGGGACGAGTTCAGATAGCTGGCGGGGAAGTCCGCATCGATGGCGGAGTTGTAGGTGATGATCACGATGCCTTCATTGTGCGCACGCTGCAGCGCCGGGATCGACGCGGTGGCCGAAATCGGCGAGATCACGATCGCGTCGACGCCGCGCGCGATGTAAGTGTCGATCAGGCTAATCTCGCGATCGAGCCGCGAGTCCGAGTTGCCTTGCAGCAGTTCCACTCCGGCCGCCTCGGCCGCGGCCTCCATGCCCAATTCGATGGTGCGGAAGAACTGGTCCTGCTGGAACACGACGGCGGCGACGCTGATGTCCTGCGCCATCGCTGGAACCGAGAGCGCGGCGGCAATCGCGGTCGCGGCAACGGTCTTGATGAGGGATTTGCCCATGGTCGTTCTCTCCTGTCAGTTATCGGTTTGTTGGGGGGACGATTTTGAGGCACGGGCACTGGTGGCCGGGATGTAGGCCAGCCCGTGATCCAGATGGCTGCTCATCAGATACTGGAAGGCCAACCGGTCGCCGGCCTCCAGCGCATCGGCGATCTCCGCATGGGTGCGCATGGTCGGGTCGTTGCTGCCGATGGCCTTGCCGGTTTCCATCAGGCGCGAGATCATCGGCTTCATGATCTGATAGATCTTCACCACGGTTTCGTTGCCGGCGATCGCCAGCAGATCATGGTGGAAGGCGAAGTCCATCTCCGCCATCGCCTGCGCCGTTTCGGCCCGGCCCATGGCGTCGTTCAGGCCGCGCAGATGTGCGATATCGGCGGGCCGGATGCGGGCCGCGATGGCGTCGTAGGACCCGACCTCGATCAGCTTGCGAAACCCCTGGATATCTCGAAAGGCCTCCCGCGAGAAGGTCAGGTGGAACGAGAACAGGTCCAGCGCTGCGTCCATCTTGGCGTCGACCAGCACCGCGCCGACCTTGGGGCGCACGTCGACCACGCCGAACGCCTTCAAGGTGCGAAACGCCTCGCGAACCGTGTTGCGCGAGGCGTCGAACATCAGGCCGACCTCGCGCTCAGACGGCAGTTGGCTGCCCGGGCCCAAACCGTGTTCCTGGATATAGGCCTTGATTTGTTGGACCACGATGTCGACGGCCGACGTGCCGCGCTCGCTCGGCTCATTTTCCACTGCGGAAATCATCGATCTGTTCGGTCGGCCACCGGAAAAGCCCAGGATTGGAGCGCTCTATTTGTTGGGCCAGATGATAGGCTGTGATCAATCCTTGCGCAATGATCAATCTGCCAACATGAAGCTGAAAACTGGCAGTGACGCGACTATTATATATAAAACAATATGTTATGAGTATGTGAGCGATTTTCAGTCGACCAATGAGTCGCGGTGACGGTGCGTCTGGTCCAACAATATAGTTGTCTATTACGGCCGGGCTGGCTTACCCTTGGTAGCCAAGGCAGGCAACGGCCGTTCGGCCCTTCTCACGAGAGCGAGCATATGGAACAGACTTGGCGTTGGTTCGGTCCGTCGGATCCGATTTCGTTGGACCAGATTCGTCAGTCCGGCGCGACCGGCATCGTCTCCGCCATTCACGAGAACTATCGCGGCGATGCCTGGACCGAGGCCGAGGTGGCCGCCCGCAAGGCGGAGATCGAGGCCGCCGGCTTGGCCTGGTCGGTGGTGGAGAGCATTCCCGTGACCGACGCCATCAAGCGCCGCACGTCCGACTGGGAACGGGATGTCGACGCCTATTGCACGACACTGCGCCGCGTCGCGCGCGCCGGCGTGCCGACCATCTGCTACAATTTCATGCCGGTCGTCGACTGGACGCGGACCGATCTCACCTTTCGGCTGGCCAACGGGTCGTCGGCACTGCGCTTCGACATCGCCGAGTTCGCCGCCTATGACGTCTTCGTCCTGCAGCGTGCCGGCGCACGCGACGCCTACACCGACGATGTTATCGAGCGGGCCGAGCGACTGGCCGCCGCGTTCGACGATGCGGCCGTTGCGCGGTTGGAAAAGACCGTCATCCAGGGCCTGCCGGGCGGCGAGGGCAGTCATGACCGCGAGGGCATTCGTGCGCGCATCGAGGGCTATGCCGGCATCGATGACGCGACGTTGCGGGAAAACCTGATCGCCTTCCTGAAGGTCGTGGTGCCGGTGGCGGTGGAGGAGGGCGTGGGCCTGGGCATTCACCCCGACGATCCGCCCTATTCCCTGTTCGGCCTGCCGCGCGTTGTCAGCACGCTGGACGATTGCCGGACGCTGCTGGACGCGGTGCCGCAGCCGGCCAATGGCATTACCTTCTGCGCTGGATCGTTCGGCTCGCGCCCCGACAATGATCTCGTCGCCATGGCGCGGGTGCTGGCGCCCCGCGTGAACTTCACGCATCTGAGGCTGGTGACGCTGGAGGGTGATGGCTCGTTCTTCGAAGACGAGCATCTGCGCGCGGGCTCGCCCCTGGTCGACATCGTGCGCGTCTTCATGGCCGAAGAGGCGCGACGCGTCGCACAGGGCGAGACGCGGCCGCCGATCCCCATGCGCCCCGATCACGGCGCCCTGTTCGACGCCGATCAGGCCCATGCCGCCCTGCCGGGCTATTCCTGGATCGGGCGCCTGAAGGGCTTGGCCGAACTGCGCGGCGTTGCCCATGCGGTCGACCGCTTTGGCCTAGCGGACCCGGCCCTGATCGCGCCCGACTACGCCGCCTGACCAACCACGCCGACCCGAACGAGGACACCGCCCATGAAAATCGGCCTCGGGCTCTATCGCCAGATGCTGAACGACGACCATTTCGCCTTCGCCCGCCAAATGGGCGTCAGCCATGTGGTCGCCCATCTGGAGGACTATTTTTCGGCCGAACCGGAGCTGTCCAGCGGCGATGGCGGCGGCTGGGGCCGGGCCGGGGCCGCAAGCTGGTCGTACGACACCTTTCGCGACCTGATCGACAAGCTGGGCCGGCACGATCTGACGCTTGCCGCGATCGAAAACCTGCCGGTGGCGGGCTGGTCCGACATCTTGCTCGACGGGCCGGACAGGGCCCGGCAGATGGACGGTCTGAAGCAGATGGTGCGCGATGCCGGCCGGGCCGGCGTGCCGTGCATCGGCTACAACTTCTCGCTGGCCGGCGTCTGGGGCTGGTCGCGCGGGCCGTTCGCCCGGGGCGGCGCCATGTCGGTGGGTTTCGACATCGATGCCATCGACCCGCAGGAACCCATCCCGGACGGAATGGTCTGGAACATGCGATACCGGGACGGGAAGCCCGGCGAGACGGTGCCGACGGTGGACAGCGACACGCTTTGGCAGCGCTATGCCTGGTTCCTTGACGAACTGCTGCCGGTCGCCGAGGAGGCGGGCGTCATCCTGGCCGCCCATCCTGACGATCCGCCGATGGACCGGCTGCGCGGTACCGCCCGCCTGATCAACGGGCCCGACACCTATGGCAAGGCCTTCGCGCTCAACGACAGCCCGGCCAACAAGGCCGAACTGTGCCTGGGATCGGTCCAGGAAATGGGCGGCGGCGCCGTTTATGACGTGGTCGCCCAATGCGCGGCGCAAAACCGCATCGGCTACATCCATTTCCGCAATGTGAAGGGCGCGGTACCCAAGTATCACGAGGTCTTCCTGGATGAGGGCGACATCGACATGGCGCGCATCATCCGTATCCTGGCCGGTCATGGCTATAACGGCGTGCTGATCCCCGACCACACGCCGGAATTGGTCTGCGGCGCGCCCTGGCATGCCGGCATGGCCTACGCCATCGGCTACATGAAGGCGCTGATCGGCCAGGTGATGGCAAACCCGGCAAGCTGGGAGCGGCCGGGCGCGAGGGAGGTGGCGTGATGACCGGGCTTACCTGTATCGCGCCGGTCGGCGATTGGTGCGGCGAGGCGGCGACCTGGGCAGCGTCGGAGGACGCGGTCTACTGGGTCGATATCAATCGGTTCCTGGTCCATCGCCACCACACGGGCGCGTCGGCGACACGCAGCTGGCAGTTCGACGAACCGGTCGTGGCGCTGTCCCTGACCCAGCGCGACGACGCGCTGTTGGTCGCCACAGGCTCTGGCCTTCTGTTATGGCGGCCGGAAGATGACAGCCGAGCGCCTTTCGGCTGGGAACTGCCGGGCTGGCCCAACGTGCGGCTTAACGATGGCCGGCCGGACCCCAGGGGCGACTTTTGGGTCGGCTCGATGAAAAACAACGTTCTGCACGATGGCGAGCAGGGCGATGTCGCGGCGGGCCACGGCATTCTGTACCGGATTTCACCTGACGGCCGATCCAGCGTCTGGCGCGAGGACATCGGCATTTCCAATACCCTGTGCTGGAGCCCGGATGGCACGCGCTTCTATTTCGGCGACACGCTGGAAAACGAGATCCGCGTCTTTGACGTCGACACGAACAGCGGCGACATCTCCAACGACCGGCCCTTCTTCGCTGGCTTCGACCGCGGCCTGCCTGACGGCTCGACGATGGATGCCGAAGGGCATTTGTGGAACTGCCGCTGGGCTGGCGGCTGCGTGGTGCGGGTCGACCCCGAGGGCCGGGTCGACCGGGTGATCGACCTGCCGGTTTCGAACGTCACCACCTGCACGTTCGGTGGCCCTGGGCTCGCGACCCTTTACGTGACGACCGCCAGCGTCAATCGTGGGGCAGGGGAACGGCTGGCCGGCGGCCTGTTTGCGCTGGAACCAGGGGTCGCCGGCTTGCCGGAGAACCGGTTCGGCTGGAACGGCTAAGAGAGTGAGACCATGATGGATGAACTCGCAGGCAAGATCGCGATTGTCACGGGCACCAGCGGTATCGCACTGGCGACGATCAAACGGCTTGCGGAGGGCGGCGCCCATGTCGCGGCCTGCGGCATCGATCCGGCGGCCAACCAGGCGGCGGCCGCCGCGACGGACGGGTTGGACGTCGCCATCACCGAGCTCGACCTGACCGACGACCCGGCGCTGACGGCCTGGATCGAAGGCGTCATCGCGGACAGGGGCGGCATCGACGTTCTGGTCAACTGCGCCGGCATCCAGACCTATGGCGACATCGAGACCACGACGCCGGAACACTGGGACCGGGTGATGGCGGTCAATCTGCGCGCCTGTTACATGACCAGCCATCTGTGCGCGCCCTCGATGCGAGAGAGGGGCGGCGGCGCGATCATCCACGTCGCGTCCGTTCAGGGGTACGCCAATCAGAACAAGGTGCTGGCCTATGCCACGGCCAAGGGCGCCCAGCATGTGCTGACCCGCGCCATGGCCGTCGACTGCGCCCAGCACGGCATCCGGGTCAATTCGGTCAGTCCCGGTTCGGTTCGCACGCCGATCCTCGAACTCTCGGCGCGCGAGCTGGATGAGGAAGGGGTCGGGATGGAGGAAATGATCCGCCGCTTCGGCCTGTCCCACCCGATCGGCCGGGTCGCGAGCGCGGCGGAGGTGGCGGAGGTCATCGCCTTTCTGGCCAGTCCGCGTTCCAGCTTCTGCGCCGGGGCCGATTTTGTCGTGGATGGCGCGCTGCTGGCCGGTCTTGGTGTTTAATCGGTGAGGATTGCGCTGCGACGGTAAAGGCGGAAGGGCAGGTTCCAGATGACCGACATGGCACTGTTTCCCGAGATCGAGCCCTATGACACCAGCCGGCTGAAGGTCTCGGATCTCCATACCCTGACGTATGAACAGGCCGGCAATCCGGATGGCGTGCCGGCGCTGTTTCTGCATGGCGGCCCTGGCGTCGGCATCCTGCCCGGCTATCGGCGGTTTTTCGATCCATCCTTCTACCGGGTCGTCCTGCCCGATCAGCGCGGCGCCGGGCGCAGCACGCCGCATGCGGAGATCCGGGAGAACACGACCGCCGATAGCGTCGAAGACCTGGAGACGCTGCGGCGCCATCTCGGCATCGACAAATGGCTGGTCATGGGCGGCAGTTGGGGCAGCCTGCTGGCGCTCTGTTACGCCATCGCCTATCCGAAAAGCGTCACTGGTCTGATCATTCGCGGCGTCTTTCTCGGCCGACCGTCGGAGATCGCCTGGTTGCACGAACCCGGCGGCGCGTCGGAGATCTATCCGGACGCCTGGGAGCGGTACCAGGCGGGCATCGAAGGGGTGGAGGCGGAAACGACCGTCGCCGCCTATCTGAAACTGCTCACCAGCGACGACGAGGCCGTCAGAAAGGCGGCGGCCCAGTCCTGGGCGCGCTGGGAGGCGTCGACCATGACGCTGATCCCCGACGAGCAGGCGATCAATGAGATGACCAACGACGCCGCGGCCCTGTCGATCGCGCGCATCGAGTGCCTCTTCACCCATAACAACTTCTTCTTGCCGAGCGAGAACTACGTGCTGGAGAACAGCGCGGCCATCGCCGAGATCCCCTGCCGGATCGTGCAGGGCCGCTACGATGTGATCTGCCCGATGGTATCGGCTTGGGACTTGCACAAGGCGCTTCCGAAGTCCGACCTCAGGATCGTTCCCAACGGCGCCCATTCGCCGATGGACGATGGCATGATCGCCGAACTGGTCGGCGCGACGGAAGACTTCAAATCGCTGATTTGAGTGGCGCCATTCACGGCTGATTGACAGCCCCTAGCGGGCGCACGGCTAAGCCACGTTGCGTCCCGCGCTTGTAATCCTCTGTAATTTATAAAGAATTTCCAATTCCTGGGTGTGCGCAACCGGCGAATTGCGACGCGCAGGCTTCAGAAATTCAGTCGGCCTTCTTCAGGTTTTTCGAGTCCGTCTCAGGCATTTAGGTCGCCCAACGACGACCGGCACCGCCGCCGTGATCGCAACGGCGGATGGATGGTGCTGACCGAAGAGGTTTTAACGATGGACCAAGAAACGATTGGTCAGATCTTTGAACGCAACGTTCAAACCCTGACCAAAAGACCTTCGCGCGGGTTCCTGACGGCAACGACCAAGGCCCGGCTGGTCGAGGGCACGCGCTGCGAGATCGAAGAGGGCAAGTGGCGCTTGGCGGCAGACATGATCGCCAAGGTCGGTGGCACCGAAACCGCGCCCGTTCCGGGTGTCCTGGGCCGGGCTGCGCTTGCCAGTTGCCTGGTGCTCGGCATCACGCGCTGGGCCGCCCGTCTCGACGTGCCGATCGAGGCCTTGGAGGTCGACGTGCAGGCCGATTTCGACGCCAGGGGCGAGCTGGGCATGAGCGACGAGATCCGCCCCGGCTATGGCGAGGTCAGATACACCGTCTCTATCCGCAGCCCGGCGCCTGAAGACAAGATTGAGGAACTGCTGGATCTGGCGGAGCGCTACAGCCCGTATCTGGACGTGTTTGGCCAGCCCATCCCGCTGCGGCGCAGCCGTCGCGTAAACGCCGCCGAGGACTGACCCCATGGATGCAAGATTGCAGCGCCGCGTCCAGCGCTATGGCTGGGACCGCGCGGTGGATGACTATGAGCAGGGCTGGCGCGCCCAGCTTGAGCCGGCGCAGTCGCTGATGCTGGACATGGCGGCACCGCGCATGGGCGATCGCGTGCTGGATGTCGCCTGCGGCACCGGCCTGGTCAGCTTTCGCGCGGCCGCGCTTGTCGGTCGTGGCGGCAAGGTGGTCGGCACCGACATATCCGAGGGCATGATCGAGGTCGCCCGGCGCATTGCGACCGAGCGGGGCATCCCGCACGCCAGCTTTGAGCATTGCGACGCCGAGGCGTTGCCGTTCGCCGATGCGACCTTCGATGCGGCCTTATGCGGGCTGGGGCTGATGTATGTGCCGGAGCCGGTGGAGGCCCTGCGTGAAATGCAGCGCACGCTGAAGCCCGGCGGCCGTGCCGCCGCGGCCGTGTGGGGCGCGCGCCAAGGCTGCGGCTGGGCGGAGATCTTTCCGATCACCGACGCCAGGGTCGCGTCGGAGGTCTGCCCGCTGTTCTTCCATCTGGGCACCAAGGACATGCTTGCCCGTGCGTTTTTGAGCGCCGGCTTCGTCGACGTCAGCCATCGGCGCATTTCCACCGTGCTGCACTACGCCGACGCCGACGAGGCGTTGGCCGCCGTCTTCCGCGGCGGGCCTGTCGCGCTGGCCTACAGCCGCTTCGACGCGGCGACGCGGCAGACCGTCCACGCCGAATACCTCGATTCCATCGCCGCCTACCGGGTCGACGATGGGTACCGGATCCCGGGCGAGTTCGTCATTGCCGCCGCCCGGGCTCCCTTTTCAGAACAGGCATGACGAGGAGAACATTGATGACCGTAAACATGGAAAACGTCGATAACGGCGTAAACGTGGAAGCATTGCTCGGCGCCCGCGAGGCGCTGACGGCGACCCCGGAAGGGGCCCAGTTTGAGTGGCGGGCGTCGTGCGCGTGGGTGCGCGGCACGCACACGCAAACGGAGGTCGAGGGCTTCTTCGGCTTGGGCGAGGAGCAGAAGCACAAGAAGAAGTTTGTCTATGACGCCGACCATCCGGAGCTTTTTGCGTCGGAAGACAATGGCGTCACGCCGGCCGAAATCGCATTGGTGGCCTTGGCTTCCTGCCTGACGGCGGGCCTGGCCGCGATCGCGCAGCATCGCAAGATCCAGCTTCGCTCGGTCGTTGCCGAGATCAGCGGTTCGATGGACATCCAGGGCATCCTGGGCATCGACAGCGACGTGCGGAACGGCTTCCAGGCGATCCGGGTCACCTACAAGATCGATGCCGACGCCTCGCCGGACGAGATCAAGGCCCTGGTCGCTCAGGCGCAAAAGCGCTCGGCGGTCTTCGACGTCATCACCAACCCGACGAACGTCATCGTCGAGGTCGCCTGACCTCAGCGACAGCAAGAGGCGCGAGTCCCATGCGAACCATCACGACTGTGATCATCGGTGCCGGCCATGCCGGCCTGGCGATGAGCCGGTGCCTTGCGGAGCGTTCGATCGACCATGTGGTCCTTGAGCGTGGCGAGGTCGCCAACACCTGGCGCACCGAGCGTTGGGACTCGCTTCGCCTGTTGACGCCCAACTGGCAACGCCGTCTGCCCGGCCTCGGAGACGAAGGCGGCGACCCGGACGGCTACGCCACCATGGCGGAGACGGTTGCCTTCATCGACCGGTATGCCCAACACATCACGGCCCCTGTCGAGACCGGCACCAACGTAATTTCCGTCCGCCGTACGGAGACGGGCTATTTGGTCGTCACCGATCGGGTGGACTGGCATTGCAAGACCCTTGTCATCGCGACCGGCGCCTGCAATCTGCCGAGCGTGCCAAGGCTCGTCAACGCGCTGCCGGGCAGCATCGACACGGTTACGCCGCTCGGCTATCGCAATCCGGACCAGCTTCGCGACGGCGGTGTGCTGGTGGTCGGCGCGGCGGCATCCGGCGTCCAGCTCGCTAACGAGATCCAGCGATCCGGCCGTCCGGTGACGCTGTCGACGGGCGAGCACATTCGGGCGCCACGCCTATACCGTGGGCGCGACATCCAATGGTGGATGGACGCCGCAGGCGTCCTCGACCAGCATTACAGCCAGGTCGACGATATCGAACGCGCGCGCCGCGTACCGTCTCTGCAACTCGTCGGCTCGCCGGAACGCGAAACCATCGACCTGAACGCGCTGCAGGCGACCGGCGTCAAAGTTGTCGGCCGTCTGGTCGGCATCAACGATACCAAGCTGCAATTCTCGGGCTCCCTGCGCAATCACTGCGCCCTGTCGGACCTCAAGCTGGGCCGGCTGCTCGACACCATCGACGCATGGGCGACCATGAACGGGCTGGATGGCGAGGTGGGCGCGCCGTACAGACTGCCGCCGACGACGGTCGACGAAAACCCTGCGCTCGCTTTGGATCTCGCCTCAAGCGGCATCCAGACGGTCCTCTGGGCGACCGGCTATCGGCCCGATTACTCCTGGCTGCATGTGCCTGTGTTCAACCGAAAGGGCGGGCTGCGCCACGATGGCGGCGTGGTTGACGCGCCGGGCCTCTATGTCCTGGGCTTGCAGTTTCTGCGACGCCGGAAGTCCGCGCTGATCGACGGCGCCGGCGACGATGCAAACGCGCTGTCGAACCATCTGGCCGCCTTTCTGGACGGCGTGGCCGTGCCGCCGGAGCAACGCTTGGCCTCTTAGGTCCGGCAGTTAGTAAGCGCGCCTATCAAAAACCCTATCGCGGATACGTCTCGACTGGCGGAGCGCCAGTCCTCGGCCCTCGACCGTGCGCCGTACCTATTGAAATAGGAAGAAACCAACCATGGACGACAGGAAGCCAACCCGATTGCGCTGGATGACGGGAACTGCGCTGGCCGTTGTCGCGGCGGTCGCCGTGGTCGCGGTTGCCACGCCACAGGCGCCGGATCCGGTCGCCGCAATCGCGCCGCTGACCGACGATGACTTTCTCGACGACGGCGCGCCGCCGCCGGCGATGGTCGAACTCGGTCGCGTGCTGTTCTTCGACAAGATCCTGTCGGGCAACCGCAACATCTCGTGCGCCACTTGCCATCATCCAACGCTGGCCAGCGCCGACGCGGTGTCGCTGTCTCTCGGCGAGGGCGCCACGGGGCTGGGGACCGATCGCGCGGCCGGGCCGGACCAGCCGGTTTTGGGCCGCATCCCGCGCAATTCGCCGGCGCTGTTCAACATCGGTGCGCGCGAATACGTCACGATGTTCCACGACGGTCGGGTCGAGCCCGACGCGGTGGGATCGCTGGACAGCGGGTTTTGGACGCCGGCCCGCGAGCAACTGCCGCCCGGCCTCGACAATCTGCTGGCGGCGCAGGCGATGTTTCCCGTGCTGTCGGAAGAAGAGATGGCCGGCCATGAAGGCGAAAACGAAATCGCCGACGCCGTCGCCACTAATCGGCTTGGCGGTCCGGGCGGGGCCTGGGATCTGCTGGCCGCACGCCTGCGCGCCATCCCGGACTATGTCGCCCTGTTCCAGGAGGCCTTTCCGGAGATCGACCAGGGCGACGAGATCACCTTCGTTCATGCCGCCAACGCCATTGCGGCCTTCGAGGCGACGGCGTTCCGCGCCGACGACAGCCCGTTCGACGTTTATCTGCGCGAGCGATACCCGACCGTTCTGCCGGCGTCCGCGCAACGTGGCATGGACCTGTTCTACGGCGGCGCGGGCTGTGCTGCATGCCATTCGGGCGCGTTACAGACCGACCACGGTTTCCATGCCATTGCGATGCCGCAGATCGGCCCCGGCCGTGGGCATGGGCGCGACGACAGCTATTGGCGGGCAACCGGCTTCCACGCCCGCCTGGAGGATTTCGGCCGCTACGCGGTCACCTTCGACCCGGCCGACCTTTACCGGTTCCGCACGCCCAGCTTGCGCAATGTCGCCCTAACCGGCCCCTGGGGCCATGCCGGTGCCTACGCCACGCTGGAAGGCGTCGTGCGCCACCACCTCGATCCCGTGGCTTCGCTGGAGGCGTACGACATCGACCAGGCGCTGCTGTCGCCGGCCGCGACCGTGATCGAGCCCACAGGGCAGGGTTCCGAACTGCGCTTCGACCCGGTCAACCCCGCGCGCCGGTCCGACCATGCCCTGCGCGATGGCTGGGTCCAGCAGACCGATGCCCTGCGCGGCAGCATTGCCGACGCCAACGAGTTGCCGTCCCGCACGCTGAGTGATGAGGAGATCGACGATCTCCTCGCCTTTTTGCACGCGCTGACGGACCCGACGAGCCGCGAGCTGGACCATCTGGTCCCCGCGGCCGTGCCGAGCGGCCTTCCGGTCGCCGATTGATCCACCACCATGAGATTTGGAGTTTGGGGAATGACCTTCATGCAAAACCTTATGACCGCCTATGTCGCGCTCGCCATTGCCGGCGGTGCAGCGCATGCCAGCGAGACCGCCTATGACGGCCCGGTCGAAATCGAACTGACCTTCGTTGACCATATCGGGGCGCAGATGACCGAGCAGGACGTCTTCGTCCGGCGTGAGGGGCAGCCCGGCGTCTGGCGCGCCACGCCTGGCGATCGCGACCTGGGCGCGCCGGTCTTCACATCGGCCGAGATGGTGCCGCATGATCTGTTCGATCCGATGGCCGTCGGACCTTATCCGATTGGCCAGGATCTGGGCATGACACTTGGCGATTGGCTGGGTGCCGAGGGGCACGGCAGCTATGCCTGCGTCGACGGCGAAGGCGAGATCGACATCACCTTCACCGGCCTGGTGCCCGACGGTGTCTACACCATGTGGAATTTCTACATGGCCTCGCCACCGACCGACCCGTTCATCGGGACCTACGACTTGCCGTTCGGCAACCGCGACGGTTCGGAGAGCGTGTTTCAGGCGGATGCCTCCGGCAATGCCCACTTCGAACGTAGCATGGCGCCATGCCTGCAACTCTCCGGCGAGCATCTGATGGCCGGGCTGGCCATCGCCTGGCACAGCGACGGCGAGACCTACGGCGCCCTGCCGGGCGACTTTGGTTACAACAGCCATGTGCACCTGTTCGTCGGACTACCTCAGCGCTCCGGCCTCTGATGCGCTGCGCTTAAGCACAGGGGACGCGATCAGCGATCCGTCGGCGGCGTTGCCCCTCCGCGCCGTCGGGGTTCGCATGACGCGGCCTTGACCATGGCCCGCCCATTCCTCAAGCGATCGTCGCCCCCTGAAGACGATCACTTGACGGCACGGGGCGGGCCATGGTTGCGAGCGGGGTGAGACATCAGTATCTGGTGATCAAACCGTTCGACATCGGGTGGCTTGGTGTTTCCGATCTCCACGAGATCTATTTCGAGCAGGGCGGCAACTCGGCCCACCCGCCTTGTTCCCGGATGGCGACGACCACGTCCTCGACAACTGCGGGGATCCTGTGCCGGATCGTGCAGGGCCGCTGCGGAATCATCTGTCCATTGCTTTCAAAGCGTCTTCTGACTGCAGACCGTCAGCAGCGTGCGGTCTGAAGCACGCGCGCGCTCGCGGCACGGCAATGCGTCGGCTACAACCAGACCATGGTGGTCAGAATCGACAATCGCCGAGCGCGCCGGCTGCTGCTGGATCGGCAAGGGCTGTCCCAGCCGCCGTCCCGCAAGCTGACCCGCGACGGCCTGCTGGCGCTGATCGAGCGGATCGGCTTCGTCCAAGTCGACAGCATCTCGACCGTCGAGCGGGCCCATCACATGATCCTGTTCGCGCGCAACCAGACCTATCGGCGCGCGCATCTGAAGCGCCTGTTGGAGCGGGACCGGACCCTGTTCGAGAACTGGACCCATGACGCCTCGATCATTCCCACCCGGTTCCACCCCTATTGGCGGCGGCGCTTTCAACGAGAACACCGACGCCTGCACGCGCGGCTGCAGAAGTGGCGGCCCGGCGTCTCGGAGCGGGATTTCACCGAGGTCCTGGAACGCATCGCGCGCGACGGCCCCGCCATGTCGCGCCACATGGCGCCGGGCACAAAGGCTGGTGACGGAAACGGCGCCGGCTGGTGGAACTGGCACCCCTCGAAAACCGCGCTTGAGGTCCTGTGGCGCACCGGCGCGCTGGCGGTCACCAGGCGGGAGGCGTTTCAGAAGGTCTACGACCTGACCGAACGGGTGATCCCGCCGGACCTTGCGGGCAAGGACGTCTCAGAGGAAGCGTTTGTCGACTGGGCCTGTGTCAGCGCGCTTGACCGGCTGGGCACAGCCACCTCCGGCGAAATCGCCGCCTTCTGGGATCTGATCACGCCGGCCGAGGCCAAGGCCTGGTGTGAGGCGCGGCCGGAGACGGAACTCGTGCCCGTCGAGATCGAAACCGCAGACGGCTCGAAACCCCGCCGCTCATTCGCGCGCCCGGATATCGAGCAGACGATCGCTTCGGTGCCCGAACCGCCGGGCCGCCTGCGCATCCTCAGCCCGTTCGACCCGCTGATCCGCGATCGCAACCGCACCCACCGCCTGTTCAACTATCACTATCGGATCGAGGTATTCGTGCCGGCCGCCAAGCGGCGCTACGGCTATTACGTCTTCCCGCTGTTGGAAGGCGACCGGCTGATCGGCCGCCTGGACATGAAATGCCGGCGCGACGCCGACACCTTGTCGGTCACCGGGCTCTGGCTGGAACCGAAAGTCAAGCTGACCGCCGGCCGCCGCCAGAAACTGGATTCCGAACTCGACCGCATCCGGCGCTTTTCGGGGATGGATCGGCTGGCATTCAACGACGGCTGGCTCAGGGTAGAGCACTAAGCCGAGGCTTCATTCGTGTGCCCTCCCTCTACCAGCGCCGCCAGCCCGTCCAGACAGCCAAACCAGCCCTGCTCGTGCTCGTCCCGATCGGTCTCATTGGCGATCCGTTCGTGGGTGATGATGACCTCTGTGGCGGCGTCTTTCGGCACGAAGCGGACCGAGACGCGTTCGGTGTTCCCTGATCCTGGCTCCAGCCGCCAGCTATAGACCAGCATGCGCGGCGGCTCGATCCGTTCGAACTCACCGACGATCCAGAGCAGGGGCTTGCCCGGCTGTTCGTTGGCGATGCGGTACGTGCCGCCGACCCTGAGGTCGATTTCCGCCTTCGGACAGGTAATGCCCGAAGGCCCCCACCATCGGACGAGTTCGTCCGGCTGAGTCCAGGCCGCAAAAAGGCGCTCGGCGTTGGCCTCGATGGTCCGGCGCACGACGAGGATGATCGACCGCCTATCGTGTCGTGCGGTTGCGGCCTCGCCCTGTGTCACGACACCTGTTCCTTGCCGTCATCCGAGTTCCCGGTCTGGTCGTCGCCGTCCTCCACATGCCGCGCCAAGGCGTCCAGCGTGTCGGTCCAGAAGACCCGGTAGTGATCCAGCCAGCGCTCGACCTCGCGCAAGGGTTCGGCTTGGAACGAGCAGCGATGGACGCGTCCGTCGATGTCCCGTTCGATCAGCCGCGCCCGTTCCAAAACCTTCAGATGCTTCGAGACCGCGACCAAGGACATGTCGAACGGTGCCGCGAGATCGGTCACCCGCGCCGGGCCTTGCACCAGCCGGGCCAGCAACGCCCGTCGCGTCCGGTCGGCAATCGCACGCAGGACCAGATCCAGCCGATCGTCATCGACATCCTCGTCGATCAAAGCACTTGCCAGCATGTCGACTTCACGTTAGTTAACCATATAGTTTAATATAGGTGAGCCCAACAGTTCGGTCAAACCAATCAGCATGGGAGATGCCAACATGTCAGATGCCATCCATCAGGAGGTGATCTTCAAGACAAGCCCCGACCGGGTCTACGAGGCGCTGATGGACGCCGACCAGCACGGTTCCTTCACCAACGCCAAGGCGGAGATCAGCCGCGAGCCCGGTGGGGCCTTCATCTGCCATGACGGCCAGATCGAGGGCCGGAACATCGAACTGGTGCCCAATCAACGCATCGTCCAAGCCTGGCGGGTGGCGAATTGGGAGGACGGACGGTATTCGGTCGTCCGCTTCGAACTGATGCCGGAGGGCGACACAACCCGCCTGATCCTCGATCATGCCGGCGTCGATAACGACAAGGCGGAGATGGTCGCCGCCGGCTGGAAGGTCCGCTATTGGGAGCCGATGCAGAGCTACCTGGCCTGATCTTCCAACAGCCACGGGTCGGACGGGCGGCGGTCGCCAACCTGGCCGCCCTGACGGCGAGCATGCCCCCGGCAGATCGTTGGGGGCATGTTTCGTCGCGGCCATCGCAGACTGCAACGACCTGATACGTCCCAGGGTTATGCGGATCGGATGGTGGCGTGTTGGACATAGAGCGCTTCGAACTTGCCCCAAAAACCGCCGCCGAGCACGACGAGGCTGGCCAGAAGAACCGCGTTGCCGACCAGGCCGAAGATAACGCCGTTGGTGGCATAGCCCGGAATGGCGTCGGCCAAATGCGGGATCGAGAAACCGAAGATGATCGGCGTGACGAACATGACCAGGCCGACGATGTGGCGCGTCCGGCCGACCGTTTCCGGCAGGCCGCGCGTCATCATGGCGATCAACCGGGTCGCCCGGCTGCGTCGGACGATCAGCGCCGCGGCGATGAACATGACGATCGGCCCCACGGCCGCCCAGCCGTAAAGCTGCGATTGCCAGGCCGACGACAGGGTCGAGACGCCGATCAGGGGCGTGCTGGCCAGGCCCAAGGCGCCGATCAGGATCAGGGCGCCCCCCGTCAGCAGCCGCCACCGCTCTTCGCCGCCGGTCGGCATGAATGTGGCCTTTTCGATCGCGGAGAAATCGGCCAGTTCCGTTCTGATGAACAAGGCCCGGAGCTTTCGCCAAAACGCGCCGCCGAGCACGAACAGGCTGATGACCAGCGTCAAATCCGCGACCCAGGACAGAATGTAGACCATCTGTGGAATGCCCGCCGGCACGTAGCTGGTGTAGGGAAACGACCATTCGATGAAGAAGGGCAGGGTGAACAACACCAGCCCGACCCGGTAGCGCGATCTGCCGACCTCTTGCGGTGGCAGAACGGGATCGAGGAATGCCATGATCCTTGATCTCAGCCAGAAGAAGCCCGATCGACCCAGAGCGAGCACGGTGCTGAGCACGCAGATTTTCGGCACGACCGTGAACAACAGCCCAATCAGCAGGGCTTTCGTGGCGGTCGAATAGTCCGAGGCCAAGATGATGATCGGTCCGACGATCTTGCTGAACGGCCAGATCGCCAGGATGGCACCGCCGATGATCAGGCGTGTGGTCGGTGGCCGAGCGTCGGCGTCGTCGCCCTCGACACGGTGATTGTCAGGCCGTCCGCCCATCGGCCTCTCCGTCTGACCAGCCGACCGCGCCGGCAGCCACCGAGCGTAGGATTTAGCCCGCGTCCACCACCCGTCCGAGCCGGACCGCCGTCTGACCCACCCAGGTGCGCCGGGTCGGCATGATCAGAACACAGCCGTCGAACGGCGCGCGGACTTCTTCGTCACCGTCCCAGCCGATCAACTCGTCCTTGGCCAGGCTCTCCATGCCGGTGAATTTCTGGGCGAACCGGAAATCCTCGGTTTTGATCGTCACCGGCCGGTCGACCATGATCACCGTCTGCGTGGGCGGCGTCGGCAGCAGGTGGGGTTCGGCCGTGTCCCGGTCCGCCATGCCGAAATGCATCAGGAAGCGATAGACGCTGTCGATCGCGACCGGACCGGCATCCCGCTCCCAATGCTGGCCGCATTCGATCAGAAGCGCGTTCTTGTCCGAGGCCGGATCGCCAAAGCCGCCATAGTCGCGCAGACGTCTGCCCGCCTTGTGCCCGCCATCGCTGACCACGTATGACGGCGACGCCATAGCGCGGGCCAGCGACCGGCCCTTTTCCAGCGGCCCGGAGATCATCAGGGGCGGGGTCTTGTGCTGCATCGAATGGATGTCGAACAGATAGTCGACCGTGTCGATCAACGGGCGGATCTCGCGCGCCCGGCGCAACTCGCGGCTGTCCCGGTCGCCGTCCAGCGTTGCTGCGTCCCAGACCCGGTTGAAGTCTTCGTCCAGGTAGCGCGTGGTGGTCGGGTCCGCCGGATCGAAGGCGTGGTAGGCCTCGACATTCGCATAGCCCAGGGTCAGCTTGCCGACCAGCGGGCGGAACCCGGTGGCGAACAGATGATCGAGCGCGATCGGCCCGCACAGCTCGTTCCCGTGGACCACCGCGTTGACCAGAACGTGGGGGCCGGGCGCACCGGACTCGAAACTGGTGTAGTAGTCGACACCGGTATTGCCGGCCTTGTGGGCACTGATGTCCGGTGCGGTCAGTTCGACGGGATAGTCGTTCGGCACGCTTTTCATGCGGCGGCCCTTTCGGCTAGGCGATGCATAAAGTCCTCGCAACGGCGGATCTGGTCGATGGCGACGAATTCGTTGGGCTTGTGGGCCTGCTCGATCGAGCCGGGGCCGCAGATCACCGTCGGTACCCCAGCTTTTTGGAACAGCCCACCTTCTGTGCCGTAGGCGACCTTGCCGGTGTCGTTGGCACCGGCCAGCGCCTTGGCCAGGGTCACGACCGGCTCTTCTTCTTCCGTGTCGAGGCCGGCGAACGCGGACATCTCCTCAAACCGGAAGCCTGCGTTCGGGTCGGTTTCACGCATCTCGGGCTCCAGGGTCTCCCGCACGTAGGACTCAAACTGCCCGATCAGGTGCATCGGGTCTTCCACAGGCAAATGGCGGACTTCGAACTCGAACACACAGTCGCGCGGTACGATATTCAGGGCCGTGCCGCCGCGCACCGTGCCGGTATGGACGGTCGTGTAGGGCGGATCGAAGGCCTCGTCGAATGGGCCGTTGTCGCGCTTGTCGCGCGCCATGCGGTGCAGGAAGGCGATCGCCTCGGCGGCGTATTGCACGGCGTTGACGCCCTGATGCGCCAGGGATGAGTGGCATTCCAGCCCCCGCACATGGGCGCGCACGCTGCGCTTGCCCTTATGTCCGGTCACCGGCTTCATGGAGGTCGGTTCGCCGACGATGCAGGCCGAGGGCTTGATCGGCATTGCCTCCAGCCTTTTCAACAAGCGGCGGACGCCGAGGCAGCCAACCTCTTCGTCGTAGGAGAAGGCGAGATGGATCGGTGTCGCGAGGTCGCGTGCCAGAAAGGTCGGCACCATGGCGAGCGCGATGGCGACGAAGCCCTTCATGTCGGCCGTGCCGCGGCCATAGAGACGTCCGTTCCGTTCGACGGCCTGGAAGGGATCGGTGTCCCAATCCTGACCATCGACCGGCACCACGTCGGTATGGCCGGACAGGCAAATGCCCGGCCGGTCGGTCGGGCCCAGCGTGGCGTAAAGATTGGCCTTCCGGCCGCTTTCGTCAGGAACAATCAGCGACTCGACGCCATGCTTGGCCAGCGTGTCGCGGATGAAGTGGATGAGATCGAGATTGCTGTCTCGGCTGACGGTCGGAAACCCGATCAGGGTTTCGATCATGTCCTGGCTGATCGGCCGCGAATCCGGGGTGTGGGAAGTCGACAAGGCGGGCTCTTGAGACTGAAGTGTGCTTGGGATCTGGGATCGTCCGCCTAATATGGGCGATTGATCAGGCCGAAGCTACAGGAGACCGCCTTGATGGGACCGCGAATTGCGTTGATTGGATGCATCCTGGAAAGCAACGCTTTCGCGCCGCCGACCGTTGAGGACGATTTTCGACGGCTGTGTTACGTCGAGGGTGAGGCCATTCCGGCCTTGGCGCGCCAAGACCCGTCGCCGCTGCCGGCGGAGATTTCGGCCTTCGTCGATCGAATGGACCGAACGGGCGCCTGGCAGCCCGTGCCCATCCTGATCGCGGCGGCCGAGCCGGGCGGGCCGATCGACCAGGCGCTGCTGGAACGGTTCGAGGCCGAGATCACCGAACGCCTAAGCCAGGCCGGCGATGTCGACGCCGTCTATTTCTGTGCCCATGGCGGCATGACGGCGACCGGCGAGGACGATCCGGACGGCAGGCTTTGGGCGGCGGCGCGGCGGCAAGTCGGCCCGGATGTGCCGATCGCCGCCACGGTCGACCTGCACGCCAACATCTCCGATCGCATGGTCGGCTCGGTCGACGTGCTGATCTCCTACCTGACCAACCCGCATGTCGATCAGAAGGAGCGGGCGGAGGAAGCGGCGGATCATCTCTTGGCCCTGCTCAACGGCGAAACGGCGAAGGCCGCCTTCATCCGACTGCCCTTGACGCCACCTTCGGTCACGCTGCTGACCGCCGAGGGGCCGTACGCCGACCTGATCGATTACGGCCAAAGCCGTCAGACGCCGGAGATCATGAACGTCTCCGTGGTCGGTGGCTTCGCCTTCTCCGACACGGCGAAAAACGGCATCGCGGTGATCGTCACCGCGCGGGGCGCTGTCGAACCGGCGCAGGCGCTGGCGGCCGACATCGCCCAACGTGCCTGGGACATGCGTCAGCGCTTTGACCGCCAGCTTATGCCCATGAAGGAGGCGGTTGACCGCGCCGTTGCCGGTGACGACCTGCCGGCGATCTATTCGGACGCGGGCGACAATCCCGGTGGCGGCGGGCGCGGCAACACCTCGGTATTCCTGCAGCATCTCTTGGACGCCGACGTTCAAGACACGCTTTACGGCGTCTTCATCGACCCCGAACTGGCGGCCCAGGCCACGAGACTTGGCCCCGGGGCGGAGTTCGAGGCGCGTTTCAATCGGCACCATTTGGTGAACGACCGCTTTGCGCCACCCGTGTCGTGCCCGGCCCAGGTGCGCGCGGTCCATGACGGCAATCTGGTTGGCAGCCCGGGCCTGTGGGAGGGCCGACAGCTGGCCCTAGGGCCGACGGTCGCCCTGGATCTGGGCGGCGTGGTTGCCGTGGTCGCGACCGAGCGCAAGCAATGTGCGGACCCGGCCTTCTTCACCATGCTGGGCCTCGATCTGCGGGCGGCGCGCACCGTCGTGGTAAAATCCCGGGGCCATTTCCGTGCCGGGTTCGCGCCCTTCTTTCCCTCCGAACGAACCTTCGAGGTCGACACGCCGGGCCTGACCTCGCCCGTGCTTTCGCGTTTCGACTTCAAGAACATGCCAAGGCCGTCATTCCCGCTCGACAAGGGTGCCGTCTGGGAACCGCCGGAGTGGGCTCGGGCGTATCTGGCATCGCGAGATTGACCGCCGTCATGCCGAATGAGGCTCGCTGAGATATCTTGATGCAGGTCAAGTGACACTCTGGCCGCCCGCACCCATATGGCGAGTGCCTGCCCAAAGGTCCGGAAGGGAACGGACAGCAATGAAGACCGCACGATTTCAGCAGCGTGCCATCAAAGTGTGCTTTCGGACGTGAGAGGGGCGGGACCGTCGTCGGACGCGCGCCGATCAGTGATGGTTAGGCGCGTGCGCCATGGTTGAGGCCATCACCGACTACATCTTCTATGAGATCGCCGCCCTGCTGGTGCTGGCGGCGGCCGCCGGTTTTGTCGGCTTGATGCTGCGCCAGCCGCTGATCGTCAGCTTCATCGCGGTGGGCATCATCGCCGGCCCGTCGGTGCTGGATATCGCGCAGTCCGACGAGCATATCGATTTGCTCGCCGAACTCGGCATCGCGGTCTTGCTGTTCCTGGTCGGGCTGAAGCTCGATTTGAAACTGGTCAGGACCTTGGGCCCCGTGGCGCTGATGACCGGTTTGGGCCAGGTCGCCTTTACCACCGTGTTCGGGTTCCTGATCGGCCTGGCCCTGGGCCTGGACCCGCTGACCAGCCTGTATGTTGCGGTGGCGCTGACCTTTTCGTCGACCATCATCATCGTGAAGCTGTTGTCCGACAAGCGTGAGATCAACGCGCTGCACGGCCGGATCGCGCTCGGCTTCCTGATCGTGCAGGACCTGGTGGTCGTCCTGGCGATGATTGTCTTGTCCGCGGTCGGCGTCGGCGCGGCGGGCGACGGGGCCTTCGGCGAGGTGCTCTTGGTTTTCGCCTATGGCGCCGCGATGCTGATCGCCGTCGGCCTGTTCATTCGCTTTCTGGCCAACCCCCTGGTCGAGCGCCTGTCGCGCGCGCCGGAACTGCTGGTCTCCTTCGCGATCGCCTGGGCGGCCCTGCTGGCGGCGGTCGGCCACTATCTCGGCTTCGGTAAGGAACTGGGCGGCCTGCTGGCGGGCGTGTCCCTGGCCTCGACGCCGTTTCGCGAGGCCATCGCCGCCCGGCTGTCGTCCTTGCGCGACTTCCTGCTGCTGTTTTTCTTCATCGCGTTGGGCGCCTCGCTGGACCTCTCGGTGCTGGGCGCCAGCGTCTTTGCCGCGTTCGTGTTCTCCCTGTTCGTCCTGATCGGCAACCCGCTGATCGTGCTCGCGATCATGGGCGCGCTGGGCTATCGAAAACGCACCGGCTTTCTGGCTGGGCTGACCGTCGCCCAGATCAGCGAATTCTCGCTGATCTTCATGGCCATGGGCGTGACCATTGGCCATGTCGCGCCGCAGGCGCTCGGCCTGGTCACCCTGGTCGGCCTGATCACGATCGCCGCGTCGACCTACATGATCACCTATTCCCACCAGCTCTATGACCGGCTGGAGCCGGTGCTGGGCGTGTTCGAACGCCGCAGCGCCGGCCGTGTCGAGGACGCCGGCAGGCCGGAGGGGGCCGCCTATTCGGTCGTCGTCTTCGGTCTCGGGCGCTACGGGCTGGCGATCGCGCAAGAGCTGAGAGACGCCGGCCAGCGCGTCCTAGGCGTGGATTTCAACCCGGAAGCGGTGCGCTTTGCGCGCGAACATGGGTTCGACGTGGTCTACGGCGACGCCACCGACCCGGAATTCCTGGCCCATCTGCCCTTGAAAGACGCGGCCTGGGCCGTCTCGGCGGTGCCGGAGCATGACACGGGCGTCACCCACGATGATCCGAGGCGATCGCTGGTCCGGTCACTGCGCGACCTACGGTTCGAAGGCCATATCGCCGTTTCGGCCCATAGCGAGCAGACCGCCGAACAGGTGCGGGCGGCCGGCGCCGACCTGGTCTTGCTGCCGTTCCGGGATGCCGCGTCGCAGGCTGCGGCACTGGTGCTCAGCAACGCCAAGCCGCCGCCGGTCGAACTGGTCGATCCGGAGGGTCAGAGGGAGTTGACGGCGTGATGGCCGGCCAGTCCGCCTCGCCCCGTGCTGGCCCTCTTCAGCGTGTGGTGGTTGTTTGCTCCGCCGGTGCGTCGGATGAGGACACGCTCAAGGCGGCCGACACAGTGGCGCGGGCCCAGGGCGGCACGATCACGCTGCTCGACATCGTCGAACCGCCGGCGGAGATCGACCGGATCGCCGCCGCCACCGGCCTGTCGCCGCCCGCGATCGAGGAGCGGCTGGTCGCCGAACGATATGAACGCCTGTCCGATCTCGCCTCCAGCGCCGTCCCCGACAGCCAACCGGCCATCGATGTCCGGGTCGGCAAGGCCTTCATCGAGATCATCCGCTATGTCATCGCCCATGATGTCGATCTGATCGTGAAGGCGGCGGAGCAGGCGGACGGGCTCAGCCGCTACCTGTTCACCAGCACCGATCAGCACCTTTTGAGGAAGTGCCCTTGCCCGGTGTGGCTGCGGCCGCCAGGCAGTTCCGAAACCGTCAGGACCGTGCTGGCCGCCGTCGATGTCGATGACAGCCTGGCCAGCGAACCGCAAACGCTGAGGGGGCTGAACGAACGGATCATCGAGACGGTCGTCCAGTTCGCCGGCGAACAGCCGATCGACGCCCATATCCTGCACGTCTGGGATGCCCCCGGCGAGGATCTGGTGCGTATCTGGTCGGACACGCCCGATCCGAATCGGATGGCCCAGGACTATGTCGGCGATGTTCAGGCGCGGCACTGGCACGCGCTGGAAAGCCTGGTGGGGCAGGCCGCCGAGCTGGTCGATCCGGATCGGCTGAGCAGGGTCAGGCTGCTGCCGATGCTGAAGCGGGGATCGCCGCGAAAGGTGATCGCGGCACAGGCCGCCAAGCTGAAGCCCGACGTGCTGGTGATGGGCACGATCGCGCGCACCGGCGTGCCCGGTTTCATCATCGGCAACACGGCGGAGGACATTCTCAACAGCGTCGACTGCTCGGTCCTGACCGTGAAGCCGCCGGATTACGAAAGCCCGATCAAGCCGGCCTTGGCGGACTGAGGATCGGCAAGGCCTGCCCTACAGCCGGCCTGCTTCGTCGCGCGCATAAGCCGCCAACGACCCGACGAGCCGATCGAGAGCCGCCGCCAGGGCGCCGAAGCCAGCCGTCCGTTCGAACGTTTCGTCGTTCATATAGAGCCCGCGATTGATTTCGATCTGCAGACTGTGGCGGCCGGCCACCGGGTCGGAATAGGCGTGCGTGAGTTCAGCACCCTGATAGGGATCGTTGAACTTCACCGTCAGGCCCTCCGCCTCCAGCCGCTCGGCGACGAAGGCCGCGAACGCGCGGTCGCACGAGGTGCCCATCCGGTCGCCCAAGACCACGTCGGGCCGTTTGGCGCCGGCATCGTCGTTCATGGCGTTGCCGACCGGCTTCATGGAATGGCAGTTCACGTGCCAGATCGCGCCAAACCAGTCGAGACGCTGGTTGAGCAGGCGGACCAGGGTGTCGTGATAGGTCCGGTAATAGCGATCCAGCCGCATCTCAACTTCCGCCACCGGCAGCGGACCGCCGTAAAGGGGCACATCCGGCAAGACCAATCGCCGGAGCAATCCGAAACCGCGCTCGGACTTCTCGGTCGGGTTCACCGGCAACGGCCAGACACCTTCGATCAGCGCGAGATCGATGTCGTCCGCAGCCCGATTGGGATCGATGTACATGCGCGGAAACAGCGCGTGCAGCAGGGCGGCGCCATGATTTGGGGCCGTACCGAACAGTTCGTGCACATAGAGGTCGACGCCTGAATCCAAGGCGGCCTGTGGCGCAACGACCTTGCTGTTCGGCGGATAGTCCGTGCCGCTGTGGGGGCTGTCGAACACCAGTGGTACTTGCCCGACATCGGGATCATGGACCTCTAAGACGCCTTCGATGCGTTCAAGCGGCATTCGCGTTCTCGCTATAGGTGTGCGTTTAGAAACGTCGACGCCGGACGACCATGGGTTCGGCGAAGGATTTTTATTGCACAAGGGGTTTTAGCGGGTAAACATCCGCCGATCTGGTCCGATCTGCAGATATGCGCCGGCGAATGAGCGCGGGAGGGCGGACCTCGGGGAAGTGTCAATCACGCTAGAAGGGGGATATCCCATGTCCTTGCGCAAGTTCGCTCTTGCCGCCACCACCGCACTTGTTCTGACCGCACCGGCCGCCTGGGCCGAGGATCTGGTCATCGCCGTGGCCTCCGAGGCCACCTCGATGGACCCGCATTTCCACAATACGGGCAACAACAATCAGATCATGCGGCATATCTATGACCGCCTGATCAACCAGGGGCCGAACCAGGAGTTGCTGCCTGGCCTCGCCGAATCCTGGGGGCCGACCGACGATCCCAATGTGTGGGAGTTCAATCTGCGCCAGGGCGTGACGTTCCATGACGGCACGCCGTTTACCGCCGACGATGTCGCGTTTACGCTCGGCCGCGCCGGCGACGTGCCGAACAGCCCGTCCGGCTTCGGCACCTACACCGCTGACATTGCCAGCGTCGAGGTCGTCGACGATCACACCGTGCGCATCCATACCGCTGCGCCCGTGCCGCTGATGGCCAACAACCTGTCGACCATCTCGATCGTCAGCCGCGCCCATGGCGAAGGGGCGACGACCGAGCAGTACAATGCCGGCGACGTTGCCATCGGCACCGGTCCCTATCGCCAGACCGAATACGTGCCGGGCGATCGGATCGTGATGGAGGCAAATCCCGACTATTGGGGCGAGGCGCCGGCGTGGGATTCGGTGACGATCCGGCCGATCTCGAGCTCGGCATCGCGTGTGGCCGCGCTCTTGGCCGGCGACGTCGACGTCATCTCCGACGTGCCGACCGCCGACATCTCGCAGCTTGAGGACAATCCGGACGTGTCCCTGTCGCAGGGCGTGTCCAACCGGGTGATCTATCTGCACCTCGACAGCGACCGCGAGCAGACGCCGATGATCACGGCGATCGGCGGCGGCGAGATTGAAAATCCGCTGTTGGATCAGCGGGTGCGCGAGGCGCTCAGCCTGGCGATCGACCGCGAGGCGATCGTTGAAGAAGTGATGGAGGGCATCGCCATTCCGGCCGGCCAGTTGCTGCCGGAAGGCTTCTTCGGCGTCTCGGAGAACATCGATGTGCCGGAATACGATCCGGAACGGGCGCAGGAACTGCTGGCCGAGGCCGGCTATGGCGACGGTTTCGCCGTGACCTTGCACGGGCCGAACGACCGCTACATCAACGACGCTGCCGTTCTGCAGGCGGTCGCGCAGATGTTCAGCCGCATCGGCCTTGAGACCCAGGTCGACGCCATGCCGCGCTCGGTCTATTTCGGCCGCGCCTCGGATCTGGAGTTCTCGGTGATGCTGGTCGGCTGGGGCTCAGGCACCGGCGAAGCGTCGTCGCCGCTGCGTGCCTTGATCGCCACCAACAACCCGGATCTGGGCTGGGGCGCGTCCAATCGCGGCCGCTATTCCAATCCGGACTTCGATGCGATCCTGACAGAGGCCCTGCAGACGGTGAACGATGCCGAACGCGAGGCGTTGCTGGCCCAGGCGACGGAGATTGCCATGGCTGACATCGCGATCATCCCGACGCACTTCCAGGTCAACACCTGGGGCACGCGGCCGGATCTGCAGTACATTCCGCGCACCGACGAATACACGCTCGCGATTGGCGTGGTGCCGGCTGACTAAACCGCTGGCGGAATTGATCGGGCGGGAAGGGAGATGATCTCTTCCCGCCCGCTTGATATGCGCATCGACGCGCGGACCGGCAGGGCCAGGACGTGACCGTCTTCATCATTCGCCGAACGCTGCAGGCCGTCATCGTCCTGTTGGTGATGTCGGCGATCGTCTTTCTCGGTGTCTTCGCGATCGGCGACCCGGTCGCCATCCTGATTTCCCCCGACGCCACGCAAGCCGATATCGACGAGGCGATCCGGAACCTCGGCCTCGATAAGCCGGTTTGGGAACAGTATCTCGTTTTTCTCGGTAACGCGCTGCAGGGCAATCTCGGCGAATCCTTCGTCTACAACGAACCCGCCATTCGCCTGATCTTGCAGCGTATGCCAGCGACGCTGGAGCTGGCGGTGGTGGCCGTTCTGCTCTCGATTTTCGTCGGTATTCCGCTCGGCATGTGGGCCGGCCTGAGGCCTAGCGGCGTTGCGGGCAAGTCGATCATGGTCGGGTCGATCTTCGGCTTCAGCCTGCCCAATTTCTGGCAGGGCATCATGCTGATCCTGCTGTTCGCGGTCATCCTGGGCTGGTTGCCGGCATTCGGGCGCGGCGACACGGCGGAATTCCTCGGCATCCGGTCCAGCCTTTGGACCTTGGATGGCTGGGCGCACATCATCCTGCCGGCAATCAATCTTGCGCTGTTCAACACCTCGCTGGTCATCCGTTTGACGCGGGCCAGCGTGCGCGAGGTCATCGGCCTGGACTACGTTAAGTTCGCCCGGGCCAAGGGCTTGTCTCGCCGCCGGGTCGTCGGCGTGCACATCATGAAGAACATCATGATCCCGCTGGTGACGGTCATCGGGCTGGAGCTGGCTTCGCTGATCGCCTTTGCCGTGGTGACCGAGACCGTCTTCGCCTGGCCCGGCATGGGCAAGCTGATCATCGACTCGATCTTCGTGCTCGATCGTCCAGTGATCGTGGCCTACATGATGATCATCGTTTTGATGTTCATCGCCATCAACCTGATCGTCGATATCCTCTATTCGGTCTTCGATCCGCGCGTCCGACTGTCGGACATGAAGCGATGACCGATATCGCCGATACCTCAGGGCCGCCGGTCGACCCGCTCGGCACGGCCGCGGCGCCGGAAAAACCGGCTCGCGGTCAGTCCCCGTGGCGGCGCGTGGCGTCCGACTTCGTCGAAAGCTGGGTTGCGGTCTTAGGCCTGATCCTCTTGCTGATCATCATCTTCGTGGCCGTGATGGCGCCGATCATCTCGCCGCAGAACCCCTATGATCTGAACCAAATTAGGGTCGAGGAGAGCCGCCTGCCGCCGGGGTCCGCGAGCATGACCACGCCACCGACCCAGGACATCGATGTCGCCATTGATCCTACGGTTGCCGGCCCCGTATCGGTCGCCCTCGACGGCGAGGCGCCGTTCGCCACGGTAACCGGGGATGCGACGCCGAATGCGGATGCCACCAGTATCGCCGTTTCGCTGACCTTTGACCCGCCGGCGACGATCGAGCGCGTGGAGCGCGTTCGCGTCGATGGCCTGCCAAGGGGCGCGGAACTCAGTATCGGCGAGAAGCACTCGTTCCGCAGTTTTTGGGAGGTGCCAACCGAGGGGCTGAGCCAGTTCGACATCACCGACGCCGACGGCATCGACGCTCCCTTCACGCTTGAAATCGAGGCTGTGGGCACCGAGGGCGAGGTGCTGATGACCTACTGGTTAGGCACGGACGGCCAAGGCCGCGATATGCTGAGCGCGATCTTCTACGGGCTGGAGATCAGCCTGCGCGTCGGCGTGCTCAGCGGCATCTTCGCGCTGGCCATCGGCATGTCGATGGGTCTGATCGCGGCCTACTATGGCGGGCGCATCGACAGCGTGATCATGCGCATCGTGGACATCCAACTCAGCTTCCCGGCCATCCTGGTCGCGCTGATCCTGCTGGCCATCATCGGCCGTGGTGTCGGCAACGTCATCCTGGCCCTGATCATCGTGCAGTGGGCGTATTACGCGCGTACCACCCGGTCGGCCGCTTTGGTCGAACGCAACAAGGAATATGTCGAGGCGGCGCGTTGCCTGGCGCTTTCGACGCCGCGGGTCCTGTTCCGCCATATTCTGCCCAATTGCATGCCGCCCTTGATCGTCATCGGCACCCTGCAGGTCGCCAATGCCATCGCGTTGGAGGCGACGCTCAGCTTCCTGGGTATCGGCATGCCACTGACCGAGCCTTCCCTGGGCCTGCTGATCGCAAACGGCTTCGATTTCATGCTGTCCGGCCGGTACTGGATCAGCGTCTTTCCCGGCGTGGCCCTGCTGATCACCATCATCGCCATCAATCTGGTTGGCGACCAGTTGCGCGACATTCTGAACCCGAGGCTGCGCCGCGATGGCTGATCCGATCCTGAAGGTCAGCAACCTGCGCACCTACTTCCACACCAAGGCTGGTGTGGTGAAGTCTGTCGACGACGTCTCGTTCGAGGTCGCGCCCGGCGAAATCCTGGGCGTGGTCGGTGAGTCAGGGTCCGGCAAGTCGGTGACCGGGTTTTCGATCATGGGGCTGGTCGACCCGCCGGGACGCATCGATGGCGGCAGCATCGTCTTCGACGGGCGGGATCTGGTCGGGCTGGATGACGGGCAGATGCGCCGCCTGCGCGGCAAGCGCATCGCCATGATCTTCCAGGACCCGATGATGACGCTGAATCCGGTCCTGCGCATCGACACCCAGATGATCGAGGCGTTGACCGCCCATATCAGCATCTCCAATGAGGACGCCCGCCAGCGCTGCCGCGACGCGCTTGGCATGGTCGGCATACCCTCGCCGGACGAGCGGCTGAAATCCTACCCGCATCAGTTTTCCGGCGGCATGCGTCAACGGGTGGCGATCGCCATCGCCCTGCTGCACAACCCGGAACTGATCATCGCCGACGAGCCGACGACGGCGCTCGACGTCACCATCCAGGCCCAGATCTTGTACGAGATCCAGCGCCTGGTGTCGGAGCACAACACGGCGATGCTGTGGATCACCCATGATCTCAGTGTCATTGCCGGCCTGGCCCAGCGTGTCGCCGTGATGTATGCCGGCAAGGTGGTCGAGACCGGCACGGTGGCGGAAGTGATCAACCGGCCGCTGCACCCGTACACCAACGGCCTGATCGGCTCGGTGCCGTCGCGCAACCGGCGCGGCGAGCCCCTGGCCCAGATCCCGGGCATGACGCCGTCACCGCTCAACCTGCCGCAGGGCTGTGCCTTCCGCACGCGCTGCCCAAAGGCGGACGAGGCGTGCATCGTTCAGCCCGAAATCTCCGCTCCGTTACCGAACCGCTTCATTCGCTGCTTTCATCCGGTGGAAGCCCAAGAGGTGATCGGGGAGGCGGTCAGTGCATGAGTGACGCCGCGCCCATCGTCGAACTGCGCGACGTGTCGAAACGCTTCACGCGCACGCTCGATGTCGCGGCCAAGCTGGCCAATGTGGTTGGCGCCGGCATGCGCGAAGAGACAGTGCACGCGGTCGATGGTGTCTCGCTCGCCATCCGGGAGGGTGAGGTCGTCGGGCTTGTCGGCGAAAGCGGTTGCGGCAAGTCGACGCTGGGCCGGGTCGTCGCGGGTATCCATGATGCGAGCGACGGCGCGCTTTTCTACCGTGGCCGTAATGTCGCCGGGCAGACGACGGCCCAGGCACGCGAGACGGCGCTGAAGATCCAGATGATCTTTCAAGACCCGATGTCGTCGTTGAACCCCCGCCTGAGGGTGGCCGAGATCATCGGCGAGGCGGTGAAGGTCCACAAGCTGGTGCCGCGGTCGGAGTTCAACGCCTATCTCGACGATCTCTTGACCCGCGTCGGCCTTGATGCCGCCTACAAGCGACGCTATCCGCACCAATTCTCAGGCGGCCAGCGCCAGCGCATCGGCATCGCCAGGGCCCTGGCGGTGAAGCCCGACTTCCTCGTCTGTGACGAGGCAGTTGCGGCGCTCGACGTGTCGATCCAGGCGCAGGTCTTGAACCTGTTCATGCGCCTGCGCGGCGATTTTGGCCTGACCTATCTCTTCATCAGCCACGATCTTGGCGTGGTCGAACACCTCTCCGACCGGGTCGTGATCATGTATCTCGGCCGCGTGGTCGAGGAGGCGCCGACGGATGAGCTGTTCGACGCGCCAAACCATCCCTACACCCAGGCCCTGCTGGCGGAAGTGCCCCGGCTTGACACGGCCGGCCGCAAGTTCACGCCAATCAAGGGCGAGATCCCATCGCCCCTGGACCCGCCGTCGGGCTGCCATTTCCATCCGCGCTGCCCGCACGCCATGGACCGCTGCCGCAGCGAGCGTCCGGCATTGAAAGAGATCGCGCCGGGCAGGCTTTCGGCCTGTCATCTGAACGACCAGGCGTAGGCGCGGTCCCGCACCTGTCACGAAACCTCAAACAAGTGGTTGCGCTGCGGCGTCATCGGGCCTTCAATTGATGGTTCGAGCAGCCGGCGAAGAACCGGCCGATGAAACCAAACATGAGGAGGAAGGAAAGCCGTGACTGCCGACCGCAGACCGGCCGGACCCAGGTGCGTCGCCCTGATCGGTCCGCAATCCGCCGGCAAGACATCCCTGGCCGAAGCTTTGCTGAGCGCTGCGGGGGCCATCCCCCGCAAAGGGACGATCAAAGACGGCAACACCGTCGGCGACAGCTCCGACGAAGCCAGGGCGCGCCAGATGTCGACCGAGGTCAACATGGCGCGCTTTTCATATCTGGGCGAGAATTGGAGCCTGCTGGACTGCCCGGGGGCGGTCGAACTGTCCTACCTCTCAGAGACCAGCCTCATGGTCGCCGACGCGGCGGTCGTGGTTTGCGAGCCCGTGATCGACCGGATCGCCAGCCTGCAGCCGGTGCTGCGCACGCTGAACGATCTGGCCATCCCGCACATGGTGTTCATCAACAAGATGGACAACGCCGACATTCGCGTGCGCGACCTGATGGCCGCCTTGCAGGAGGTATCCGCGCGCAAGCTGGTCTTGCGCCAAGTGCCGATCCGGGACGGCGAAGACGGTGGCCCGCACCTGGTTGTTCAGCACCATCAGGTACATCTTGGACCGGTCGGCCTCGTCGTACGAGAGGTACGTCTGCGAGTAGCCGCACTCGCCGGCGGGCGTGACCGCGTCGAACGGAATGTCCTTGTGGAACGGGCCCGTGCCTGCGACATCAGAAGAAGGGTGTTAGAGATGAGGCCGAAGACGACGACGACGACGTCGTCAGAAGACGAAAAAACAGGGAGACGAAGAAGACGTCAGAAGACAGAAAAGAGTCTGGGAGACTCACCATCGATGAACGCGACCGTCTCGTAACAATTGGTGGCGTCGGTCATGACGCCCTCGCAGGTGCGGCCGGTGAGCCTTCGGCGGATCTTCCAGTGGGGCATCTGCACGTAGTCGACCAACGGAGTGGGCCAGACGTCGTTGATCTTGTGTACTCGGAAGTGGTCGTCGAGGGACTTCCAGCCGAAGTTCAGGCCGACGCCGTCGTTGTCGTTGTTCGAGAGCCAGGTCTCCATGACGAAGTCCGTGTACTCCGGCTGCAGCAGCGCGTTGCAGCCGAGCATGGTGCCCTCGTTGCGCGCGGCGTTGGAGCCCTGGT
>JBCDFV010000009.1:0-129993 GCA_039177555.1 Pseudomonadota bacterium | reverse complement strand
TCGATTTCCGACCGGCCCGCGATGCCGTTCGGCAGCCGGTACAGGCACAGGAGGATGGCGACGGCAACCCCCAGCGTGGTGAGGCCCAGGACCTCCGGCAGCTCGATGGCGCCGATCGTCAGGCCGCTTTCAGCACGGCGCAGGAGTTCGGTCAGGATCGAGATCGCAAGCGCCCCCGCAACCGCTCCGGTGACGGTCCGCATGCCGCCGCAGATCAGCATGGCAAGCAGCGTGAAAGTGAGGGAGAAATAGAAGGTGCGAGGCGATATGACGCCCAGATAGTGCCCCATCAGGCCGCCGGCGACGCCGGCAAAGCCGGCACTGACAACCCAGCAAACATAGCGTGTGCGCAGGACATTGATGCCGATCGCGGATGCCGCGGGCGCATCCTCGCGTGCGGCGCGCGCTGCCAGGCCAATCGGCGTATCGGCAAACAGCCGGGCAGCGAGCAGGCAAATGCATGCCAGACCTCCGGCAATCCAGAGGGTGTCCATGAAGGCGAACCCCGATAGGGCCTGGCTGCCCCGTGTCAGGTCGCGAGAGGCGTTGAGAACCGTGTACACGATAACCAGAAAGCCAAGTGTCGCGATCGAAGCCGCGGCTTCGGCCAGCCTGGCAACGGCGATCCCGACGATGATGGCGACGGCAACAGAAGCAATCGCGCCCGCCGCGATGGCTGGCCCGATCGAGAATTCAAGGTCGGCCAACCATGTCGGCAGGGCGGTCAGCTGCGCCTGCTGTCGCCCGTCGGGCAAAGTCAGAATAGCCGAAACGTAGGCGCCGATCGCCATGAAGCCGGTGTGGCCGAAGCTGACTATCCCCGTGTTGCCGGTATAGACCCCGATCCCCACGACAGCGATCAGGTTGATGAAGAACACCATCGCGACGCTTTGCAGGATCGGGTCGCCCGCCAACAGGGCGCCGCAAAGCACGAGCAGGGGAACGCTCGCCAGGGCCAACCCGCCGACTGACGCGCGCCGGGCGCCCAGTGTCACGCGGACGGCCGGACGAAAAGGGCCCGCCTTTCGACAGTGTTCCGGCCGCCCGGCGCGGTCACGGGGACAGCGCCTGCAGACCGGGATAGATCCGGGCGGCGTTCTCGAAGGCCACCATGCGGCCGATTTCGCGGACATCCTTCTCGCTCGCCCAGCCGCCGGCAAGCCATTCCGCCATCAGCGCGTTGAACTCGCGCCGAAACAGCACCGCGCCCAGGTAGTGAAGCTCGGGCAGGCCGAAGGCATCGGAACTGTAGAGGAATTTGTAAAAGGGCGACATCTCCATCGCCTCGCGAATTGCCGTTCGGCCCTGAGGTCCCGTGAAGTTTACCGTGAAACCGACATCGAAATAGACGTTCTGAAACACCTCCGCCATCCAGGCCGCCTCCCGCACGAAGGGGAAACAGTGCAGCAGTGTCACCGGCACGTTCCAGGCGTCCATGGCCTTGATGAACTGGGTGAAATGGGTCGGGTCGCAGGCGTGCATGAGGACATCGTCATCGCCCACGCCGACATGCAACTGAATGGGAAGGCGATGGTCTCGCGCCAGTTCACCGGCGGTCCAAAGACCGAAGCGAATGACGTCCGGGTCGTCCAACCGCCGGGTCTGGTCGTTTTGAAATGCCGCCAGCCAGCGGTCGGCGGCGGTGCGGGCGGCGGTATCGGAGATCGGTGACTGATCGATCTTGAACGAAACCCGGTAGGCGACGATGGATTTGAAACCGACGATGGTCGGCACCGCGTCGGCCAGCCGGGCGCGGACTTGCGCCAACAGGTCCGCGCCGTCGGCGGCCGTCCGGGCCACATCCTCGATCACGACTTCGATCCGGATCACCTCTCGCGCCAGGGCGCCCGACAGCCGCTCCATGCCCTCGGGCCGTTCGACCGCGTCGGCCTTGTTGCCCGTGTCGACCAACCAGGCGGCGACACCTGCTTGGCCCAGCAGGCGGCGGTTCACCTCTTCATGGCCAAGTTCCGCGCGGCGTGCGAGATAGTCGGCCTCAGGCGCGAGCGTCGGCAGATCGAGCACCGGCGCGCAGTCCCTGCGGACAGCGAGACCAACCGGTTTTTGGAAGTGGCTTGTGCCTTTCGGTGCGGGGCGGCTGCTTTCACTCAGTATCGCGCGGACCCCATCGGCGTCCAGCGGCGACGACATGACCCCGTGCACATGGTGATCGATCAGCGGAACGCCTGCAAAGACATCAATAGACATCGGCATAGGCCCTGCAATTTGCCGCGTCGTCCCGTTCGGCGGCCCTTTCGATCTCGAACCGTTTCAACGCGGAAAAGACCGTCATGAAACGTTCCGGGAAACAGCCGGCGAGGTATGTATCGGCCTCAAAAGCCGCAAGCGCCACGGGAAGCGACGCAGGCAACGGCACAACGCCCAGGCGCTGCCTGTCCGCGTCGTCGAGATCGGCCGGGTCGGTCTCCACGATCGGCGGCGGCGACAAACCGCGTCGCACACCGTCGAGACCTGCGTAAACCAGGGCTGCGAGCGCTAGATGCGGATTGCAGGTGGCGTCGATGGGACGGTACTCCACGTTGTACCCTTTGGCCCTCGCGGTCGGGTCCGGGTCAGGCGAGGGACAGATGCGCACGGCGCACTCCCGGTTCTGCACGCCGAACGCGGCAAAGCCGCAGCTCCAATGCTGGGGACCGAGACGAAGGTAGGAAACCGGCGAGGGCGCACACAACGCCGTCAGCGCCGGAATGTGTTCGAAGATGCCGGCCACAAAGGCCGACGTCAGCGCCGACATCTCATGGGACCCATCCGGATCGAAACCGATCGGCGCATCGTCGTCTGCCAGAAACGAAAAGTGAATATGCGCGCCATTGCCGACCGCGTCGGGACTCAGCTTGGGAACCAGGTGAGCGGTCCCGCCCTGTCGACGGGCCACTTCGCGTATCGCTTCGCGGCCGAGAACGACGGCGTCCACTCCGGCAAGACCAATGATCGGCTTTGTGCAGACTTCCACTTGGCCCAGCCCGAACTCGGGCTCGACGGTCTCGAACGCGAGGCCTGCCGCATCCGCCGCGTCGACCAGCGCATCGGCAAACGCCCGATAGCGCCGGACCGAGTCCAGCGTAAAGGCGGCCCCGGGTGCGATGTCTGGATGCGTGTACGTAAATTCATGCTCGCAGGCGACCATGAGGCGCGCGCCGGTCTCTTCGTGAAGCGCGGACAGCGCGGTTTCGAGAATGTGCCTCGGGCAGCATTCCCATGGGCTGCCATCTTCCCGCGACCGGGATCTCACCAGGACCATGTCCAGCGTCGACCCGCCGGTCTCGTCCGGCAGCGTGAGGCGCGCGTCGAAGTCAGGCACTTGCCTTACTTCGTCCATCGGTCCCCAGGGGTTGTCGACGATCCCGCCGAAGGGATCGAGCGCGGTGCCGGCGACGGCCCAACCCAGACCGTTGCGCCTCACCTGGTCCAAGCGAGCGGTGGGCACGCCGCGGCCTCTGGTGATACCGAGATAATCGTTCCAGCAGAGCATGGTGAGTTTCGGCGGTGCCGTCATGGACGTATCGATCTGTTCAGGTGAGGTCACTCGCTCATCGGGTACTGAAGCATACCAACCTTGTGACAGTTTCAGACTGCTGAGAGTGCTTCCGGTGATGTCGAACCATTCTTGGGGAAAACGCCGTCAGACTTGATACAGAATTGATTATGGATAACTTTATGTAACAGATTTTTCGAGTCAATGTGCATTTGATGACCGTAGCCGCCAAACCTGAGCAAGAGAGCCACATGCCTTGGGAACGGGCGATTATGGGGCTCGTGCCCAAGGGCTGAAGGAAACGATGTGGAGCGAGCGATGAGTGACCAGTCTCTTGACGAGGACGCGCCGGAAGCTGCGCCGACTCTGTTGACGTCGCACGACCCGCCACCGGTCTCGACCTTCAACGCACAGGGTTCGGCCCCGTATCTGCTGTTGTGCGATCATGCGGCAAATCGCGTTCCGGCGCGCCTTGATGATCTTGGCCTCGCGCGGGGCGAACCGAGCCGACATATCGCCTGGGACATCGGTGCGCTGGACATCGCGAAACACCTTGCGAAGGCGCTGGATGCACCGCTGATCCATTCGGCGTATTCCAGACTGGTCTGCGACCTCAACCGCTATCCTTTCGACGACGCTGCCATGTCTGCCCATGCCGATGGAACGGTTATCCCGGGCAACGTCAACCTCACGCCGGCAGCCCGGTACCGCCGAATGGAGGAAATCTTCGTACCCTATCACGCGGCGATCGCGGCGCGGCTGAATGACTTCCAAAAGGTCGGTGTCGTTCCAAGTCTTGTGAGCGTTCACACCTGCACGGAACGTATGAACGGTCAGTTTCGCCCTTGGCCGATCAGTCTCTCGTACGCGTCCGATACGCGCCTTTCAGCGCCCCTGATCCGGGATTTGCGGCGGCGTGATGTGGGGCCGGTCGGGGACAACGAACCCTATTCCGTCGATCTTGGCGTCGATTTCACGGTTTGCGAACATGCGATGCGTCGCGGTCTGGCCTATTTGCAAGTCGAATTTCGCCAGGATCTGGTCGCGACGCCTGAGACGGCCGAGGCGTGGGCCGAGAGGTTTCTGCCTTCGCTGTGTGTTGCATTGGCCGAGCCGGACGCGCGGAAGCGTCGTGTCATGGAATACCCGGCCTTCGGCCTCGCCGGCTGATCGGATCAAAAACCTATCCAAGCGTCGTGTCGCGCGGGCTTCACGTCAGCGACGAGATCAAAGGTCAGCCGTTGTCGCCAGGCGCCAAGGAACGGCGCAGGGCGTCGATCGTCGCAATCCGCGGAATGGCCTGACCCTCGGACAAAGCCGTCACGCGGGCAATCAGCGTTTCGACCAAGGCGAGCGCCGGCACCAGCGAGTCGAACGGTGATGGGCCGCTGACGCTCACCGACAGCACATGACTTGCCAGCGGCAGGATCGGCGAACCGTAATTGTCCGTCATCAAGACGATCGACGCTCGGCGATCGCGCGCCTGCTCGCAAAAATGGCGCACATCCTCATCGTAGCGGCGATAGTCGAACACGATCAGGACATCATCCTTGCGCAGGTCGACCAAGCTCTCCAACCGCTCGATCTCGCCGCGCGGCAGGGCCAGAGCGCCGGTACGGAACTGGTGAAGGTGACTGGCGAGGTAGTCGGCAAGCAAATGGCTGTACCGCCCCCCCAACGTGAACACACGGCGACGGGGCTGGAGCAGCATCCGGGCGACCGCGTCAAGCTCGGGGTCACGGAGTTGGGCAAAAGACCTTTGCAACTCCTTGATGAAATGGATCAGCACCAGTTGAGAAGGCGATGTCGTTTCGACACTGGACGAGGCCGACGGCGCAGAGGCGGGCAAGGTCCAATCGTTGATCTGCGAGAAGGGAGACGCCAACCGATCCCCCAGTTCTTGCAGCAGCTGGTCTTGAAATGCCGCGAAGCCGTCAAATCCCAGCTTTCTGACAAGCCGGATCACCGATGGGCCGCTGGTGCCTGCTTGCTCGGCGATCTGCGCTACCGTCTGGAGCCCTGCGCGCGGATAGTCCATGGCAAGAACCCGCACGACCTTCCGATCTGCCTTTGTGAACGCGGCCTCATCGTCCTCCAGCATCGAGATGATCGTCGACATCTTTGAGCCTTTCCACGCGACGCCTGTTCGGCGGCGCGCGCACAATACCCGTTGAACGAGCCAGGCAAAACAGGCGCCGGACAACTTGCCGACCGATGGTTCAAAAGCGCGAGCAACATCGGGGGCAAGTCCAATGGCTGGGAAGCTATAGCCAATCACAGTCCTAAAGGGGGGTGAGTAGGGCGCCTTCGCCCGCTGCTTTTCGATGCGTTCCGATGGCCTCATGTTGCTTTTTGGGGCCGGCGCGTCTGCATAGGCCGGGATCAAGTGCCTAGAGCCTTTTCGATCCATTCGGGGTTCGTTCTGGTTGGCGATAGGTGCGGCGATCGAAGCCCGCGCGGCGCAGCTCGGCTTCGTTGACAAGGTTCCGCAGCCGACCCTGCCGCAGGTAGAGCATCGCCGTTTCGGCCGAAAGGCGGCGCGCGTCGCTCTGGCTTTCGGGGCTGCACCAGGCGCCATGCGGCGTGACGATCAGACGGTCCTTGAGGCCGGACCGGTCGAGGTCGGCATAACAGCGGACCATCGGATCGTCGCGCGGCGGCGGCTCCTGCGGCAACACGTCGATGCCTGCGCCGGCAATGTCCCCCGCCGCAAGGCCGGCAAGCAGGGCTGCGGTATCGACGATCCCGCCGCGGGCCGTGTTGATCAGGATGGCGTCGTCCTTCATCGCCTTGAGTGCGGCCGCGTCGATCATGCCGCGCGTCTCTTCGGTCAGCGGCGTATGCAGGCTGACGACATCGCTGGCCGACAGAAGGGCCTGAAGGCTGTCGACCCGCTCGACACCCAGCGCGATTTCAGTGCCCGAGGGAAGATAGGGATCATAGGCCATCACCCGCATGCCGAAGGCCTTGGCGCGCAGCGCCGTTGCGGTCCCGATACGCCCCAAACCGACAATGCCCATGACCTTGCCGCGAATGCGCCGCACCAGCGGCGCGCGCGAAAAGTGGTAGTTACCGACCGGGTCCTGCCGAAGGTGCTCGTGATAGGCGGTGACACCGCGCGTCAAGGTCAAGAGCAGCGCCAGAGCGTGGTCGGCAACCTCGCTGGTGCCGTAGTCCGGCGTGTTGCAGACCGGAATGCCGGCGCCGGCGGCTGCTTCGAGGTCGATATGGTCGAAACCGACACCGGCCCGCACGATCACCTTGCAGCGCTTCAGGCGCTCGATCACCTGCCGGTCCATGCTGGCCTCGTGCCAGACCACCAGCGCGTCGGCGTTCGTGACCAGTTCGTCGGCAATGGCGCGCCAGCCACCACTGCGTTCGCGAAAGACATGCCAGTGCGCGTCCGCGCCCGTCGTCTGCCGCTCGACCGTGGCGTCGTCCGAATACTGGGCGTCGGGCGTCAGGATGTGAAACACGATGCTTGCTTCTCCGTCTTGCTGAAGGGGTTCACGGCAAACCGTTCCAAGGCCGGTCATGAAAAGTGTTGAATGAGGGCGGCAGGCTCCGCGCCTAGAGCAGCCCGCGCTGGGCAAGATTGCACATCAGCGCGCCGGTTCCGAACGTCCATTCCGGTGCTTCGGTCGACAGCCTGACGGTGTTTTCCAGTGCACCAAGCGTCGGGGTCGAGATGGTCACGACATCGCCGAGGTGATGGGTGAAACCCTGTCCAGGCGCATCGCGATCCTCGGTCGGCGCGAACAGGGTGCCGAGATAGAGCATGAAACCGTCGGGGTACTGGTGATGGCGCCCGCGCGTCTGGCCCACAAGATCGGCCGGGTCGCGGCTGATCTCGCGCATCGACGAGGCGCCGTTCAGGACAAAGCCATCCTCGCCGGTCACCGCCAGCGCCAGGTCTAGCCCGCGCACCGTGTCGAGATCGAAACCGGCGTCGAATAGCCGGATGAAAGGGCCGATGGCGGCGGCGGCGTTATTGTCTTTCGCCTTGCCGAGCAAAAGCGCCGAACGGCCTTCCACATCGCGCAGGTTCACATCGTTGCCCAGCGTCGCCCCGACGGTACGGCCGGCGCTGTCGACTGCGAGCACCACTTCCGGTTCGGGGTTGTTCCATTGGGAGATCGGGTGCAGGCCGACATCCGCGCCCCAGCCGACCGCCGACATGGGCTGGGCCTTGCTGAACACTTCGGCGTCCGGGCCGATGCCGACCTCCAGATATTGCGACCACAACTCTTCTTTCTGCAGCATCGCCTTCACCTCGGCCGCCGCCTCCGATCCGGGCACCAGATCGCGCAGGCTGTCGCCGACAATGGTCGTGACGCGCGCGCGGATCGCCTCGGCCTTCGTCGGATCGCCGCCGGCGCTTTCTTCGATCACCCGCTCGATCATGGAGCGGGCGAAGGTGACGCCGCAGGCCTTCACCGCCTGAAGGTCGCACGGCGCAAGCAGGCGGTCGGCGTCCGGCTCCGCAGCACCTCGGCTTTTGGCGGTCCACGCGTCCAGCGTACCCAAATCGACGCCGTCGATGGCGGCGATGAAGTCGGCGTGGTCGCTCTGCTCCAGGAGATCGCGCATGGTCGGCGCCTTGCGCGTGGTGATGTCGACAAGATGGCCATCGCGCAGCGTGACGAGGCATGGTCCGATGCCGGCGCGCCAAACACGTCCCACGAACAAGCCATCGGCGGGTAGCACAAGCGAGGAAACGGTCATGGATGGTGTCCCAAGTGGATGGGTCGGTTCACGCTTGCCGCGCTGCTTGGCGACGCTCGCGCACGAAAATGTAGAGCCCGGCCGACACGATAATGGCCCCGCCCAAGAGCATGTCCGGCCTTGGCGCGTCGCCGAAGAACAGCCAGCCCAGCAGGATGGCCCAGGGCAGAAGCGTGTATTGGAACGGCGCGACCACGCCCGCGTCAACCAGCTTTAGAGCGCGGCTGACGCACAGATGGCCGAGCATCGCGACTATGCCCAGCGCGCACAAGAGCGCGACGTCCACCGCGCCGGGCGGCACCCAGTCGATGGGCGCTAGCACGAGGCCGACCGCCAGGGCGCCGGCCATCTGCCAGACCACGAGCGTGATGTCCGGCGTGCCGCGCAAGGCCCGCCCGGTGATCAGCATCAGGGCAAAGCAGAGCGTGCCCACGATGGCAACCAGCGTCGCGCCCGGATGCAGTTCTCCGGAGGGCGCCAGCGCGATTACCACCCCGCCAAAACCAATCATGATGGCAAGCCAACGACGTAGGCCGATCCGCTCGCCAAGCAGAAAGGGCGACAGCATCGCCACCCATATCGGCGCGGCGAGCCAGAACGTCATGACGTCGGCCAGCGGCAGGAACCGTACCGCCCAGTAAAAGCAAAAGACCTCGGCGGTGGACAGCGCCACGCGCAGCACCTGAAGGCCGGGCTTGTCCACCCGCCAGACGGTCAGGACGCCGCGCCGCAGCACCAAGGGCGCCAGGATCGCAAGACCCGTCGCGCTGCGCAGCAAGAGCACCTGCCCGACCGTGTAGGTCGCCACTAGCCATTTGCCGAGCGTATCGTTGAGCGCAAACAGCAGCATGCCAAGCAGCATCAAGGCGATGCCGAGGCCCGCTGGGCCGGCCCGACGTCCAGGCGCCGCGGCAGGTGCCAACTGTGTCATGAGGCTGCCACCCAAGCAAATGGCGGGGCCGTCGCCGGCCCCGCCACACAAGGGTCATCGCGCCCGTCAGTTACTGCGCAGTTCGGCCAGCGCGTCGCGGATGCCGTCGACCACGTTGGTACCGATCGTTTCCGCATGACGGTCATAGACCGGCGCCACCGCATCCCGGATGCGCTGCATTTCCGCCTCGTCCAGCTCGTTGTACTGCATGCCGTTTTCCTGGATGTTGGCGAGCGACTGGTCGGACAGGGCCCGGCTCGTGGCGCGCTGAACGTCGCGGCCGATCACCGCGCAGTCGAACAGGATCTGCTGCTCTTCCTCGGAATAGGTGCCGAAGATCGGCCCGGAGAACAGCACCATGAACGGCGTGTAGGCGTGGCGGGTGGCCGAGACGAAGTCCTGCACCTGGTAGAACTGCGACGTTTCGATGGTCACGAACGGGTTTTCCTGGGCATCGATGGCCCCGGTCTCAAGCGCGGTGAACACTTCGCCGAACGCCATCGGCGTGGCGTTGGTGCCCAGTGTCTGGAACGTGTCGAGGAAGATGTTGTTCTGCATCACGCGCACGCGCATGCCGTCGAAATCGTCAAGGCTTTCCACCGGCCGCACCGAATTGGTGAGGTTGCGGAAGCCATTCTCCCAGTAGGCGAGGTTCACGACGCTGGCTTCGGCCAGCTGGTCGCTGATCATCTGGCCGAACTCGCCGTCCAGGATCGCGTCCGCCTCTTCGGCGTTGGCGAACAGGAACGGCAGGTCGAACACGCCGAGCGCCGGCTCGATGCCGACCAGCGGCGAGGTCGAGGTGATGACCATTTCCTGAGTACCCGAACGCAGCGCCTGCGTGGCCTGCAGATCGTCGCCCAGCGAGGACGACCAGAACGCGTTCAGCGTCCAGGCGCCGTCGGTGCGTTCGGTCATGCAGGCCCGCATGGCTTCGACACCATCGGCGACCGGGTGGGTTTCGGAAACGCCGTTCGACACGGTGATCGTGCGCTCGGAGATTTCGGCCAGGGCCGGCGTGGCGACACCAAGCGCCAGGATGGTCGTGACGCCCAGACGGGCCAGAGTTTTGGATGTCGATTTCATGGTGGGTTCTCTCCTCAGAGGGTTGCGGGCAGTGGTTGCGGGCTTTGCGGTTTCCGGCCGCGGCGGCCCGTGCGCCTCACCTTAGAAACTCAAGTGGCACCAACACGATCTGCGGGAAGGCGACGAGCAGGGCCAGGACGACGACCTGGGCGATGAGGAACGGCGCGACGCCGACGATCACTTGGCCGAGGGGGACGCGCGAGACGCCGCTGACCACGTTCAGCACCACCCCGACCGGCGGCGTGATCAGCCCGATACAGGTCGTCATGACGAACACCACGCCGAAATAGACCGGATCGATCCCCGCCTCGCGCACCAGCGGCATCAGGACCGGCGACAGGATCAGGATGGTCGGCGCCAGGTCGAGGACCGTGCCGACGACCAGCACCAACAGCACGATCACAAGCATCAGAAGCTGCGGCCGATCGATCAGCGGCTGGATGATGTCGCCGACCTCGGCGGGAATGTTGGCGCGGGTGATCAGCCAGGACGTGACCAACGCCGAGGCGACCAGAAAGAGCACCACCGACGTGGTCTTGGCGGCACTGATGAACACCGCATAGAGCTGGCCGACGCGCAGTTCGCGGTAGATGACCAGGCCTACGAACATGGCGTAGGCGGCCGCTATCACCGCCGCTTCGGTCGGCGTGAAAACGCCGAACCGGATGCCGCCGAGAATGATGATCGGCATGATCAGTGCCCAGATCGCCGCCACCGACGCCCGAAGGCGCACCCGGCCCGATTGGCGGGGCAGGGTTTTCACGTCTTCCTTGCGCGCCACGAACATCCACATCGCCGTCAGCGACAGCGCCATCATCAGGCCTGGAACGATGCCGCCCATGAACAGGCCGGTGATCGATACATTGGCCGCTACGCCGAAAATGATGAACGCGATGGAGGGGGGTATGACCGGCGCGATCACGCCGCCCGCCGCCATCAGCCCGGCCGAACGCGGCACATTGTAGCCCGCATCGCGCATCATCGGGATCAGGATGGCGGCCAGCGCCGCCGAATCGGCTGCCGCCGAACCCGACAGGCTGGCCATGATCACGGCGGCGAAGATCGCCACGATGCCCAGCCCGCCTCTTATGTGGCCGACACAGGAGATGGCGAAATCGACGATGCGTTTCGACAGCCCGCCGGCATTCATCAGTTCGCCGGCCAGCAAGAAGAACGGAATTGCCAGCAAGGTGAAGGTGTTGGCGCCGGAGATCATCTGCTGCGCGACGATCTGGGTGTTGAAGATGTCCATGTAGAACATCAGCACGACGCCGCAAAACATCAGCGCAAAGGCCACCGGAACGCCCAGCGACAGCGTGCCGAACAGGGTGACGAGGAAGACGGCGATCGTCATATCCGGCCTTCCTGATGAGGATCTTGCTCGTTCTCCGCGTACTCGCCGGCGAAATGGGCGATCTCGGCGTCGCTCATCCGCCCGGTCGCGATGCGCAGCAGGCGCCAGGCCGCGATGGCGCCGATCCCCGCAGAAGTGAAATAGCCAATGCCGAAGACCCAGATCATCGAGATGCCGACGACCGGCGCCGTCATCGAGGCGTTGATCGCGTGCTGCTGCCAGGTGCCATGCAAGAACACCGCCGCGCACAGAAGAATGATGAGGTTGGACAGCACCATGCAGACCAGCCGGCCGCGCCGCCCGAAAAACCGCACCATCGTCTCAACGCCGATATGCCCATGCTCAGCGAACGTCAGAACCGCGCCGATGAAGGTCAGCCAGACAAAGAAGTAGCGCGACATCTCCTCGGAGAAGTTCAGCCCGGTGTTGAACACGTAACGCAACACCACGTTGCCGAAAACCATCACAACCATGCCGGCCAGCAGGCAAAACAGCATGAATTCGATCGCGCGCGCCATCCAGCCGGTGGCGCGGGTCATCGTTGGCCACCGTGCGCGCGGCCGACGGCGGCGGAAAAGTCTGCGCCATGCGGGCACCGATTGAGGTCGCGCCGCGGAAGGCGGCGTGAAACGCAGGCATGCAAGGCGTGTCGTCCTCCCTCGCCATGGGCCGGGCGCTGGGCGCCGACCCGTCGCTGCCGCAGCCTTTTCAGCGGCACTGTTACTTTTTGCTTGAGTTAGATGGTAGCGTATATCATTGTCAACAGAAATCCACCGTTTGCGGCAAGGAACAACACTCCAGGATGGTGGAAAGATATAGGAAAAATAAGGCAGTAACGCTGAGAGACGTGGCGTCTCATGCCAATGTGAGCGTTATCACAGCCTCGCGAACCCTTCGAACGCCGGAGATCGTGTCGCCCGAAATGCGCGATCGTGTGCGGCAGGCGGTAAGGGCGCTGGGCTATGTGCCCAATCCGGCGGCGCAGGCGCTGGCCTCCAACCGGTCGAACATCATCGGCGTGATCATTCCGTCGGTCGCCAACTGGGTGTTCGCCGAAGTGCTCAGCGGCATGCTCGACGCCGCTGAGAAGACTGCCTTCGAGATCCAGTTCGTCACCAGCCGCTATGTCGCCGCGCGCGAGACGGAACTGCTGCGCGTACTGGCCACGCAAAGGCCGGCCGGGGTGATCGTCACCGGGTACAATCAGACGGCGGATGGCCGACGCATCCTCGAAGGGATGGGGTGCCCGGTCGTGCAGATGATGGAGATCGGCCCCGACCCGGTGGATCTGATGATTGGCGTCGATCAAGCCGCCGCCGGCGCTGCGATGGTCGAGCATCTGCTTGGGCAGGGCTATCGCAGAATCGGGTTCCTGGGCGCGCGCATGGACCCGCGCTCGCAACGGCGTCTGGCGGGCTATCGGGCGGCGATGGAAAAAGCCGGGCTCGATCAGCCCGAGCGTGTGTTGACGACGCCCGAAGCGACCAGTGTTTCCAAAGGCGCGGAGATGCTGTCGGATTTCTTGGCCCTTGCGCCGGATCTGGACGCCGTTTTCTGCAACAATGGCGATCTGGCGCTGGGCGCGCTGTTCGAGGCCCAGCGCCAGGGCATGCGGGTTCCGCAACAGCTTGGTATCGCCGGCTTCAACGATTTCGATATGGAGGCGGCCGCCTTTCCCTCCATCACCAGCGTGCGCACCCGGCGCTACGAGATGGGGTGCCGGTCTGTGGAGATGCTGGCCGCGGCGGTAGCCGGCGAACGGCCCGACCCGGCGGTCATCGATCTTGGTTTCGAGATCATGGCGCGGCAAAGCACCGCCCGTCTGGCGTCCTTGGCATAAGACACATCAGCGAACGCGCTGTCGCGCAAAGGAGTACTTCGTGCACATTCTCATCATTGGCGCCGCCGGCATGCTCGGCCGCAAGATCACGTCGGCGATCCTGGCCGACCCGACCATTGGCGGCCGAACGGTCACGGCGCTTTCGCTGGTTGATCTGATCGCACCGCAAGCGCCGGATTGGCCGACCGGTCGGGTGTCCGCCAGGGCGGCTGATCTCGGCGGTTACGCCGCGCCGGCGGAGCTGATCGAGGGCCGTCCGGAGGTCATCATCCATCTGGCGGCCGTCGTCTCGGCCGATGCGGAGGTGCACTTCGACAAGGGCTACCGGGTCAATGTCGACGGCACACGCGCGCTGCTGGAGGCTGTCCGCCACGCCGGCGATGCCTATCGCCCGCGTCTTGTCTTCGCCTCCTCGCTGGCGGTCTTCGGCCCGCCCTTCCCGAACCGCATCCCCGACGATTTCGCGCCCGCGCCGCGCACAAGCTACGGCACCCAGAAGGTCATCGCGGAACTGTTGATCAACGACTACTCGCGCAAGGGCATGATTGACGGCGTCTCGCTGCGCCTGCCGACCATCAGCATCCGTCCGGGCAAGCCCAATGCGGCCGCGTCGGGTTTCTTCTCCGGCATTATCCGCGAGCCGCTGATCGGTCAGCCCGCCGCCCTGCCGGTGCCCGATACCACACGCCACTGGCACGCCAGTCCGCGCAGCGCCGCGGGCTTCTTCCTACACGCCGCCGGCATGGACACCGCGTCGCTTGGCCATCGGCGGGCGCTGAACATGCCGGGTCTTTCCACGACCGTGGCCGAACAGATCGAGGCCCTGCGTGCGGTGGCCGGGCAGGGCGCCATCGACCTGATCCGCCCGGCGCCCGATCCGCTGGTCGCCAACATTGTCGGCGGCTGGGGCGGGAATTATGAGGCGAGCCGCGCCCGTGCGCTCGGCTTCATCACCGAGGGCAGCTTTGAAGACATCATCAAGGTTCACATCGAAGACGAACTGGGCGGCGCTCTGCCCGGGCCCGCCGCAAACTAGGCGGACCGCACACGTGATTGAAAGGAAACGACCTCAATGAGCAGGAAGACCGCGATCGTAACCGGGGCCGGCACAGGCGTCGGGCGCGCCGTCGCCCGAGCGCTGGCCGACGATGGCTGGCATGTCGCCTATGCCGGCCGGCGCGAGGCACCGCTTGCCGATGCCGCACAAGAGATCGATCCGACCGGCGCGTCCAGCCTCGTCGTTCCGACCGATGTGACCGACGTGGCGGCGGTGAACGCCCTGTTCGACAAGGTTGCCGCCGAATGGGGCCGGGTCGATCTCCTGTTCAACAATGCCGGAACCGGCGCGCCGCCCGTGCCCATGGATGAACTGGACCCCGAAGACTGGCGCGCGGTGGTGGATGTCAACCTGTCGGGCATGTTCTACTGCATGGCGGCTGCGTTCCGCGCCATGAAGCGGCAGGACCCGCGCGGCGGACGCATCATCAACAACGGATCGATCTCGGCGACGACCCCGCGCCTTCATTCGGCACCCTACACCGCCACCAAGCACGGCGTTCTGGGCCTGACCAAGTCCGGCGCGTTGGACGGCCGCCGCTTCGACATCGCCGTCGGCCAGATCGATATCGGCAATGCGGCGACCGACATGACGGAGAGAATGCCGCAAGGCGTTTTGCAGGCGGACGGGTCCACCGCGCAGGAACCGGTCATCGATGCCGCCCATGTCGGCCGCTCCGTAGCGCACATGGCCTCCTTGCCGCTCGATGCCAATGTTCTGACCATGAATGTCATGGCGCTCAAGATGCCCTTCGTCGGCCGCGGCTGATCAAGGACAAGAATCCGGATTTCAGGAGCCTCCATCATGTCATCGACACGCGCCGGTAAGCGCTTTCGCAGCCAGGAATGGTTCGACAACCCCAACAATCCGGGCATGACCGCTCTCTATCTGGAGCGGTATCAGAACCAGACCTTCACCCGCGAGGAACTGCAATCGGGCCGGCCGGTGATCGGCATCGCCAACACCGGCTCGGAACTGGTGCCGTGCAACAAAATCCACGTATTCCTGATGGACCGGATCAAGGCCGGCATCCGCGATGCCGGCGGCATCCCGATGGAGTTTCCGGTGCATCCGATTCAAGAGACCGGCAAACGACCGACGGCCGCGCTGGACCGCAACCTCGCTTACTTGAGCCTGGTGGAAGTGCTGCATGGCTATCCCATCGACGCGGTGGTGCTGACCACCGGCTGCGACAAGACCACGCCGGCCATGCTGATGGGCGCGGCCACCCTGGATCTTCCGGCCATCGTGCTCAATGGCGGCCCGATGCTCGACGGCTGGTGGAAGGGAAAGCGCGCCGGCTCGGGCTCCATCGTTTGGGAATCCCGGCGCCTGCTGGCCGAGGGCAAGATCGACTATGAGGAGTTCATCGGCCGGGCCTGCGCCTCGGCGCCGTCGTTGGGCCACTGCAACACCATGGGCACCGCATCGACCATGAACGCCATGGCCGAAGCGCTGGGCATGACGCTGCCGGGTTCCTCGGCGATCCCCGCGCCTTTCCGCGAGCGCATGGAAATGGCGTTTCGGACCGGCAGGCGTGCCGTGGAGATGGCCTATGACGATCTCAAGCCCAGCGACATCCTGACCCGTAAGGCCTTCGAAAATGCGATTAGGGTCAACACGGCCATCGGCGGTTCCACCAACGCGCCCCCGCATTTGCAGGCCGTCGCGCGCCACGCCGGAGTCGCTCTCGATGTCTTCGACTGGCAGCGGGTCGGTTTCGATCTGCCGCTTCTCGTCAATATGCAGCCCGCGGGCGAATATCTGGGTGAAAGCTTCTTCCGGGCGGGCGGCGTGCCGGCGGTGATGGGCGAGCTTCTCGCGGCAGGCCATCTGCACGGCGACGTCATGACGGCGTCAGGCGTGCCGGTCGCCCAGGCGCTGGACGGTGCCCGCAGCGGTGATCATGCGGTTATTCGCCCCGTCGATAAACCGCTTCGCCCGAAGGCCGGGTTCATCGTGCTGACCGGGAACCTGTTCGACAGCGCCTTGATGAAAACCTCGGTCATTTCCGAGGATTTCCGCGCCCGCTTCCTCCAAGACGGCGTGTTCGAAGCCCGTGCGGTCGTGTTCGAGGGGCCTGAGGATTATCACGAGCGGGTCAACGACCCGTCGCTCGGCATCGACGAAAAGACCATCCTTTTCATCCGCAATGTCGGCTGCGTCGGTTATCCGGGCTCGGCGGAGGTGGTTAACATGCAGCCGCCCGACGCGCTCATCCAAAGGGGCATCAACCATCTGCCGACCGTCGGCGACGGCCGCCAGTCCGGTACGTCGGAGAGCCCGTCCATCCTCAACGCTTCCCCCGAAGCCGTGGTCGGCGGCGGTCTCGCCCTGCTTCGCACCGGCGATACGGTACGGCTGGACGTCGAGAACGGCACGCTGAACGCCGTTGTTCCGGAGGCGGAATGGCAAGCCCGCCGTGATGCCTGGTCGGCGCCGGACCTGGAGCACCAGACGCCATGGCAGGAAATCTACCGCAGCCATGTCGGCCAGTTGGCGCAGGGCGGTTGCCTGGAACTGGCAACCGCTTATCAGCGCATCGGCCGCAATCTCCCCCGCGACAATCACTAGCAGTTCAGTCCCGGCGTCCGGTGCGCCGGAGTCCACAAAAGCAGGAAGGTGGTGTTGGGAGCCCGTGGTCACTACACTTTGAAAACAGAGCGAAAGACATCATCTGTCGCGAATGCAGGCAGTGCTCGTCGGTTAGACTTCGTCTGTGGTGTAGGAAAACCATAGAAGTGATTGATAAATATCACAAAGTTTCCGTCGCGCCGATGATGGACTGGACGGATCGGCATTGCCGGTTCTTTCATCGCCAATTGTCGAAGCGCGCGGTGCTGTACACCGAAATGGTCACGGCCGACGCGGTGATCCATGGCGATCGTGCGCGCCTGATCGGCTTCGATGCGGCCGAGCATCCCTTGGTGCTGCAGCTTGGCGGGTCCGATCCCGCCCGCATGGCCGAGGCGGCGTCGATTGGGGCCGCCTGGGGTTATGACGCAATCAACATCAACGTCGGCTGCCCCAGCGACCGGGTGCAATCGGGCCGGTTCGGCGCCTGTTTGATGGCCGAGCCCGAGACGGTTGCCGCTTGCGTCGACGCGATGGTCCGGCGGGTCGACGTGCCGGTCACGGTGAAGTGCCGGATCGGCATCGACGATCAGGACAGCGAGGCCGATTTGGACCGGTTCATCGATATCGTCGCTGATGCGGGGTGCGACACCTTCATCGTACATGCGCGCAAGGCCTGGCTCAGCGGCCTTAGCCCGAAGCAGAACCGCGACGTGCCGCCCTTGGACTATGGTCGCGTGCTGCGCCTGAAAGACCGGCGGCCGGATCTGACGATCGTGCTGAATGGCGGCATCACGACACTGGCGCAGGCCGGCGACCCGCTCGAAACGGTCGATGGCGTGATGCTGGGCCGCGCGGCCTATCAGAACCCGTTTCTGCTCGCCGAGGCAGATCGAACACTGTTCGGCGATCCGGCCGAGCCGCCCGACCGTCTGGAGGTCGTCGACCACATGACGCCATACATCCAGCGTGCCGTCGCGCAGGGCACATCGCTGCATGCGATCACCAGGCACATGCTGGGCCTGTTCCAAGGGCAGCCGGGCGCCCGGGCGTGGCGTCGGCACCTGTCGGAGAACGCGAGCCGCCGAGGCGCCGACGATGACGTGGTGCGCCAAGCTGCCGACCTTGTCCGACACGCGCTGGCGAGCCGCCAGCGTCTAGATCAGGCGGCCTGACGGGTCGGTTTTGGCGCATGCGGGCCTCGCGCTAGCCCCGCTCCAGCCGGCGCCAGCGTGATGGGTTGATGCCGATCGCGCGTTTGAACTCGCGGCTGAGATGGTAGACGTCGCTGAACCCGCTGCGCTCTGCGATCTCCGAAATGCGCAGGTTGGTGTCCAAGAGCAAGGTCTGGACCAGCAGCAGCCGCTCGCGCATCAGCCATTGGCGCGGGCTCGATTGAAGGTGCCGGCGGAACAGGCGCCGCAGATGCGGGGCGCTGACATTGCTTTCCCGGGCCAGATCGGCCGCGTTCCAGCGCCGTTCCGGGTTGGCCCGCATGCCGTCGACCGCGCGCAGCAGGCTGTGGGGTAGGGGTGAGCCGTCGAGCCCCCTTTGGCTTTCCTCGATCAAGACGAGCATTTCGGCGACCAGCCGGTTCAGCACGGCGTCGATGCCCGTGCTGCGGCTGCGGAACACCTCGAACAGCTGCTCGAACCAGGCCACGGCACCGGCCGGCTGCGGCGGTGTTACCACCGGCCGGTTCGGGCCGAACAGCGCCGATCGGCAGGCTTGATTGTCAGGGCCATCGAGGCGGACCCAAAGCACCGTCCAAGGCCGGTCGGGGTCCGGCCAGTGGCCATGCGGTCGCTCGTTGGCGATCCAGGCCAACTGGTTGGGACCGACCGCGTGCCGCTCGCCGTCGGACAGGATAAAGCCTGCGCCGGCGACGCAGAACAGCAGGTCCTGACCGGGATAGCTGGGCCGAGAGATCGCATAGTCGGGTGCGGCCGCAACCTTGCCCGCGCGCAAGATCGTGAAGCAGCTTCGCGTCCAGCCAGCGGCCGGAAAATAGTGATGATCCTCAAGGAAAACCGAGATCGATGTGGTATCGGCCATGCGCGTTTTATACAAAAAGAAGTCTGGTCCGTCTATTCCTGGCGCTCGCGAGATTGCCTAGCGTCAAGGCCCGCTCTCACGTTCAAGAAGGGGCGACAGCGATGCTTGAGCCGACACGAAGCGAAATCGACCAGTTCGACCGCACCGGCTTTTTTGTCCGGCCCGGCCTGTTATCGGCGGCGGAGGTCGACCAGTTCCGCGCCCACGCGCGGCGCGAGCTTGAGGCAGAGGCCGCCAGCCAGGCCGTCATGGAAAAGGGCGATCAGGAGGGCAACAAGACCCTCTTGAAGATGTGGAACACGGCCGCCGACGATCAGTATGGATTGCTGGCGCGCGACGAGCGGCTTGTGGGCTTGGCGCGCGGGGTAATCGGCAAGGACATCTATCTCTACAGCCACAAGATGACCATGAAACAGCCGGGCGAGGGCGGGGCCTGGGAATGGCATCAGGATTTCGGCTATTGGCACCAGTATGGCTGCCTGGCGCCGGAGATGCTGAGCATCTGGATCGCTTTGGATAAATCGACGGCGGCGAATGGCTGCCTTCAAGTCATGCCCGACACCCATCGGCTCGGCCGCCTGAACCACATCAGGCAGGACGGGCAGACGAATGTCGACCCGGAATACCTTCAGGCAGCACTGGATCGCTACGCCTTGCGCTATGTGGAGATGGAGGCGGGCGACGCCCTGGTCTTCCACTGCAACCTGCTGCACCGGTCGGACGCCAACCGCAGCGACACCTATCGCTGGGGTTACATCTGCTCGTACAACGCGGTCGAAAACGCACCGTTCAAGCGCGTGCGCGACTATGGCAATTATGAAGAGCTGAAGCCGGTGGCCGCCGGCAGCTTCATGAATGCAGCCTGAAGGGGGCATCGGCGTGGGAAGTCAGGCGAGGTCGGCCTCGATGGGGGTTGGCGGCTATCTCCGCCGCATGATGAAGGCGCGCGAGACCGGCATTTTCCTCGCCCTCTTGCTGATGTGCTTCCTGCTGTCTCTGACGACGGATACCTTTCTCACCTCGCAAAATCTGCTGAATGTCGGGCGCCAGGTCTCCTTGCTGGGAATCATGGCGGTGGGCATGACCTTCGTCCTGATTTCCGGCGAGGTCGACCTCTCGGTCGGCTCGACCTACGCCTTGTCGGGCCTGACCACCGGCATGCTGATTGTGGAGCAATGGGCGCTGGTGCCGGCAATCACGGGCGGCCTGGCCGTCGGCTTGGCGATCGGTCTGGTCAACGGCGTGCTATCCACCTATGGCCGCATCCCGTCGCTGATCGCCACCCTGGGCATGCTCAGCGTCGTGCGCGGCCTGGCGCTGGTCATCACCGACGGCCAGCCGGTGACGGTGAACGAACGGCAGGGCGCGCTGGAAGGCGTGCTGGCACGGTTCGAATTCATCGGCCAGGGCTATCTGTTCGGCACGATCCCGATGCAGCTGGTCTTTTTCATCGTGGTCGCGCTGATTGCCTGGCTGATCCTGTCCAACACGAATTTCGGCTTTCGCATCTTCGCCGTCGGCGGCAACGCCAAGGCCGCCCGGGTCTCGGGCATGCCGGTCAACGCGGTCAAGATCTGCGCCTTCATCGTCATGGGCCTGCTGGCGGCCCTTGCCGGCATTCTCAGCATGGCCTTTCTGCCCAGCGGCCAGGCCGGCCGCACCGGCCTGGGTCTGGAACTGGACGTGATCGCCGCCACGATCGTCGGCGGCGCCTCGCTGTCCGGCGGCGAGGGCACGATCCTGGGCACCATCTTCGGCGTCCTGATCATCGGCGTGCTCAGAAACGGCCTGGTGCTGCTGGGCATCTCGCCATTCATTCAGGAACTCATGATCGGCCTGGTCATCATCGTGGCCGTGGCGATCGACAAATGGACCGCCGGCCGGCGCGCGCGGTGACGAGCGGCGGCACCGAATAACCATCAACTCACCGCACCAAAGGGAGGGCAAGATGAGATCAACCAAACTGCTTGCAACCGCCGCCGCCGCGGCACTGCTGTTCCAACTTCCGATCGGCGCCGCCCAGGCGCAGGACGGCGTCAACGTGGCGGATTTCGCCTTGGCCGATCGCATCGCCGAGGCCGTTGCTGCTGGCGACCAACTCAACATCTACGTTTCCTATCACGACGTCTCCAACGAGTTCGCGCCCTTCATTCGCAGTGGCGTATTTCGGGCGTCTGAGGAACTCAGTGTGAACGCGGTCTTCATGGGGCCGGTCGGTGCCGATGCCGACGGGCAGATCAGCGAGATCGAGACCCTGATGGACACCATGGACGGGCTGGCGATCTCGTCCGTCAGCACCGACGCCCTGGCGCCGCTGATCAACCGGGTGATCGAGGCCGGCATCCCTGTCGTGACCTACAACACCGACAACCCGGAAAGCGAACGGCTGGTCTTCGCCGGCCAGGATCTGGTGCAGTCTGGCCGTGAGGCGGGCGCCCTGATGGGCTCGGTCATGGACGAAAACGGCGTGGTCATCATCACGACCTTGGATGCGGCCGCCCAATGGTCGATCGATCGCGAGACTGGTGCGCGCGAGGCGCTGGGCGCCTATCCGGGCATCGAGATCGTGCAGACCGTGAACACGGGCACCGACCCGCAGGAGATCTACGCGTCGATCGAAAACGCCATGCTGGCCAACCCCAACGTCACCGGCATCCTGTCGCTGGAATGCTGCTCGACGCCGGCCGCGGGCGAGTGGGTCGACCGCAACGGTGCGACGGATCGGGTGATGGTCGTCGGCTTCGACCTGCTGGACCAGACCGTCGATCTGGTGTCGGAGGGCGCCATCCAGGCCACCATCGACCAGGCGCCGGAACGGCAAGGGTTCGAGGCGGTGAACCTGCTCGTCCAGTTCCTGAACGGCGAGACCATCGCCGATCTGGACACCGGCGTCGGCATCTACACGATTGAAAACATCGACGAAGTCATCGTTGAATAGCGGCCTGGCGGGGCGGGGATTGGCCTCGTCCCGCCGCCGGCTAGGGACAATCGTGGCATTGCAGGGCCTCCATGGCGCGCTCTGAAACCGTCGTTGCGTTCAAGAACATCACAAAGCGGTTTCCGGGCGTGTTGGCGCTGGATGATGTCAGCCTCTCGTTTCGCTCCGGCGCACTGAACGCCGTGATCGGGGAGAACGGCGCCGGCAAAAGCACCCTGATGAACATCTTGGCCGGCGACCTGTATCCGGACGCCGGCGAAATCCTGCTCGACGGCCAGCCGGTCAGCATTCCGTCGCCGCACGCCAGCCAGCGGCTGGGCATCAAGGTCGTCTATCAGGAACTGTCGCTCTGCCCGAATTTGAGCGTGGCGGAAAACGTCATGCTCGACCGTCTGGCCGCGCAATCGGTGTTTTCGCCGATCCGGCGCCGCGCTGTCCGGGCCGCCGCCAGAGAGCAGCTTGAGCGCCTTGGCGTCGCCGGCCTCGACCCCGACGCCACGGTGGTGAATCTGTCGGTGGCCCAAAAGCAACTTGTCGAAATCGCCCGGGCGATCTCGCAAGAGGCCCGCATTCTGGTGCTGGACGAACCGAACTCGGCCCTGTCGAAGAACGAAACCGACAAGCTGTTCGAGATCATCGCGCAGTTGAAGCGTGACGGCGTGACCATCGTCTATGTCTCGCACCATCTGGAAGAGGTCATCGACATCGCGGACACGATCAGCGTGATGCGCGATGGCCGCCATATCGAAACGGTCGACAATGACGGCAGCGTCACGCCGGCCCATCTGATCGCGTCGATGGTCGGCAAGACGGTTGAGTTCGCGACGAAACGCGCGGCACCGCTGCTGACCGATGCGCCGGTCGCCTTGGACGTGAAGGACCTCTCAGCCGAGCCAGCCTTGAACGGCGTCTCGTTCAACGTCCGTGCCGGCGAGATCGTCGGCGTCGCCGGCCTTCCGGACTCCGGCAAGGACGAGTTACCGGCGGCGATCTTCGGGCTGATGCCCCGGACGGGCACCGTCACCTTGCAAGGCCGGCCGCTGACGCCTCAGTCGACATCGGCCGCCATCAAAGGGGGCATGGCCCTGGTTCCGGCCGACAGGCGCGGGGTCGGCGCCCTCTTGTCCATGAGCGTGCAGGACAACATCGTGGCCGCGTCCCTCGACAGAGTCAGCCGGCTCGGTATCCTGAACCGCCGCAGGATGCGCACTGTCGGCGACAGCTATGTCAAACGGCTGGACGCGCGCATCGCGCATCTGAAACAGAAGATCCGCACCCTCAGCGGCGGCAATCAGCAGAAGATCATCATCGCGCGCGGGCTGGCAACGACGCCCAGCTTGCTGGTCCTGCACGAGCCGACACGCGGCATCGACGTTGGCGCCAAGGCCGAGATCTACGGCATTTTGGCCAAGCTGGCCGCCGACGGCGTTGGCATCTTGTTGGTATCCTCAGAAATGCCCGAACTGATCGGCCAGTGTTCGCGCATCCTGGTCTTGCATCAGGGCAAGCTTCGCGCCGAGCTGAGCGGAGACGACATCGACGAGGAGACGATCCTGTCGCACGCCATGGGCCAGGACGTGACCCGGCCGATGCCGCCGGGACGGGAGCGGGCCAGGGCGGAGGCGGCCGGCTAGTGCCGGCCAAGGGACAACGAGCCGACGGAGGACGGGAATGGCAGGTCCGAAGATCGCGGTGATTGGCAGCTTCGCTGTCGGCATGACCATGCGCACGCCGGAACTGCCTGTGTTTGGCCAGACCTTGCTGGGCTCCGACTTCGACATGGGGCCGGGCGGCAAGGGCTCGAACCAGGCCGTTGCCACCGCCCGGCTGGGCGCAAGCTCGTCGCTGGCGGCGATCATCGGCGACGACAAGCTGGGCGAGGTCGGCACGGAGCTTTATGCCCGCGAGGGCGTCGGCACCGACCATCTGATGCTGACGGGCGAACGCGCCACGGGTGTCGGCTTCATCATCCTGAACACCGAAGGCGACAATTTTATCATTCTCGACATGGGTGCGAACGAGCTGATGGACCCCGCCTTCGTCGACACGGCGGAGGACCTGATCGCCGCCAGCGACATCGTGATGTCGGTGCTGGAGATCTCGGTGCCGGCGGCCCAGAGGGCGATGGCGCTTGGTCGCAAGCACGGAGTTACGACAATCTTCAATCCCGCACCGGCGCGGGCCGTGCCGGCGGACATGTTCGCATCGGTCGACTATCTGACGCCCAACGAAAGCGAGCTGCGCATTCTGCTCGGGCTGGCAGCGGACGATCCGCGCCCGACCCCGGATCTGGCGCTCGAGCTGAGGGGCAGGGGTGCCAGCAACCTGATCGTCACCATGGGCGATCGCGGCACGCTGGTTCTGACCGACACCATCGACGAGATCGTGCCCGGCTGCCGCGTGGATGTCGTCGACACCACCGGCGCGGGCGATGCCTTCAATGCCGGCTTGGCGGTGGCGCTGGGCGAGGGGCGGTCCGTCCTCGACGCGGTGCGGTTTGGCTGCGCCTGCGGCGCGCTCGCCTGCACAAAGCTCGGCGTCATCCCGTCACTGCCGACGCGCGCGCAAGCCACGGCGCTTCACCAAGACCATTATGGAACAACCAAGGGGGAATCGTGATGAAACGCGGACGCCTGTTGAATTCGGAGCTTAGCCACGCCATCGCCTCGATGGGCCATGGCGATTTGCTGATCGTCTGCGATGCCGGGTTCCCGATCCCGTCCGATGCCTGGCGGATCGACCTGGCGATCGCGCCCGACGTACCGGATCTGGCGACCGTTCTTGGGGCCGTGGCCGATGCCTTCATCGCCGAGAAGGTTGCCTATGCCGACGACGTGACCACGAACAACCAGCCGCTGCTCCAGACTGTGAAGCGCCTGTTTCCCGACGCCGACCACGAGACCGTTCCGCACACGCAGATCCTCGGCGAGTTGGCCGGTCGGGCAAAGGCCATCGTCCGGACCGGCGCGTTCGACCCCTGGGGCAACATCCTGCTCTATTCCGGCGTCGACGTGCCGCAATGGTTCAGCAAGCCGGGCACCGTCGCGCCCGACTATTACGCCGACAAGATGTAGCCGATGTGTCTCGATAGACGCAGAGAGTGGAGCGCACGGCCATGAAGCGGATCTATGACTGGGGCGCGCGTCCAGCGCTGCGCAAGCTGACGGTCGCCGATCTGATTGCTGCGAAGGGCAAGGAGACCTTCTGCCAGGTCACGGCCGATACGGCGGACGAAGCGGCGGCGGCCGAAGCCTCAGGCTGCGAAATGCTGATCTGCCGCGCACGCAATGTCGCCGAGGTCCGGCGCGGGTCCGCGCATGTCTTTGTTACGGCCGCGCTCGGCTTTGCCGACAACATCTCCGACGACGAGATCCTGCGCGCAGCCATCGGGGCGCTGACCACCGGGGCCGACGCGGTCATCACCAGTCGCGGCCCGGCCGTTGTCGAGATGCTGGCCAAGGAGGACATCCCGGTCATGGGCCATCTCGGTCTGGTGCCGCGCAAATCCACCTGGGTCGGGTCCATGCGGGCTTTTGGCAAGACGGCGGACGAGGCGTTTGAACTCTATAGGCGCTTCAAGCGGTTGGAAGATGCCGGCGGTTTCGCCGTCGAGGCCGAACTGATCCCCGCACCCGTCATGGCGGAACTGACAAAGCGCAGCGGCCTGGTCACCGTGTCACTGGGCTCGGGCCGGCATGCGGATGTCCTGTTCCTGTTCATGGCCGATATCTGCGGCGAAACCGACAGCCGGCCCCGACACGCCAGGGCCTATGGCGATCTGGCCGGCCTTTACCGCCAGGTTCGTGAGGAGCGGGTGCGCGCATTGACGGCCTTCCGCCAAGACATCGCGTCTGGCAGTTTTCCGTCGGAAGGGGAGGTGGCGGCGCTGGACCCGAACGAACTGGAGAGCTTTCGCGAGCGGCTGACCAAAGCCGACAGGTAGCTGCTATTGGTCAGGCGCTCATCCGCCAATCGCCGTCGGTATCGTTGGAGCCGTCGTCTCGGTTGCTGGCAAAGTCGATCGCCGCTTGCGCCAGAACGTCGATCGTGTCGACGACCGCGACCGAACTCTCCACCGTATCGGCGATGATCGAAAACTCCGAACAGGCGATGACCAGAACCTCTGCGCCCTTGGCGGTCAGTTCTGCCGCCGCAGCGCGCAGCGTCTGAACCGCCGATGCGTCGGTGCTGTCGACCTTGATGGCGCGGATTGCCGCGAGCAGACGGTCATCATCGTCGGGATACAGCAGCGAGATGCCGCGTTCGGCGAAGGGCCGGTCAAACAGGCCTATGAGCCGGACGGCGGGCGAAGCCAGCAGCCCGACGCGCTTGTTGGCCTGGGCCAATGGCGCGACGCGCTCGACCGCCAAGTCGACCATGTTCAAGAACGGTATGTCGACGGCATCCACAATCGCGGGCGCGAAATGGTGGGCGGTGTTGCACGGCATCGCCAGCGCCTCGGCCCCGACCGCTTCCAAACGGCGCGCCATCTCCGCCAGCACAGGCGCCGGGTCCTCCCCGGTTTTTTCGATCAGTGCCTTGATCCGCGACGGCACTTGCGTGTTGTCGTCGACGATCAGGGGCACGTGATCGCGGTCGTCCCGGGCCGGCGTCAGCGTGATCACGCGCGACATGAACAGGACGGTGGCCTCGGGGCCCATGCCCCCTAAGACCCCGATCCGTCGCTTGGCTGCACCGTCTGTCATCGTTGGCTTCGGAGCTTCCTATTCGGCCGCAACTGCCAGCGGCCGGTCGCTAAAGTTGAAGGCGGCAGTATAGCCGAACAGGGCGGCTGCGCCGCCGGTGTGCAGGAAGACGATCTTCTCGCCCTTCTTGAACTGGCCCTTGCGGATGAAGTCGATCAGCCCGGCAGCGCCCTTGCCGGAATAGACCGGGTCCAGAAGAATGCCCTCCAACTGCGCGAACATCTCGATCGCCTCCAAAGTGCCCTCGGTCGGGATGCCGTAACCTTCGCCGACATAGTCCGTGTTCGCGACCACGTCCTCGCGCCGTACGATGCCGGGCGAGCCCAGCTTCTCGGCCGTCTGCACGGCGAGATTGTAGACGCTTTCCTCCTGCTTCGGCTGGGGCGCGCGCACGCCGAAGCCGAGCAGCGGGATGTTGGCGTTGATCGCCTTCAGGCCGACGATCATGCCGGCCTGGGTGCCGGCGCTGCCGGTCGCGTGCACGATCCGGTCGATCACCAAACCCACATCGTTGGCCTGATGCACCAGTTCAAAAGCGCAATTCACGTAGCCGAGCGCCCCGGTCGGGTTCGAGCCGCCGCCCGGAATGGTGTAGACCTTGCGGCCGCCCTCGCGAAAGCCGTCGGCAACCGCCACCATCTCGGCATTCATGTCCAGGCCCGGCCCGCGCTTTTCGGCGGTGGCGCCATGCAGATGGTCGAGGAAGACGTTGCCGTTTTCATTGTAGTTCGGGTCGGTCGACCCGGTGCGGTCTTCCAGCAGGATGTGGCAATCCACGCCCAGCTTGGCGGCAAACGCGGCCGTCTGGCGCGCGTGGTTTGACTGGGTCGCCCCCTGGGTAATCACCAGGTCCGCGCCTTCGGCCTCGGCCTCGGCCATCAGGAACTCAAGCTTGCGGGTCTTGTTACCGCCGGTCGACAGACCGGTGCAGTCGTCGCGTTTGATCCAGATCTCGGGGCCGCCAAGCTCCTTCGACAGCCGTTTCATCGGTTCCAGCGGGGTCGGCAGATGGGCCAGGCGGAGTCTCGGAAAGCGCGCAAGATGCATGGGTGTCAGACCTTTCTAAAATACCTGAAGTGAGTATTGACTTCCGTAAGGCCGCATTCAAATGCAAAAATCCTGGGATAATATGCCCAACCCGCATCTTAGGAGCCGATATGAGACTAGAGTGGCTTGAGGATTTGCTCGCGGTGCTGGAAACTGGGTCGCTGAACCGCGCGGCGGAGCAACGGCTGCTGACTCAGCCGGCCTTTTCGCGCCGCATCCGCACCATCGAACGCTATGTCGGCGTCGACCTGGTCGACCGGTCGCGCAAGCCGGTGCAGTTGCGCAAGGCCGTGCGCGACCAACAGCAGAAGATGCAGGAACTGGCCGCCAGCCTGCGCGACCTGGTCTACGAATTGAAGCGTCAGGACCGCGAAACCCAGAACCGCGTCGTGATCACCAGCCAGCATGCCATCGCGGCCACGATCGCCCCGGAGCTGGTCAAGCGGCTGGCACCTGATCCGGACATCTCGATCCGCTTGCGCTCGGCGAACCGGGACGAGTGTTACGCCATGCTGATGACCAAGCAGGCCGACATCGCCTTGCTCTACCGGTCCGTCGCCGACCCGTTGCCGGCGGACGAGGACTTCCTGGAACAGGTCGAGGTTCGCAGCGAGCGTCTGATCCCGGTGATCGCCAGCGCGGAACTCAAGACCGTCCGACGTCAGCTCAAGGCCGGGCCGCTTGCCGTGGTCGCCTATCCGGCGGACGTGTCGCTCGGGCAGGTCTTGAGCCAGGAGGTCTTCCCGGCGATCAAGGGTGGCGACGTCATCCGCCGCAGGGCCGAAACCGCCCTGACGCTGGCCGCGCTGCAACTGGCCCTGTCGGGCGTCGGCGTCGCCTGGATCCCAGAGTCGCTAGGCGCCAGCGACATCGCCGCGGGCGAACTCGCCGATCTCAGCGACGAGTTGCCGTCAAGCGTGCTGACGGTCGTCGCCGTTCGCCTCAGCGGCACGAAGTCGGCAGCCGAAGAGGCGGTCTGGCGGCTCGCCGCCGAGGCGGAGCCAGGTCCTCAGGGCGCGGTCAGCGCGTCGTAGGTCTCTGGCCGCCGGTCGCGCATGAACTGCCACAGATTGCGCACTTCGCGCACCTGGTCGAGATCCATGTCGGCGGTCACCAGCTCTTCCTGGTCTTCGCTGGCCTCGCACAGGAAATTGCCGCGCGGGTCGACGATGTAGCTTGAGCCGTAGAACCGGCCGATGCTCCACGGCTCTTCAACGCCCACACGGTTGACCGCGCCGATGAAAACTCCGTTGGCGACGGCCGAGGCCGGCTGTTCCAGCTTCCAAAGATACTGGCTCAGGCCCGCCACGGTGGCCGACGGGTTGACGATGTATTCCGCCCCGTTCAGCGCCAGGGCGCGCCAGCCTTCGGGAAAGTGCCGGTCATAGCAGATATAGACGCCCAGCTTGCAATAGGCGGTGTCGAACACCGGATAGCCGAGATTGCCGGGCTTGAAGAAGAACTTCTCCCAAAAGCCGGCCACCTGCGGGATGTGGATCTTGCGGAACTTGCCAAGATATTTGCCGTCCGCGTCGATCACGGCGCAGGTATTGAAGTAGACGCCGGTGATGTGCTCCTCATAGATCGGCACGACGATGACCATGGAGTATTTCTTGGCGTATTCCTGCATCAACTTCGTGGTCGGGCCGTCGGGGATTTTCTCTGCGGCGGCGTACCATTTGACGTCCTGCGAGGGGCAGAAATAGGGCTGGTTGAACACCTCTTGCAGGCACAGCACCTGGACCCCGGCCTCGCCCGCCCGCTCGATGAACGGGATGTGGGCCGCCAGCATCTTGTCGCGGATCTGTTCGGTGCTGTCGTCGGTGCTGCCGTGCAGTTTCGTTTGGATCAGCCCGCCTTTGACGATGGCCATGGGGTTTGCCTCTCTGTTTCGAACTGGGTGGCCGGAAGGAAATCTGACCCTTTGGTCAAGTATGCCGGTTTCGACCGTGCTTTGAAGCGAAAACTAGGCCGCCTGGCATCGCCGGGTCACGGTCTGCAACAAGGCGGGGTAGGCGCTGCCGAGGGTGACGGCCCGCAGCGCCATAAAGCCCAACATGGCCAGCCACAGCCCGTCATTGTCCCAGATCGGCGTGAAGATCTGTTGCAGGGCGATAAAGCCGATCAGCGAGACGATCATCGAGTTGCGCATGGCGGCGGTGCGGGTCGCGCCCACGAAAATGCCGTCCAAGAGATAGCTCCAGACCGAAACGATCGGCAGTGCCACGGCCCAGGGCAGATAGCTGCCGGCGGCGGCGCGCACAGTCTCCAGATCGGTCATCAGCGCGATGATCCCGTCGCCGGCCAGCCAGAAAAACCCGGCCAGTACGACGGCCGTCAGGGCCGCCCAGAACGTCGCCGCGCGCACGGCCTGTCGCAGCCCACGTGTGTCGCCGGCACCGACCCGGTCGCCGATCAGCGTCTCGCAGGCGAAGGCATAGCCGTCCAGAATGAAGGCGTTCAGGGTATGGAACTGCAGCAGCACGACGTTCGCCGCCAGCACCAGATTGCCCAGCGAGCCGCCGACGGACGTAAACCATAGGAAAGCCGCTTGCAGGCAGAGCGTACGAATGAAGATATCGAGGTTGACGGCAAGCAGCCTTTTGATCGTGCGGGTATTGAAAACCTGACGCCAGCGAAGATGTCCGCCGAGGAAGGATAGGGAACGGGCGACCAAGACCACACCCAAGATCAGCGCCAGATACTCCGCCACCGCCGACGCGATCGCCACGCCGGGCACGCCCCAGCCGAATCCGACGACGAACAGAACGCTCAGCACGATGTTGGTCAGGTTCAGGAAAAGCTGGGTGACCAGCACCAGACCGGCCCGATTGATGCCCAAGAACCATCCCATCAGGACGTAGTTCAGCAGCGTCGCCGGCGCGCCCAGTATGCGCATGTCGAAATAGCCGCGCGCCTCGTCGGCGACGGCGTCGCTGACATCGATCAGGGACAAGGCCAGTTCCCGCAAGGGCTGGCTGACCGCAATCAGCAGCAGGCCCAGGAATAGGGCAAGCAGCCCGGCCTGGCCCAGAACGGTGCGCAGCCGGTCCCGGTCATCGGCCCCTCTGGCCTGGGCGATCAGGCCGGTCGTGCCCATGCGCAGAAAACCGAAACCCCAGAACACCAGACTGAACAGCACGGCGCCGGCGCCGACCGCGCCGATATAGACCGGGTCGCCCAGATGTCCGACGACGGCCGTGTCGACCATGCCGAGCAGGGGCGTCGTGGCATTGGCGATCATGATCGGCAGGGCGACGGCCCACATGCGCCGGTGCCAAATCGGCGCGCCGATGATGGACCAGGGCGGTCTCTGCTGGGCCGACGGGCCGGGCTCAGCCATCGATGGTCGTGAAGTAGGGTCGAAGCACGAGGCGACCGTGCGACAGATCGCGCCGACGGACAATGCCATCCTCACGAACCCTGATATGCTAGACAGACCAGAACAGGGGGCTCAGCGCAGCGGTAGCGATTGCGCAACAGTGGAGGGGTCAATGCGCGTCGTCATCGCGATGATCAAACACGAAACGAACACGTTTTCGCCGGTGCCGACACCGCTGGAACGGTTTGGCGATGGCGGCCCCTATTGGGGCAACGCGGCCTATCGCCAGTACAAGAACACCGCCACGCCGATCGGCGCGTATATCGAACTGGCCGAGGCGGCGGGTGCCGACATCGCGGTCCCGGTCGCGGCCGAGGCTTGGCCAAGTGGGCCGGTTGCGGCAGAGGCGGATCAAGCGCTGAACGACGCGGTGGCGGCGGAGGTCGCCAAGGGCTGCGACCTGATCCTGCTCGACCTGCACGGCGCCATGGTGACCGAAACCTCCGATGACGGTGAGGGCGCCTTGGTCGCCAGCCTGCGGCAGTTGGCGCCCGACGCCATCATTGCCGTGGCGCTGGACTCGCACGGCAACCTCTCCGACGCCATCGTCGACAACGCCGACATCGTGGTCGGCTTCAAGACTTATCCTCACACGGACATGTACGAGACGGGCCGCCAGGCCGGCGAAATCGCCTTCAAGGCAGTGGCCGGCGACTGCAAGCCGGTGACGGTGTGGGGCAATCGCCCCATGCTGCCCCACATCATGCGCCAGGGGACCGACGAGGCCCCGATGCGCGATTTGATCGACGCGGCACGCGCCGAAGAGCGATCCGGCCTGTTGGCGGCCAGCGTCTTCGGCGGTTTTCCCCACGCGGACATTCACGATGCCGGCCTCAGCGTCGTCACCGTCGCCGATGGCGATCGTGATGGCGCCGAGCGTGCGTGCGACCGCATCCTCGACCTGGCCTGGCAGCGCCGGGCGGACTTCGTCTATCGCAGCGTTCCGGCGCGCGACGCCATCGCCCGCGCCAAACACCTGCAGGACGGGCCCATCCTACTGCTGGATCATTGCGACAATTGCGGTTCCGGCGGCGCCCAGGACGTCATGACCGTGCTGGGCGAGATGATCGACCAGGATCTGGACAATGCCGTCGCCTTCGCCATCCACGACCCGGACGCCGTGGCCGCGATGACGGCGGCGGGCGTCGGTGCGGCGGTGACGCTGCCGCTGGGCGGAAAGCTGTATATGCCGGCCATCGGGCTGACGGGCCAGCCGCTGACCGTCTCCGGACGTGTGCGCCTGATCTCCGACGGCCGCTATACGATCCGTGGGCCGATGTATACTGGCGTCGAGGTCGTGATGGGCCGCACGGTGGTGCTGGACACCGGCAAGATCCAGATCGTGGTCATCGACCGTCATCATGAGCCGTGGGACGTGGGCTGCCTGCATGCGCTTGGTATCGATCCGGCCGAGAAGCGCTTCATCATGCTGAAAAGCCGCGTCCATTGGCGGGCCGGCTTTTGGCCGGTGGTGCGCCATGTTGTCGAATGTGCCGGCCCTGGCGTGACGACCTCCGACTATGACAGCCTCACTTTCGCCAAGGTGCGCCGGCCGATTTACCCGCTTGACGACCTGTGAACGGGTTTGATGCGGATCCTGATCTTACAGAATGACGCGTTTGCGCCGGCCGGATTGGTCGGTGACCGATTGGTCGCAGACGGCGCCGATACCGTCGTGCTGCGGGCCGATGACGGCGACCGGGTGCCCAACGATGTGGGCGATTACGACGCCTTGGTGGCGTTAGGCGGTGTCCAGTCCGCCGCTGACTTTGAGACCTGGCCCTATCTGGCCGAAGAGGCGGCCCTTATGCGCCAGTTTGCTGAGGCCGACCGGCCAACCTTGGGCATCTGCCTCGGCGCCCAAATCATGGCCCGCGCGCACGGTGCCGCTGTGCGCAAGCTCGACGAGATGGAAATCGGCTTCTCGCCCTTGAGCACGACCAAGCAAGCCGCCGACGATCCGCTGTTCGGAGGCGGCGATCCCTGGCCCCAAATGCAGTGGCACGGCGACACGTTCGACTTGCCGGAAACGGCCGTGTTGTTGAGCACTAATGAGATTTGTCGCAATCAGGCGATGCGGATCGGTCGTGCCCAATACGCCGTACAATTCCACTTCGAGGTGACACGCGAGATCGTCGTGGACTGGATCGCCCATTCCGGTATCAAGCTGGAATACGAAAACCCGGGCCTGATCGCACGGCTGCGCAGCGAACTCGACCAGTTTTCCGATCGTGCCGCCGTTTACGGGCGCCAGCTGGTCGACCGCTGGGTCAGTCTCATCAAGGCCTGATCAGGCGCTGACGAGGCCTTTTTCCACCGCCTTGCGCGCCGCTTCAAACGGCAGCAACACGCATTCATGCCGGCTGCGCACGCCGTGAACCGGCTCGAAAGCGGCCAGATCGGGCCAGCCTGCCGGCGTTTCGGCGCCGTCGCGCACCATGGCGTCGATGGCTGTGGCCACCGCCTGCAGGTCTTCGACCGAACGCCCGGGCAGGTTCTTGGCCAGGATCGATGCCGAGGCCTGGCAGAGCAGACAGCCGCGCACATGGTGACCGACCGCAGCGATGCGATCACCGTCGAGCGTGATGTCCACCGTGACCCGATCGCCGCACAGCGGATTATCGACCATGGCCGATCCGGTGGGCGCGTCGAGCTTGCCCTGGCCGACCGCGGCCTTGGCGTGTTTCAGGATGGCATCTTGATAAAGCTGGTCGATCATGGCTGGGGGTTGGCCTTATTCTTGACTGCCTCTAGCGCCGTCTCGGTGTCGATGTCCAGCAGAATGGCATCGTCGGCGAAGGCCACCTCGGCGACCTGCTCGGCATGGTGACCAATCAGATGGCGCGCCCCGACATCACCCCGCAAGGGTATGCATCTCAGCCAGGAAGTGCCGGTCCCAAAGCACTGGGTTGCCGCGTTTGCCGTCATAGGTCGGCACGATGATGGCCCGGCCGGCGCTTGGATCGAAGGTGGCAATCAGCTCGTCGATAATGTCTGCGGACATGCGCGGCATGTCGCCCAGAAGGACCAGGAACGCGTCGATGTCGCGATCCAGGGCAGATAACCCTGCCTGCAGAGAGGTGCTGAGGCCGGCCGCGAAATCGGGGTTGTGCACGAAGCGCACCGGCCGGTCGGCCAGTACCCGTTCGACGGCCTCCGCCTCGTGCCCAGTGACCACCACGACGCTCTTCGCCTCGCTGTCCAGGGCCGCGTCGACGACACGGGCCACCATTGGCTTGGCATCAATCTTCGCCAGCAGCTTGTTGCGGGCGCCCATGCGGCGCGACTGTCCGGCGGCCAGCACCAGGGCAGCAACGCGCGGTACCTTCGGCGCCGGCGTCGATGCGGGCTTGGATACCTGGTCGCGTGGCTGGGGCCGGCTGGGAATCTCGGTCAGAAGGCCACCCACGCCCATCGCGGTCACGTCGTCTTTGGTGACGTCTAGGCCGGCGACCAGCCGCTGCAACACCCAGTCGAAACCGTTCAGCTTCGGTGACCGGGCGCAGCCGGGCAGGCCGAGCACCGGCACGGCGCCGAGCTTGCCCACCATCAAAAGATTTCCGGGGTCGACTGGCATACCGAAGTGCTCGACCGTGCCGCCCGCGGCCTCAAGCGCGGCCGGCAAGACATCGCGTCGGTCGGTGATGGCGGACGCGCCGGCCATCAAAACGATGTCGACGCCGGCCTGCGCCATGAACCGAATCTCGCCCGCAACGGTCTTCGCGCTGTGCTCGCACCGCCGCTCGCGGGCCAGATCGCTGGCCATGCCCTGAAGCCGGTCGGCGGTGATCTGCGTCGTCTTGTCCAGAACCTTGGCCTGCGTGCCCGGCAGCCGGGTTTGGATCAAGCCGACCTTCCGCGGTCGCCAGGCCGCCACGCGCAGCACCGGCCCCCGGTCATGCTGGCCGCCAATCGTCTCGGCAAGCGAAAGTGCGCTGGTGGGGGCGGCGAACGGGATGATCTTGATGGTCGCGACCATCTGGTTGGGCTCGACCACGGCCATTGCCGGCAGCGTCGCGACCGTGACCGCCTCGTCGATGCCGTTGATGCGGTTCAGCCGCTCGGCATCGATCACGGCAACGCCGGCCTCCTTGGCGTACAGGTTTACCCGACCGGTACGCGCTTCGCCGGCCACAAGCGTCTCGTCGGCCAGGGCGACGGCAAGCCTGGCGGCGGCCTCGTCTTCGTGAACGTCGCCGACCTCCAGCCGGGCGGCAACCACGTTTTGCCGGCCAGCCTGTCTCAGCGCGGCGATGTCCTCGGCGGTTAGCAGGTGCCCCTTCTTGAGCGTAACGGAGCCTTGCCGCACCGAGTGGGCGAGGATGGCGCCCTCGGCCTGGCTCAAGGGCAGATCGTCAAAGATCACGCCGCGTCGTCCCGGCGGCGCAACACCTGGGTCATTTGGCCGAGCACGGAGACGGCAATCTCCGCCGGCGATACCGCGCCCAGGGGCAAGCCGGCCGGCCCGTGAATCCGGTCCAACGCGGCCTGATCGTGGCCGAGTGCCGTCAGTCGCTCCAGGCGCGCGGCGTGGGTGCGTTTGCTGCCCAGGGCGGCGACATAGAATGCGTCCGACCGCAGGGCGACATCGAGCGCGGGATCGTCCAGCTTCGGGTCGTGCGTCAAGGTAACCACGGCGGTTCTGGCATCGGGCGCCAGCTCCGAAAGGCCCTCGTCGGGCCAGGCGTCCAGCAGCGTGACGTTCGGAAACCGCTCGTCATTGGCAAAGCCGCGCCTGGGGTCGATGACCGTGACGGCGTAGCCGGCGAGCGCCGCCATCGGCACCAGCGCCTGCGAGATATGGACCGCGCCCACGACGATCAGGCGCAGGGGCGGGTTGAACGGCTGGACGAAAAACTGACGCCCGTCGCTTTCGACGGTGCGCGCCCGATCCTCGCGCAAGATCCGCGCTGCGTTGTCATTGAGAATGATCGACCCGGCGACTTCGCCAAACCAATCTCCTTCAATAACAACCGACTGATCGCCGTTTTTGATGTCTGTTATTAGCACCGACGGCCGGCTGTCTTGGCGCGCGTCGTTCAGCTTTTCCAGAGTTTCGACCTTCATGGGGCGGCGCTCAGGACAGTTTTTCGACGTAGACCTGCACCTTGCCACCGCAGGCGAGCCCGACATCCCAGGCCTGTTCGTTGGTGACGCCATAGTCCAGCAGCTTAGGCTGGCCCGTGTCGATGACCTCCCGCGCCTCGCGCACGACCGCGCCCTCGATACAGCCGCCGGAAACGGAGCCCATCATCGCGCCGTCGCGATCGATCAACAGATGGCTGCCGGCCGGACGTGGGGAGGAGCCCCAGGTGCTGACGACGGTGGCCAGAGCGACCTGCCGGCCCGCCGCGTGCCAGTCCGCCGCCAGGGACAAGATGTCATCACTCTGCATCACCTAACCCTCCGCTAGGGCGCGCCAGTCTCGCATGTCGGTGCCGAGATGCCTTTGCTCGCCGCTCAGCGCCTCAACGAGCGCTTCCAGGCTGTCCAGATTGTGCGCCGGCAGCATCGCGTCCACGTGGCGAACGATCGCCCGTGCGCCTATGGATTTTGGGGCGAAGCCCTCATAGCGCAACAGGGGATTGAGCCACAGCAGGCTGCGGCAGCTCTTTTTCAGCCGCTCGATCTCGCGGTCCAGCGCCTCGCCGGTATCGCGATCGAGGCCATCTGTGATCAGCAAGACGACCGCGCCTTGGGCCAGGACCCGCCGCGACCAATGCCGGTTGAAGTCGTGCAGGCAGGCGCCGATGCGGGTGCCGCCGGACCAATCCTGCACGCTTTCGCCGATCTTGCCGAGCGCCAGATCGACGTCACGGTGCCGCAACGGCCGTGTGATGTTGGTTAGTCGGGTGCCGAAGACGAAGCTGTGGACGCGATCACGATCGCTGGTGATGGCATGCAAAAAGTGCAGCAGCGTGCGCGAATACTGGCTCATGGAACCCGAGATATCGCACAGCACGACCAGAGGCGGCGGCCGATGGACCCGGTGGCGATGGGCGATGTCGATGATCGCACCACCGCCACGCAGGCTGCGGCGCAGCGTGCGGCGCGGGTCGACGCGATCGATCCGGCTGGTCGGTTGAAACCGGCGCGTCCGGACGGCCGGGATCGGCAGCCTCAAGGCGGAGATGGCCTTCTTGGCGGCGGCGATTTCCTCCGCGGTCATCTGCTCGAAGTCTTTCGACGCCAGTTTTTCCTTGGCAGAGAAGGTCAGACGTGCGTCCAACTCGACCGTCGGCGGCTCGTCTTCATTCTCGGCGCGGCGCGGGGACGGTTCCTCTTTACGGATAGCATCGACAACGCGTCTTTGGATCGGCGCACCTTGATCGCTGCCCGGGCCCGGATCGATGGTCGGCAGCAGCAGGGACATGGCCCGACGCAAGATGTCCGGGTTGCGCCAGAAGATGTGAAAGACCTGGTCGAAGATCTCGCGCTGGTCCCGCCGATTGATCAGGGCGGAATGCAGGGCCCAGAAAAAGTCGGTCCGGTCGGCGACCCCGACCGTTGTCGCGGCCTCGATCGCGGTCAGCACCTTGCCCGGGCCGATCGGCAAGCCGGCGGCGCGCAGCGTTCGGCAGAACTGCATGATGTTGGCCGCGAGTTGCCCCGTCTTGGACGGCGTGAAGGTGATCTCGCTGTCTGGAAGCGCCGTTGGCATCGAAACTCAGGCGTGCGCCGCCTGTTCGGCCCTGATGTCGGCAAGCAGTCGTGCTGCGGGTTCACCTTTAATACGCTCGATATCATCTTGATATTTAAGCAAGGTACCCAGCGTATCGTCGATGGTTCGAGGGTCGAGCTCGATCGCGTCCAGTTCAGACAGCGCTTGAACCCAGTCGATCGTTTCGGCGACCCCAGGGGCCTTGAACAGGTCCTTGTCCTGACGCAGCTTCTGCACGAACGCGACCACCTGGGCAGACAACGCGGCCGGCGCGCCAGGGCTCCTAACGGCGATGATCTGGCGTTCGCGATGGGCATCGGGATAGTCGACCCAATGGTAAAAACAGCGGCGCTTCAGCGCGTCGTGGATCTCGCGGGTCCGGTTCGAGGTGATGATGGTGATCGGCGGCGTTTCGGCCTTCACCGTGCCGATCTCCGGCACGGTGATCTGATAGTCCGACAGCACCTCCAGCAGGAAGGCCTCGAACTGCTCGTCGGTGCGGTCCAACTCGTCGATCAGCAGGATCGGCGCGCCTTCGATGTCCGGCTCCAGCGCCTGCAACAGCGGACGGCGCAGCAGGAACCGTTCGGAGAAGATGTCCGACGCGATCTCGTCCCGGTCGCTTTGGCCGGCCGCCTCCGCCAGACGGATTTCCAGCATCTGGCGGGGATAGTCCCACTCATAGACCGCCGAGGCGACGTCCAAGCCTTCATAGCATTGCAGCCGCACCAGTCGCCGGCCTAGCGTGGCCGCCAGTACCTTCGCGATCTCCGTCTTGCCGACGCCGGCCTCGCCCTCCAGGAACAGGGGGCGGCCCAGCCGCAGGGCCAGGAACAGGGCGGTCGACAGGGACCGGTCCGGCACATAGTCGCCGCTTTGCAGCAGGGTGACCGTATCGTCGACGGAGGCGGGCAGGGGTTTGGTCATGATCGCGCGGACGGCTCGTTAATACTCAGGATTGGATCGAAAGGCCGGGGGTGAAGATCTCTTGCGGCCTCGGCACGCCCCTCAGCTTGTGCTTGCCGACGGACAGCAGACGCACGGGGCAGGCGCGGGCGAAGGCACGCGAGGTCAGGATCGGCTTGCCGATAATGGGGCATAACGCCTCGATCCGCGAGGCCCGATTGACGGCCGGGCCGATCACGGTGAAGTCCAGCCGGTCCTCCGCGCCGATATTGCCGTAGAGCACTTCTCCCCGGTGGAGCGCGATACCGGCGGCAAAGGGCACCTTGCCGGCCTCGACCCGCTCGGCATTCTTCTTCCCGATCAGGTCGACCGACTCCAGCGCGGCGATCATGGCCTTCGCGCAGGCCGCTTCCTCATCCTCCTCGCGATCCAGATTGAAGATCGCCAGCATCCCGTCGCCCAGATACTTCAGAACTTCGCCGCCGGCCTTGCGCAGCGGTGCGACGATACAGGCGAAATAGTCATTCAGCAGTTCCAAGAGCGGCCCGCGCTCCAGCCGTTCGGACAGGCTGGTGAAATTGCGCATGTCGCAAAACAGGATGATCGCATCGATCGTCTGGCTGCTGCCAATCGTGACCTGGCCCTTCAGAATGCGCTCGCCGGCCTCGTGGCCGACATAGGTGTCCAGCAGCATCGCGGCGATGTGCCGGTTGGCAAGGATTTCCGACGCCGCGCTCAATGCGGGGCTAATAGCCTGGATCAGTGCGATTTGCTCGTCGGAAAACCCTTCCGGCGCCCGCGTCGACAGGCTGAAGGCCGCAGGCGTGCGGCCGCCAAATGGCAACGGGAAGACCGCATAGTCCGTATAGCCTTCGGCGGCGATCTCTTCTAACAGAGGGAAGTCCAACTCGGCCTCGGGACCCGCAAGACGGCGGCGCACCAGCGCACGGGTGCGATGCATCACCGCGACCGGACTGTGATGGTACGTTCGCGAGGCGCTGATGCGACGGTCGACCCGCTGCGCATCCAGAAGGCCGCCGTTGGAGAGCCAGAAATAGCTGAGCGCCGACATCTGGGGGTGCAAGGCAGGCACGTGCGATGTTGCCCGGTCAACCGGCAGCCCCGCCTCGACGAGCCGATTGGCAATGCCCTCTAGCAGCGCCCCGCAGCCTTCGAGGACACGCGCGTCCGACAGCAACCAATCGATGATGGGCTGGGCGGCAAGCGATCGTTTGCCGTCGAGCGGCGGTTCGATGATTGGCTGGTCCGGCAGGATGGGCTCCAGAACTATCGATGCGCCCAATCGTGCCCGCGATGGAGCAGTTTCGGCGTCGGCATAGCAAAAGGGCGCGGCAATTGGCGCCGCGCCCCCAAGAGATAGGACCTTGCGGGCTAGCTGCAAGCAGCGACCGCGCGCGAGGCCATGACAGACACCAGGTGAGCACGATAGTCCGCCGAAGCGTGGATGTCCGCGCTCATGGTATCCGGCGACACCTTCACGGCCTTGGCGGCATCGGCGCTAAACGTGCCGGCCAGCGCCTGTTCGATTTCGGTCGCTCGGAAGACGCCGTCCTGGCCGGCGCCGGTCACCGCGACGCGGATCTGACCGCTGCTTTCCGCCACCATGACACCGACGATGGCATAGCGGCTGGCCGGGTTCGGGAACTTGGCGTAGGCGGCACGCGCGGGCTTGGGAAAGCGGATCTCGGTGACGATCTCGCCTGGCTCAAGTGCGGTGTCGAACATGCCGGTGAAGAAATCGTCGGCGGAAATCGACCGGTTGGTGGTAACGACCGTCGCGCCAAGTGCCAGCAGGGCGGCAGGATAGTCGGCGGCTGGATCGTTGTTCGAGACCGACCCGCCGATCGTGCCGCAATTGCGCACCTGGGCGTCACCGATGCCATCGGCCAGATCGGCTAACGCCGGGATGGCCGAACGCACCGTGGCGTCCGCTGCCACGTCGGCATGGGTGGTCATGGCACCGATGACGAGCGTGTCGCCGTCCATCTTGACGCCCTTAAGCTCGGCCACGCCCGACAGATCGACCAGGTCGGTCGGCTGGGCCAGCCTGTGCTTCAGGGTGGGGATCAGGGTCTGGCCCCCGGCGACGACGGTGGCGTCTTCCTTGCTGGCCAGCAGCGATGCGGCCTCCTGAACGGAGGACGGCTTGTGATAGTCGAAAGCATACATGGGTTCGTCCTCCCTATTCGGCGGCCATCGCCGGGGCCTTGGCCTGCAAGGCCTGCCAGACCCTCAGCGGCGTCGCCGGCATTTGCATGTCGGTGCCGATGGCATCGGTGATCGCGTTCATAACGGCCGGCGGTGCGGCGATCGCGCCTGCCTCGCCGCAGCCCTTCACACCCAACGGATTGTGCGGGCAGGGCGTTTCGGTGGTCGCTACCTTGAATCCTGGGAAATCCTGGGCGCGGGGCATGCAATAGTCCATGTAGGACCCGGTGATCAGCGCCCCGTCGTCGTCATAGACGCAGTTCTCCATCATCGCCTGGCCGACGCCTTGGGCGATGCCGCCGTGCACCTGGCCCTCGACGATCATGGGATTGATCACCGTGCCGAAATCGTCGACGGCGGTGAAGTTGACGATCTCGACGACGCCGGTTTCCGGGTCGATCTCGACCTCGCAGATATGCGTCCCCGCCGGGTAGGTGAAGTTACCGGGATCGTAGAACGCCGACTCCTCCAGCCCCGGTTCCAGGTCCTCGGGGTAGTTGTGCGGAACGTAGGCCGCGAAGGCGACCTCCTGGATCGTCTTCGACCGGTCCGTGCCGGCGACGGTAAAGGCGCCGTCTTTGAACTCGATATCCGCCTCCGACGCCTCCAAGAGGTGGGCCGCGATCTTGGTGCCCTTGGCAACGATTTTTTCCGCTGCCTTCACGATGGCCGAGCCGCCGACGGCCAGTGAGCGCGAGCCATAGGTTCCCATGCCCATGGGGGTCTTTTCCGTATCCCCATGGACGATTTCGACATGGTCGACCGGAATGCCCAGATGGCTGCTGATGACCTGGGCGAACGTCGTTTCATGCCCTTGCCCGTGACTGTGGGCACCGGTGTAGACCAACACGTTGCCCGTGGCGTTGAACCGGATCTTGGCGCTTTCCCACAATCCGACGCCGGCACCCAGCGATCCGATCACGGCCGAAGGCGCGATGCCGCAGGCCTCGATGTAGCAGGACAGGCCGATACCGCGCAGCTTGCCCTTCGCCTCGGACTCCGCCCGACGCTGCGGGAAGCTGGCATAATCCGACAAGGCCAGCGCCCGATCCAAAATCGTCGGGTAGTCGCCCGAATCGTACGTCAGCGCCACCGGCGTCTGATACGGGAACTGATCGGGCTGGATGAAATTGCGCCGCCGAAACTCGGCAGGATCCATACCCAATTCGCGGGCCGCAGCCTCCGCTATCCGCTCCACGATATAGGAGGTTTCCGGCCGCCCCGCGCCGCGATAGGCGTCGACCGGCGCGGTGTGGGTATAGACAGCCTCCAGATTGACGTAGATGGCCGGCAGGACGTACTGGCCAGAGAACAGGGTGCCATGCAGGTATGTCGGCGTCACCGAGGCGAACAAGGCCAGATGGGCGCCGATATTGGCATAGGTATGGACGCGCAGGCCCAGCATCTTGCCGTCGGCATCCAGCGCCAGTTCCGCTGTCGTCACATGATCGCGGCCGTGGGTATCGGCCATGAAGGACTCCGAACGGTCGCCCGTCCACTTCACGGGACGGCTGACCCTCTTCGACGCCCAAAGGCACACGGTCTCTTCGGGATAGATGTTGATCTTGGAGCCGAATCCGCCGCCGACATCCGGCGCGATCACGCGCATATTGTGCTCCGCGCCGATGCCGACGAAGGCCGTCAACACCAACCGCGCCACGTGCGGGTTTTGGCTGGTGGTGTATAGCGTGTAGTCCTCGGTCCCGAAATCGTACTCGCCGATCGCAGCGCGCGGTTCCATCGCGTTGGGGATCAGCCGGTTGTTAACGATGTCGATTTTGGTCACGTGATGGGCGTTTTCGAACGCCGCGTCGGTTGCGGCCTTGTCGCCCAGTTCCCAATCGAAGGCCCGATTGTTCGGGGCTTCGGGGTGGACCTGCGGCTGGCCGTCCGCCGTGGCGGTCGCGGTCGCGACACAGGCCGGCCTAACGTCGTAGTCGACCTCGACCAGTTCGGCGGCGTCCCGCGCCTCAGCCAGTGTTTCGGCGACGACGACGGCGACATGGTGGCCGACAAAACGCACCGTATCCTTCGCCAGCACGGCGTACTCGCCCACCTTCATCGGCTCGCCATCGCGCGAATGGATCAGCCAGCCGCAAATCAGGTCTCCAATGCCGTCATCCGCCAGTTCCTTGCCCGTGAGCACGGCGAGCACGCCGGGCGCGTTTTCCGCCGCGCTGGTGTCGATGCCGCGGATGCCCGCATGGGCGTGTGGGCTGCGCACGAAAGCGGCGTAGGTTTGGTGCGGTCGGTTGATATCGTCAGTGTATGTGCCTCGCCCGACCAGAAAGCGGCGATCCTCCTTGCGGGTGATCGACGCACCGATGCCGTCATCAGACATGGTTGATCCTCCCTCTATTCAGCCGCTTGTTGTTGGCCGCGCATGCGTCCCGCGGCGTCCAGCACGGCCTTAACGATGTTGTGATAGCCGGTGCAGCGGCAGATGTTGCCTTCCAGCCACTCCCTCACCTCCTGCTCGCTTGGGTCGGCATTATGCTGCAGAAGGTCGACCGCGCTCATGATCATGCCCGGCGTGCAGAAGCCGCACTGCAGGCCATGATTGTCGCGGAACGCCGCTTGCATCGGGTGCAAGTCTTCCGGATTGGGCGCCAGCCCCTCGATGGTCAGCACCGACGACCCGTCGGCCTGGGCCGCCAACATGGTGCAGGCCTTGACCGACTTGCCGTCGATATGAACCACGCAGGCACCGCACTGGCTGGTGTCGCAGCCGACATGGGTGCCGGTCAGGCCCAGATCCTCGCGCAGAAACTCGACCAGCAAGCTGCGCGGTTCGACCTCGCGCGAAACCGACCTGCCATTAACCGTCAATGATACAGAAACCGCCATGTAAACCCTCCCTTAGGCTTATAGCGCGCGGTCGATCCGTTGCCGGGCCGCCGCCATTGGCAAAGAGGCTGGGCCATTGAGGCCCCTTCATGCAACTCCGGCCAGCCCGGCCGGAGGCACGATTGTGCGAAAACGCGCCTACGATAATAAATAGATAATGGCGATTACGATCACGACCAGACCACCGATCCAGATGATCGGGTTGAGACCCGGCGAGGACTGGCCGGGCTCAGTTTCGGGCGTCGGTGTCGGCGGCTCGGCCGTCGGCGGCTCGACCACCGGTGTGCCCGGTTCGGGCTGGACGTCTGCTGCGGTCGGGGCTGCCGCCGCTGGCTCGGGCTGGACCGGCTCAGGGTCGGCAGGTGCCATTTCCGGCATCGGTTCCCCGACCGGGGCCGCTTCCGGCTCTGGGGGCGCCGGCGCTTCCGCCGCCTCGGGTTCTGGGGCAGGCTCTGGGGCAGGCTCTGGGGCAGGCTCTGGGGCAGGCTCTGGAGCTGCGGCTTCCGGCGCCACAGCCTTGGCGAAATTGTCGAAGAACTCGCCAGCCATGCGCTTCGCTGTGCCCTCGATCAGGCGGCCGCCAAGCTGGGCCAGCTTGCCGCCGACATTGGCGTGCACCTCGTAGCTCAAGAGCGTGCCGCCCTCGACCTCTTCCAGCTTCACATCGGCGCCGCCTTTGGCGAAGCCGGCGGCACCGCCCTTGCCCTCGCCGCTGATCCGATAGCTTTCCGGCGGGTTGAGGTCGGACAGTGTGACGGCTCCGGTGAACTTGGCCTTTACCGGGCCGACCTTGGCGGTGACCTTGGCCGTCATCTCGGTGTCGGACTGCATCTCGATGCTTTCGCAGCCCGGAATGCTCTGGCGCAGGATTTCCGCGTCGTTCAAGCCCCGCCAGACGGTTTCGCGATCGGCGGGAATGACTTGCTGACCTGACATGTCCATGGCGTGGTTTCCCCATCTGCGAAGCAATTTGGCCGGAAGGCTAGCCCCTGGCGGCCGGGGCGGCAAGGCGGCGCCGGTCCAGCCGGATATTGATGGTCATGAAAACGACCAGAAGCACAGCGCCGGTAAGGTGAATGATCAGGTCGTTGGGCCACAACAGCGCGACGCCGATCGCCGCGATCACGGGTCGCAAGTACCACGCCACCGGCGCCTCGGCATGGCCCTCAAGCGCGACGATCAGGGCATAGATGCCCAACAGTCCGAAGGCGAAGATCTCGATCACGACAAGGAAATCATCGCTCAAGAACGGAGTGTAGGCGAACAGCAAGGGCACGATGTAAAGCGTCTTTGAGATCTTCCAGGCGCTTATTCCGGTGCGCATGGGCGGCGAGCCGGCGATCGCGGCGGCGGCGAAGGCGGTCAGGCAGACGGGTGGCGTGACGTTGCTGTCCTGACTGAGCCAGAAGATGATCATGTGGGCGGACAGCAAGGCCGTGGTTAACGCAGCGGCCGACAGCACGCTGTCGCCAATGCCGTCGACCATGGGCGCGATGTCCGGGATGCGCGACAGTTCCATGATCGTTGCGGCCTGCACTTGGCTCAGCGGCGCGCCGGCGGTCACGGTATCGACCAGCGACGTAGCCGCGTCGGCGGTCAGCGGCACGCCCCACTGGCCGGCCATCTGGACCAGCAGGTCGGGCGTGAACAGCATAAAGATCGTGCTGACCGCCTGCGGTGCCGGCTGGCCCGCCATGGCAGCGATGACCTGGCCCTGGCTGATGAGCTGTTCCAGGGCCGGCGCGGACAGGGTCGCCAGCACGATGTAGGCGGCGGTGACAGGCAGCCCCATGCCGAGCACCAGCGAGGCGATCGCCACCAGGATGATGGCAATGATCAGGCTGCCGCCGGCCCAGCTTGTGATCAGTAGCGAGAAGGTATTGCCGATGCCGGTGGTGGTGATGACCATGACGATCAGGCCGACCGTGACCAGCAGCACGGCCGTCAAGATCATGTTGCGCACGCCCAGCACCAGCGCCTCGACGATCTGCCGGGGACCCATGCGGTTGGCGGTTAGCCAGCTTGATCCGATCACGGCCAGGATCGCCGCACCCGCCGCATAAGTCGGCGTGTAGCCGATGATCAGGGCACCGACGAGCACGCACAGCGGCACGATGAAGGTGATGCCGCGGGTCTTGACCGCCTGCCAGGCGCTGGGACCACCGGCCCCGACGGGCTGCAACCCCGCCTTCTTGGCCAGGACGCGGATGTTGAAGGCGATACCGGCGAAGAAGAGCAGGGCGGGGAAGAAGGCCAGCGCGATGATCTCCAGGTACGAGATCTCGGTGAAGGTCGCCATGACGAAGGCGCCCGCCCCCATGATCGGCGGCATCAACTGGCCGCCCGTCGAGGCCGAGGCCTCGATACCGGCGGCGATGCGCGCCGGGAAGCCTGAACGCTTCATCAAGGGGATCGTCATCACGCCGGTCGACACCGTGTTGGCGACGGCGGAGCCGGAAATCGTGCCGTTCAGGCCGGAGGCAACCACGGCGACGAAGCCCGGGCCGCCGATGATGCGGCCCGCGATCGCGCGCGAAAACTCGATGATGAACTCGTTGGCGCCGGACTTGGTCAAAAAGGCGCCGAACAGGATGAACATGACCACATAGGTCGACGAGATCGTGGCGATAATGCCGAACATGCCGTCTTCGCCATAGATCGCGCGCTGCAGCACGGTTTCCAGCGACAGGCCCGGAAAGCCCATGGCGCCCGCGATCAGACTGCCCCACCACAGAATGTAGCCGAGTGCCACGATAATGATCGCCGGGATGATCCAGCCGGTGGTCCGGCGCGTCAGCTCGATGCCGATGACGATGACGACGATGCAGACGGCGAAGTCCAGCGGATCGGTGAAACTGCGGCCCGACAACGCGCGCTCGCGCACCAGAATGTAAACGCAGCAGGCAACCAGAACGGCACCGATGGCGATGTCGAGCCAGAGGGTCAGCCGGCCTTGCCCCGCCGTCCGGCCGCGCACCATCGGGAAGATCAGGGCGCAGAACAGGCCGAAGGAGCCGAAATGGATGACGTTGCGCGTCAGGTCCGGCACGATGCCGAGCGAGTTTGCCCAGATGTGCCAAAGGGCGACCAGAACGGCGGCAACGAAAAAGAACCAGCCGAGCCAACCGGTCAGTTCCCGATTGGGGTTGGCCGCCTCGATGTCGACAGGCTCGCTTTGGTCCGTCGAGACGGCGTCGGCCTGCCGCTGCTCGTCCGACATTATCGGCGCGCTCGCTTGAGAAACACGTCGGTCGACGCCAGGGGCGACCGGGCCATGCGGCGGCCCGATCGCCCTAGCAGTCGGTTCTGGACCGCTACTCGGCCGGTGGCCTAAGATTGTCGGGGATTTCCAGCCCCGCTTCCTCGTAATAGCGGATGGCGCCGGGGTGCAGGGGCAACGGCAGGCCGACGATTGCCGCGTCAAGCGACATGGCATTGGTCGCCGGGTGGATGTTCTGCAGGAACGGCAGGTTCTCGTACATCGCCTTGGTGATCTGATAGACCGCTTCTTCCGGCACGTCCGCGTCGACTGCCAGGAAGTTCGGCTGGGCGATCGTGGTCACGTCGTCATCCTGGTTCGGATATGTCCCCGACGGGATCGTGTATGAGGTCCAAAGGCCCGTGTAGGGACCATTGGCCGCCGTTACCTGATCGTCGGTGAAGTTCAGCAAGGTGACATCGTCGCCGACGGCCGCGGCGAGCCTGGTGTAGGCGCCAACGGGCGGGCCGGCGGCCGGATTGACCGCATCAATGGTCCCGTTCTGGAAGGCGTCCACGGACGGCGAGTAGCCGAGATACGCGACGGCGAAATGGGTGTCCGGATCTTCGACGCCAAGCCCGGACAGGATTTGCCGGTTAGACCCCTCGGTGCCCGAGTTACGGGCGCCGATGGCAAATCCATGGTCCTGCATAGCAATCAGATCATCGATCGTGCCGCTGTCGACATAGTCCGATCGGATCGCAAAGTGCTCGACGTTTTGCCACAGCATACTGACAGAGCGCAGATTGTCCTGCGGCCCATCGTCGGCCAGAGGGCCTTCGCCGGTCGCCGCATAGGCGCCGAACAAGCCTTGCAGAATGGCAAACTGGGCTTCGTCCTCGCGCAACAGACGGATGTTCTCGCCCGAACCGGCCGAGGTGATGGCCGACATTGCGGTGCCGAATGTCGGCTGGACGCGCACCGAAACCAGCGTGGCGATCGCGACGCCGACCGGGTAGTATGTACCGCCCGTGCCGGCAGTGGCCAGCAGGTAGGATTCGTCCTGCGCTTGTGCCGGCGCCAGCGACTGGGTCGCCAACGCGGCGAAGGCGCCGGCTGCGAGAAGGGTCTTAACCGTCGATTTCATCAAAGTCTCCCCATCGTTCCGTGTTTTGTTTCTACCCCGACCTTGACGGATTTCGCCAAGGCTGGCCAGACTCAACCCGCCATCGAACTGTCCCGTCTCGATGCAAGCCAAGCCAAACGTAGGGGGTCAAGTGGCGATATGCGCTTGGAAAGGCAAGGCCGCGTGTCCATACTTCGCCGCCTGCCTCATTCCCCCGTTTCCCATCCATAGGAGGCGCATCTCTTGACCCGGCTGTTGCTGATTGTCTGTATTCTGGCGTTTTTCGGGCTGGGATTCGACGCCTCGGGTCCGCCGGACGTGGGGACATCGGAGGCGTTCGCGCAAGAGCACGGTGCAGAAACCGCTCCGGACGTTGAAGAGGCGCACACAGAGGGTGAGGAAGAGCACGGCGAAGACGACGAGGCTCACGCCGCCGACGAACTGCATCTGGACGGCGCTCAACTTGGGCTGATCTGGGTCGTGCCCTTCGTCGGCATTTTGCTGTCGATTGCGATCATGCCTCTGGTACTGCCCCAGTTCTGGCATCGCCATTTCGGCAAGGTGGCGGCCGTCTGGGCCCTGTGCTTTCTGGTCCCCTTCGCGCTTCTGTTCGGCTGGCAGCACGCGGTTTATGAGCTGCTTCACGTCGCGCTTCTCGAATACATCCCGTTCATAATCTTGCTGGGTGCCCTGTTCACGGTTGCGGGCGGCGTCCGCGTCACGGGAACCCTGAAGGGTACGCCAATCGTCAACGTCGCCATCCTGGCGATCGGCACCGCTATCGCCAGCCTGATGGGCACGACCGGCGCGGCGATGCTTCTGATCCGGCCGCTCTTAAACGCGAACGAAAACCGGCGGCACAAGGTTCACACGGTCGTCTTCTTCATCTTTCTCGTCGCCAATATCGGTGGTTCGCTTTCGCCGCTGGGCGATCCGCCGCTTTTTCTCGGCTTTCTGAAAGGCGTCTCGTTCTTCTGGCCGACCACGCATCTGTTTTTTCCCATGCTGATGGTCTCGGTGATTCTGTTGATCGCCTACTACATTCTCGACGTCACGCTGTTCGCCCGCGAAGGCGGACTGCCGGCATCTGACAAGGGCGAAGCGGAGCCGGCCGAGCGACTGGGCCTGGAAGGCAAGATCAACATCCTGCTGATCGGCGGTGTCGTCGCAGCCGTTCTGATGAGCGGCATCTGGCGACCGCACATCGAGTTCCTGGTCTATGGCGTCCATGTCGAACTGCAGAACCTGGTGCGCGATCTGGTCCTGATCGGGCTCGCCTTTCTGTCGCTGCACCTGACCAACAACGAGAGCCGCAAGCGCAACGGCTTCACCTGGTTTCCGATCCTGGAGGTGGCCAAGCTGTTCGCCGGCATCTTCGTGACGATTATCCCCGCCATCGCCATCTTGCGGGCGGGCACCGACGGCGCCTTGGCGACCGTGGTCTCGGCGGTGAGCGACAATGGCCAGCCCAACGACATCATGTATTTCTGGCTGACCGGCATACTGTCCAGCTTCCTCGATAACGCGCCCACTTATCTGGTGTTCTTCAACACCGCCGGCGGTAACGCGGAAACCTTGATGACCGAGCTCAGCAGCACCCTGGTCGCGATCTCGGCCGGCGCCGTTTTCATGGGCGCCAACACCTATATCGGCAACGCACCCAACTTCATGGTCCGCTCCATCGCCCAAGAACGCGGCGTGCCCATGCCCAGCTTCCTCGGCTATATGGCCTGGTCGGGTGCGATCCTGATCCCGCTGTTTGTCGTGGTGACGTTTGTGTTTCTTTAGGATTTCAGGCGCCTAGCGAGCGGAAGACGTCAGTTGCTGACGTAAGGCCGGGTCGCCGATTTCCTGCGTCAAGGATCGGGTGGCTTGGGAACTGACCTCGTTTCGTGATGACCGGTCAGCGCGCCCCGAAGACAGCGGGACAGGTCGGCAATCCGGTCATTGGAGGCACCTTTCGAGGCGTATACGGACACCGGCAGAGTACCGGGTTGCGGTAGGCCGAGGCGCTGTCCAACGTCGACCAGCGGCGCGACGATGGCGACGCTGGGCAGGACCGTGGCCGCAAGCCCTGCGGTCACGACGGCGCGCATTCCGATGGGGTCGGGGTGGGTTGTCAGCGACGTGTTGAAACCGCCGCTCCTGTCGATCGCGGCAAAGGCGTGCCTTCGAAGATCTCGTGCATCTTCCAAAAACGCCAAGGGCACGATGCCCTTGGCGGTTCTCGAGAACGCTTCGCCGGCCGCCCAGGACAACTCGGTTTCGATTGTCCATTGACGCCTCGGGTGCGCGCCCTGATCGAAGACCAGTGCGATGTCAATTTGGCCGTCGTCCAATAGGTCCATCAATTCGTGGCTGCGGGCTGTTCGAACCGTGGCCCGCGTCCCGCCCGTCGTCCACGCCAAGGCCGACAGAGCTTTCGGAACGATCGAAAGTGCGAACGTCACGCTTGTGCCCAAGCGCAATGGTGCTGGATCAGCCGCGCTGCCGGGGCTGCGGGCGATGTCATCGGCCAATGCAAGCAAACGGCGCGCCTGCACGAGAAACGCAGCACCCGCCTGTGTCAGCGCCACCGGCTTGCCGCGTCCGCGTGTGACCAGGGGCCGATCTACCTGTCGTTCCAGTTGCTTGATGTGTGTGCTGATGGCGGATTGAACGGTGTTCAGGCGCTCGGCCGCGATGGAAAAGCTGCGAGCCTCCGCCACCGCGACAAAGCTTTCGACGAATCTGAGGTCTAAGGCCATAAATCATATTAGCAGATTTTTAAGATCCGATAAAATCGTTTCAATGATTTTATCGCCGCCGCTATTTGGTGCACATGACGCTCGAATCCTACCTCATCGCCGCACTCGCGGTTGTTCTGACCGGCATCTCAAAAAGCGGTTTCGCTGGCGGGCTGGGAATTCTCGGCGTGCCGCTCGTGGCGCTGACGATGCCACCGCAGGCCGCGGCCGTGCTTCTGCTGCCGATCCTTATCGGCATCGATATCCTGGCGGTCTGGCGATACCGGAACGACTGGCAAGCCCGCGTAGTTGTCGTGCTGCTGCCCGGGGCGGCCCTGGGAATTGGCCTTGGCATGATCGGGTTTTCCAGGATCGATCCTGATCTGCTGCGCATCGCCATTGGCCTTATGGCGCTTGGCTTTGTGGCCCGCTTCGCGCTGGGGAACGGCCGGAACCGGAAGTCACGCACCTCAAGGCTCACGCTCTTGATCGCCAGTACAATGTCCGGCTTTGCAGGCTTTGTCGCCCATGCCGGGGGCCCGCCGATCAAGGGGACGCTGCTAAGGGCCAATCTCGACAAGTCGGCCTTCGTCGGAACCAACGCGTTCTTCTTCTTCTTGCTGAACTTGGCCAAAGGGGCCGGCTATGCCGCGCTAGGCCTGTTTACGATCGATAGTGTTCTGGCGTCCGCGCTCTTGTCCCCCTGGCTGTTGATAGGTGTGTGGCTCGGCTTTGCCTTGCACACGCGCATCCCGCAGAGGGTCTTCGTTACCCTTGCCTATGGCCTACTGGCCTTGGCCGGTACCAATCTTCTGCTCATCGGTGGGGCATCTCTATGGACTACATGACAGTGTAGCATTGTCGCCCAGCACAGCGCACATCGAAACATCACCTGCGAATGCCAGCTCGACCGCAGGCGCCGCCATGCCGCTGTCAGCAGATCGATGCCTACCAAAGCTAGTGCGACATCAACAGTGGACGTTGCGCGTGGCTCAGCACATGGTGCGTGACGCCGCCCCAGATCACCTCGCGCCAGCGTGGCCTGCCATAGGCGCCCATGATCAAGAGGTCGATCGCCTCGTCCTCGGCATAGCTGAGGATCACCTCGCCGACCCGGTGTTCGGCGACGTCGCTGACCTGCTGGGGGTGGACGCCGTGGCGCCTGAGATAGGTGATCAGGCTGCCGGCCGACTGGAAGCGCTTGTGGGGCTGGTCGCCGGTCATGACGAAGACCTGATCGGCCCGTTGCAGGATCGCCATGCTGTCGCGCACGACCCGCGCCGCTTCCCGCGTGTCCTTCCAGGCGATCATCACCCGCCGGCCGATGGGCGGAATCTTCGGCAGGTTCGGCAGGATCAACAGGGGGGCTGTGGCCATCAGCAGCAGGTCATCCGGCCGTTGCATGCCGACATGGTTGTCGGGCGCCTGGCCGTGGCCCTTGGAAACCACGATCATATCGGCGTAATGGCCAAGGTCGGCCAGGATCTTGTTATGGTCGCCCTCGATGACATCCATGTCCCAGGAGACATTGGCCGCGTCGCAGTGTTTGCCGACCCAGGCGGAGACCTCGTCGGCCTTCTCCCGCGCGATCGCCGTCGCCTCGGAGATGTAGGCGTAGGACGCGCCCCGGCCGGTGACGGCCGCCGGCATGTGGGCGGGCTGGGTCATGTAGACGACGTGCAGGTGGGCCTCGAACCGCTGGGCCATGTCGATCGCCGCGTCGAAGCGAATTTGGCGGCTTTCGTCCGGCGCCAGGTGAAGCAGAATGGTCTTGATCGCCATCGACGGAGTGTCCTTGGTATAAGGGGGGCGCGGGCCTAGGACCAGACTAGCCCTGCGCGGGGCCGCCGTGCAACGTCACCGAGCGCATATGCGCCCTGACGGGTCGGTCATCGCCCGAGATAGGCTCGCACCTCGTCGGACGCGGGTGCCGCCAAGAGGCCGGCCATCGGACCGTCTGCGATGATGCGGCCGTCATGGATGAACAGCGCACGGACCGGCAGGTCGCGCACCTCCTCCAACTGGTGGCTGACCATGACGACGGTCAGGCCCCGGTCTTTGGCCAGCGTGCGCACGAGATCCGTCATCTCGCGCCGACGGCCGGGATCGAGCGCGGCAAACGGCTCGTCCAGCAGCAGGATCGGCCGGTTGCGCACCAGGCTGCGCGCCAAGGCGACACGCTGACGCTCTCCGCCCGACAGATGGCGGGGCCACCGGCCAGCCAGATCGGCCAGCCCCATGCGGTCAAGGGCCGTCGTCACGTGACGCCACTGTTCCGGGGTCAGCCTGAGGCCGGGATGCAGGCCCAGGGCCACATTCTGGGCCACGGTAAGGTGGGGAAATAGGTTGCCTTCCTGAAACAGCGTCGTCACCGGCCGGTCGGCCGGCGCCTTGTCGCCGACATCCTCGCCCATCAGCATCAGTCTGCCAGTGGTCGGGCGGTCGAAACCGGCGATCAGGTTCAACAGGGTCGACTTGCCGGCGCCGCTGGGGCCAAGCACGATGACGAACGCACCGGCGGCGATCGTGACATCGAACCGCATTTCCATCGCCGCGTAGCGGAACGAGACGCGGTCCAAGGCAATCGCGGTCGCGGCGTTATCGCGTGGCACGGCCGCCGACGCCCTTATCGATCACGGTGAACACGAACAGGCACAAGAGAATCAACAGCCCGGCGACCACGGCGGCCTCGTCCATGCGATAGGCCGAAAGCCGCTGATACAGAAGCATGGGCAATGTCTCGGTTTCGGCGGTGCCGAACAGGGCGATGACGCCGAAATCCCCGAACGACAAGGCCACCGTCAGCCCCAGCGCCAACGCGATCGGACGGCGCAGCAGCGGCCAGTCCACCAGCCGGAACCGGTCCAACGGGCGCATGCCCAGGCCCTGGATCAGCCGGTCGTAGCGCCGCGCGGCCTGGGTCATCGGCGGATTGAGAATGCGCACCACGAACGGCAGGCCCATCACGGCATTGACGATGACGACGATCACGAGGCCCAGGGAAAACGGATCAGCCACCGTGCGCAGGACCAGAAACATGCCGGCACCTAGCACCATCGGCGGCACGACGAGGCTGAGCGAGGCGGTGGTCTCCAACAACCCGGCCAGCTTTCGCCGTTGCCGACGTACGTCGAGCCAGCGAGCCGTGGACAACAGGCCCCAGCCCGAGACCAGCGACAGGGTGCCGGCGGCAAGCCCGACCCCCAGGCTGCGCCCGGCGGCGGCCCAGACATCACTGTCGGTGATCACCGTGACGATAGGGCCAGTTACGAACCGGCTGGCCAGTGCCGTCAGCGGTGCCAGCACGATGACAGTGCCGATCAGCAGCCAGCCGACATCGATCACGCGGGCCAACGGATGCCGGCTGTCCGGCCTTGCGTCGGCGGTCTGCAGTGTGGCCTCCGGCGCGATCGGCCGGGCCCACAGCATCAAGACGGCCATGACACAGGCGCAGACGGCAACCTGAAGCACCGACAGGGCCAGCCCGCGCTGCAGGTCGAAATCGAAACGCAGGGCCTGATAGATCGCCACCTCCAAGGTCGCGTTCGGCGGGCCGCCGCCGAGGGTCAGCACCACCGCGAAACTGGTGAAGCACAACAGGAAGATCAGCCCGGCGATGCCGGGCGCGACCTCGCGGATCATCGGCCATTCGATCAGGCGGAAGATCTGCGGCCCGCTCATGCCAAGCTGGCTGGCCAGGCGCCATTGCTCCGACGGGATGGTCGCCCATCCCGCCAACATCAGCCGCGCCGCGAACGGCATGTTGAAAAAGACGTGGGCCATCAGGATGCCGGACAGGCCGTAGAAATCGAACCTGCCCGGCAGGCCGAGCCAGCCCCAGCCCTGGTTCAGCCAGCCATTGCGGCCGAGCAGGATCACCATACCCAGGACGCCGACGATGGTCGGCAGGACCATCGGCACGCCCAACAGCCGGATCAACAGCGACCGGCCGGCGAAGGCGGGCCGGCGCGCCAGGGCGCGGGCCACGGGTATCGCCAGAACGATGCTGATCAGCGCGGACAGCGTTGCCTGAATGACCGTGAAGCGCAGGATCGACCAGATGTACGGGTCGGTCCAGATCCGCCGTCCGTCTGTGCCCGGGGCGGCGAGCAGAAGGCCGATGGCGCTGACCGCGATCAGGCCGGCCAGTGCACCAAGGACCAGACCGCCGGGCAGCAGCCCCGCGATGTTTCGTCCGGCTGGCCTTGCCGCGCTTAGCGCGACATCGCTGTCAGCCATTCGTCGATCCAGGCCTGGCGATTGTCTCGCACGGTCTCCGACGGGTAGAGCAAGGCGGGCCCGTCCGGCGGCGGTGTGAAGCCTTCCGGCAGTCCACCGGCGGGGAACCGTGCGGGGTACATCCAGTTGGTGGTCGGTATCGCCGCCTGGAACTCCGGCGACAGCAGGAACGCCAGGAACTCCGCCGCCAACTCCGGCGCATCGCTGGTCTGGGTGATGCCCGCGACCTCGACCTGCATGTAGTGGCCTTCGTCGAACGCATCGGCGGCATAGCGCTCGTCACCTTCGGCGATGCGGTGGTAGGAGGGGGACGTTGTATAGCTCAGCACCATCGGCGCCTCGCCCTCCAGGAACATGCCGTACGCCTCGCTCCAGCCGCTGGTCACCGCAACGATGCGCGGGCGCAGCTGGGCCCATGCCGCCGGCGCCGCCTCGCCGTAAACCTGCCGGATCCATAGCAACAGGCCGAGGCCGGGGGTGCTGGTGCGCGGGTCCTGGATCAGGATTTCGACATCGCTGTTTTCGACCAGGTCGCGCAGGCTCGCCGGCGGTTCTTCGACCATCTCGGTGTCGTAGACGAAAGCGAAATAGCCCCAATCGAAGGGCACGAAATACTCGTCGTCCCAGTCGATCGGCAGATCGAGCGGCGGCAGGGTTAGGCCGTGCGGCACGACCAACATGTCCGCCGCCGCCTCTGCCACCAGGTTCAGGTCGAGGCCCAGCACCACGTCGGCCGGGCTGTTGGCGCCCTCCAGGCGCAGGCGGCTCAGCAAGGCGACGCCGTCATCGACGGCGACGAACGCGATATCGCAGCCGCATTGCGCCTCGAACAGTTCCTCGGCGACCGGTCCCGGTCCCCAGTCGGAAACGAAGGAGGAGTAGGTGTAGACCGTCAAATCCTCGGCCGCCGCCAGCGATGTGCTGGCAACAAGGGCGAGTGCGGCCAGGGTGCCGCCATGTCGGATGTTGGCAAGGGTTCGGCGCATAAGCATGTCCTCTCACCGGCGAATGTGGAAAGAGGACCCTTGGGGCGCCGCTTACCTCCCTCCGCCGGCATGATCCGGATCAGGTTCGTTGGGTTGGCGTCACCGCCTCTCAGCCCGCCTTTGGCAGACACCCCAGGTAAGATATGCCTAAGACATGGCCGTTTCGGACCGGCCTGTCAAATTATTGTCACGCTGGCGATCGCGCCCGTCGCCTGGCGCCGAGAACCGGTTCTGGACAGCCCGACCGGCCGCTAGGACCGACGACGTGAGGCTGCGAACGTCGTCAGGAACGCGATGACGAGCGCGATGATCAGGCTGACCCAGGCGTCGCTGCCCAGGATAGACTCTTCGATCAACACGGCGCCGTCGTCGTCCGTTGCCGTGATCCGCCCGCCGATGAAGATGTAGCCGATCAGGATCGCCGCCACGGCCAGCCAACCCGCCAGGACACCGATCGTTTTCATGGCCGCCTGGCGCAGGAAGCCAAGCAGAACGATGATGGCGTGGCAGATCAGCGCGACGATGGCGCCAATCTGGGGCCAGACCAAATCGACCACGAAGCCGGCCTCTTCGGCCGCCGAGGTATCGACCGCCGTCAGTGAAAGAATATCCCAAGCAACGCCCACCAGAGCGACAATTGCCGCAACGATCAGCCAAAAGCCGGACATGCCACTCTTGGATTGACTGCTGGCCATGCACTTGCTCCTTTCTTCGCCGTTATCCTGTGTCGATTGCTGATGAGACCCGATTCTCCCGCAAAGCTTTGGCACGTTACGCGAAAAGCGGACCCACTCAAATCCAAATTGCGGTTGCGTGTCCAAGCCAGGATTGACCCGCCAACCCGGACGCCCTAGCTGAGCGTCATGGACATCAACAGCGACCAGTCCCCCTGGCTGATCGGCAGCGAGATCTATCGACGCTCGACCTACGGATCGAAGCACCCGCTGGCGATCCCGCGCGTCTCGACGGCCTTGGATCTGATCCGCGCGATGGGCTGGCTTGATGAGACACGCTACATCGACAGCCCGATGGCGACCCCGGCGCAGCTTGGCCGGTTTCACGATCCGGACTATGTCGCCGCCTTGCAGGAGGCGGAGCGGGCACAAGGCCTGCCGGCTGATTGGTCCGAACGTTACGGACTTGGCCGCAACGGCAACCCGTTCTTTACCGAGATGTTCCGACGCCCGGCGACCGCCTGCGGCGCGTCGATCCTGGCCGCCGAGCTGCTGGCCGATGGCGGCATCGTGCACAGCCCGGCCGGCGGCACCCATCACGGACGGCGTGATCGGGCCAGTGGCTTTTGCTATCTGAACGATCCCGCGCTCGCCATTCTGGGCCTCTTGGATCGCTTCATTGCGCCGGTCGCCTACATCGATATCGACGCCCATCATGGCGACGGCGTGCAAGACGCCTTCGATGGCGACGATCGGGTTTGGACGATCTCGGTGCATGAAGGCGGCCGCTGGCCTTTCACGGGCCCGACATCCGATCGCGGCGGCGGACAGGCCCGCAACCTTGCGGTGCCGGAAGGACTTAACGACAGCGAGTTTGCGCTGATCCTGGCTCGCGCCATCGTGCCTCTGGTCGAACGCATCGCGCCGGCGGCGATCGTTTTGCAGTGCGGCGCCGACGGTGTCGAAGAAGATCCACTCGCCAAACTCAGCCTGTCCAACCGTTCCCACATCGCGGCGGTGCGTGCACTGATGCCGCTGGCGCCCCGCCTGCTGGTGCTTGGGGGCGGCGGTTACAATCCCTGGTCGGTGGGACGGTGCTGGGCTTCCGTCTGGGCGGTCCTGAACGATCTCGACCCGGAACAACCCATCACCCCCGCTGCGGAATCCGTCCTGCGCGGCCTCACCTGGCGGCGCACGCAAGGCCGCAATCCGCCGGAGCATTGGTTCACAACCTTGGCCGATCGGCCGCGAACCGGCCCGATACGGCCGGCGATTCGAGACTTGATCGCCGCCGTTTTGGCGCCATGATCAGGCGCTCGACTGCATTCCGCCCGTCGTCAGGAACCCCCCAGTGACCAAGCTGCTCTCTCTCCTCGCGATTTTTGTCGTCGCCGTTGCCGCTCCCCAACTCAGCGGTGCGCAAACGCCGCAGAGCCTTCGGACCGAGGAGATCTCGATCGAGACGGCCTCCGGCGGCAGCCACCACTTCGTGGTTCAGATCGCCGACGAGCCGGCCGAACAGGCAACCGGCCTGATGCATGTGACCGAGATGCCGGCCGATGGCGGCATGCTGTTCCTGTTTCCGGAGGCCGCGCCGCGGGGGTTCTGGACCATGAACACGCTGTTGTCGCTCGACATGGTGTTCATCGCCGAGGATGGCACGATCGTGAATATCGAGGAACGCACGCGGCCCTTCGACCCGTCGCGCGGCCCTGAAACCCACCGCTCGACGGGACCAGCCACAGGGGTGTTGGAAATCAATGGCGGCGTCTCGCAGCTTCTGGGCATCGCGGCGGGCGACAGGGTCGTTCATCCACATTTTGATCCGAACGGTTAGCGTTCGATCCGTTTTGCAGGCGCGACGCGACGCCTTGTCCCATGTCCGTCGCATTGAAGCGTGCCGGTGCGCAATCACCTGACAGATGACGTGATATGATCGCCCGTGGGCGTGCCGGCCTTGTTGGGCAGGACCTCGGGTGAGCGGAGATGCTTGCCCGCAGCCACCGGTGCAGTCTCCAATCGGAATAACCCTATGCCGTGATGTATCGCACCCTGTTCGGCCCAATGACGAACTGATCAAGCGCGCCGGCCCCGGCAACGGATGCGGCGGATCGCGAGCCATCTCGCGGTCCGCCCTTGCGACAATGGCGGGCTTCAGGCGTCCGGTTCGGCGAGGGGGCCGGCGATCAGGTTTTGCCAGGCCGTGCCGGCGGCGAGTTGGCAACTGCGCCCGTCCGGCGAGGTCGTGAGGATCGTCCAATCGCCATTGTCCGGGTTGGTCAGCAACTCCAACAGGTCCCCGTTGCGCGCCAGGCCCATGGCAACCGGCATCTGCTCGAACCGATCGGCCATCAGCCTCAACACGTGCCGGCGCTCCGGACAGGCGCGATAGTCCGTTGGCTGTGCTGCGGCCGGTTGTGCTACAGCCGTTGTCAGAGTCGTCGTCACAGCCGTTGTCGCGGTAACGGCAACGAGCACGAACGCCAGTACGAAAGACTGTCGGAGCATAGGGCTTTTCCATCGACGGCGGTCGCCTGAGCGCGACGGCGCCAGCCGACTCCGCACTGTAGAGACCTCCGCATCGCTTCGCCAGTGTTACAACGCTTGGTTGATCACTTTTCGGCGACACTGCGGCCCATCGCTGCGGGGGATGCCATCTGCGCGACTTGTCGCGGCCGGTCTTGGGTGTTATGTCCCCAGCCTTATTGCACGGGGCGTAGCGCAGCCTGGTAGCGCGCCTGCTTTGGGAGCAGGATGTCGGCGGTTCAAATCCGTCCGCCCCGACCATGGTCAAGGGCCGATCTCGGGCGGCCGGGCAGAGGAGCGGACGGGGGATGACGGTCAGGGCACGCATCTATCAGCCGGCCAAGACGGCCATGCAGTCGGGCCGGGCAAAGACCCATCGCTGGGTTTTGGAGTACGAGCCGGTCACGCCGCGCCGGCCGGAGCCGCTGATGGGCTGGATCAGCTCCGGCGATACGCTGAACCAGATCCGCCTGCGCTTCGAGACCGAGGAAGAGGCGGTGGCCTTCGCCAAGCGCAAGGGGCTGGACTACTCGGTCGAACAGCCGCACGAACGTCACGTCACGCCCAGAAACTACGCCGACAATTTTCGGCCGCGGCCACGCTGATAAAGCACCGCACGCGGCCCAGGATGCGCCCTTAGCTCAGCTGGATAGAGCACCGGCCTTCTAAGCCGACGGTCGCAGGTTCGAGTCCTGCAGGGCGCGCCATTCTTCAAAGTGTCCGACCCGTCACCTACTATTTCAGGTCGGTCACAACCGGGTCGGACGATATCTGGTCGCAGTCTGGAACCAGCTTTGCAGTCGGTTGTGCAGAGTGCCGTGCCCGGGTGTCATCATTAGGAACTTGGACGAGGCGGAGGGAACGGCCGCGAATTGCCGTCCCCTCCAACCGTTCGTCGCGGGTAACGCCAGCGATTACTGCATATCCAGCCTGTCGCGCAAATCGTCGGCCAAGGTTGAGATCGTGCCTTCGACGTCCGCGCCCTCGGTCACTTCGACCAGGGCCGCGGCGATCAGGTCGGTGACGGCGACGCCCTCGGCACCCGGATAGGCGTACCAGGGGCCGGCATACTGGGCGACCTGGGAATGGGCAACGCGGGCATTCTCGTTCGCCGCGTAATAGGCGCCGAGATAGGCCTCATCATCCAGCACGATGGCGTTCGCCGGGGCGTAGCCGGTGTTCTCCACGATGATGCGCTGGCCGTCCGGACCGGTCACGAAGGCGATGTAGTCCCAAGCGGCCTGCTGCCGTTCGGCATCGCCGGTCAGCAGCACGATGCCGGAACCGCCGGTCGGGAAATAGACGGTGGAGGGGTCGTCGGCCACCACCGGCAGGGCGCGGACGGTGACGTCGAAGCCGTCACCAGCACCTTCGACAAAGCGCGTCAGCAGGGACGAGCTTTCGAACATGATGCCCAGCGTACCGGCCGGGAAGGCCTGGCGGGCGTCGTCCTGCGACATGGAGGACATGCCGCCTTCTGACGCGAAGCGCTGATAGAGGGCGGCCGCTGCGAGGCCGGCTTCATCGTCAAAGGTGATGTCGCTCTCGTCCGCAGTCATCGGACGGCCGCCGTGGGAGCCGAGCAGGGATTGGAAACGCCAATCGTGGCGGTGGATCCAGACACCTTCGATGGTGTCGCCGAGCGCGTCGATCGCGGCGGCCAGCTCGATGATGCCGTCAAAGGTGGTCGGGAAGTCCTCCATGGAGCCGCCGGCCTGCTCGACCAGATCCGGGTTCACATACATGACCAGGGTCGAGGCGGAGGTGCCGAGCGAGTGCTGCGTATCCTCGAACTGGCCGAGGGACAGCAGGGCCGGGGTGTAGCCGGCCGCTTGCGGATCGTCCGGCATGAAACCGTCCAGCGGCTGGGTCAGGCCGCGATCTTCCAGGATGCGCCAGCGGTTCAGGCCGACATAGGCGACATCCGGGGCGGTGCCGGCAACGGATTCGCGCAGCAGGCGCTGCACGCCTTCGGCGTAGCCTTCCGCCGGGCCGTCGATGGTGATGGTGATGTCCGGATTTGCCTCCATGAAGGCCTCGGCGAGCGCCTCCTGGGTTTCGGCCCAGATGGTTGGAATGGCATAGTGGACGCGGACTTCGGTTTGGGCTGCAGCAGAGCCGGCGGCAAGGACGAGGCCGGCTGTCAAGAGAAGTCGTTTCATCTTTTCCTCACTCATCAGGTGGGTTGCGAGGGCCTTTGGCCTCTTGTTGGAGCGGGAGTGCTCATCTCTTCAGGCCCGCCCCGGCGAGGCCCTGGGTGAAGCGCCTCTGTGCCAGGAGAAAGCCGATGATCAGCGGTGCGGTGATCAGCGTCGCCCCGGCCATCAAGGGGCCGATATCGTCGCCGCTTTCCTCGTCCCGGAAGAAGAGGATGCCGCGCGGCGGGGTCGCCAGTTCCGGCGATGTGGTCGCGACCAGCGGCCAGAACAGATCGTTCCAATGCGCCGTGACCGAGAAGATCGAAAAGGCGATCACCGTCGGCAGGCCGAGCGGAAAGGCCACGCGCCAGGCGATCCCCATCTCCGACATGCCGTCGACCCGGGCGGCGTCGATCAGCTGCGCGGGGATCTGGGCGAAGGCCTGTCGCAACAGGAACAGGCCGAAGGCCGTGGCGATGAAGGGTAGGATCAGCGCCGCATAGGTGTTGAGCAACCCGACCTGGCTGAAGGCCAGAAAGATCGGGATCGCCGTGACATGAAACGGCACCAAAAGGGCCGCGACCACGGCGCCGAACAGCAGGGCGCGCCCGGGAAAGCGCCGGTGGGCCAGCGCATAGGCACAGGGCACGGTGATCGCAAGTTGCAGCACCAGGATGCCGCCGGTGACGATTACGCCGTTCAGCAGATAAAGCGGGATATCCGTCTGGGTGAGCGCCTGCCAATAGTTCGCCAGCGTCGGCTGCTGCGGTAGCAGCGTCACCTCCGGCGTAAAGATCTCGTTGTGCGGCTTCAGGGAAACCGAGACCATCCACACGAAGGGCAGTAACACCATGGCCGCACCCAGGCTGACCAGCCCGAAGGACAGGATCGTGCCGGGCCTCATCGGTAGTGGACCTTCCGTTCCACCAGCGCGATCTGCAGGGCGGTCAGCAGCAGCAAGGCGGCGAAGAAGACGACGGTGATCGCGCTGGCATAGCCCGCCTTGAAGTAGACGAAGCCTTCCCGGTAGAGCGCGTAGACGATCGTGTCGGAGGCGAATGCGGGGCCGCCGTCGGTCATGGTCGCTACGGTTTCGAAGACGCGAAAGGCGTTGGCCGCGGTAACGATCACGACGAACAGGGTGGTTGGGCCCAGCATCGGCCAGGTGACGCACCAAAACCGGCTCCAGCCATGCTCAGCGCCATCGATGGTCGCCGCATCGTAAAGGGTCGGCTGGATGGCAGAGAGGCCGGCCAGGAACAACACCATGTTGTAGCCGACACCCTGCCAGATGCCGATCGCCGCGAGGGAATAGAGCACCAGGCCGCGATCGGTCAGCCATTGCTGCGGCGTCAGGCCCAGCGCGGCAATCCAATGGTTCAACAGGCCCAGCGAGGGGTGCATCAGCATCTGCCAGGCCACGGCCATCGCCACCAGGGTCGCGGCGACCGGCAGGAAGTAGACCGTGCGCAGCACCGCCGACACCCTTGGCATCCGCTTTGCGACGCCGTGCAGGCCCAGGGCGACAAGCAGGCCCAGGATCACCGAACTTGGGATCACGACGGCGGAGTAGATCAGCGTGTTGATCAGCGCGTTACGGCCGAGCCTGGAGCCGAACAGCTCCTCGAAATTCTCCAGGCCCACCCACTCGGCGGTCGGGGCGCCGACGAGATAGTCGGTGAAGGCCAGAACGAACACGACCGCGACCGGCAGGAAGATGAACAGCACCACCGCCAGGGCCGCCGGCCCTGCAAGCAGAAGGTCGGTGGCCAGGCGGCGGATCATGGCGGCAATTCCGCGCGATTGCCCTGTTGATCGAACGGGTGCAGCGCGGAGACGGCGGCGGACAACCGCACCTGATCGCCTGGCGCCGGCCGGGGCTGACCGCCCCGCAGGATCGAGCGGAGGGCGAAACCGTCTGGATCGCGCAGCAGAACGACCGTCTCTTCGCCCTTGTAGAGCAGGCTTTCGACCGTGGCCTCAATCGGGCCTTCGGCGCCGATCGTGAGATCCTCGGGCCGGACCCCAAGGTCCAGGGCCGCGCCGGCTTGGTGCAGTCGCGATGCGTGCCCCCGGTCCAGGATGTTCATCTTGTGAAGGCCGATGAACTCGGCCACCGCGCGGCTTTGCGGCCGCTGGAACACTTCTTCGGGTGCGCCGATCTGGGCGATCCGGCCGGCGATCATCACCGCCACCCGGTCCGCCATGGAAAGGGCGTCCGCCTGGTCATGGGTGACCAGCAGGAACGGGTAGCCGGTGCGCGCGTGCAGGGCCCTGATCTCGTCCCGCGTGTCTGCCTTCAACTGGGTGTCCAGGTTGGACAGCGGCTCATCCAGAAAGAAGGCGGACGGCTCGCGGACCAGGGCGCGGGCCAGGGCAACGCGCTGCTGCTGCCCTCCGGATAGCTGCCCCGGCCGGCGCGAAAGCAGATCATCCAGGCGCAGCATCGCCGCGACCTGTCGGACCTTGTCATCGATCTCGCGACGCGCGGTCCGGGTCGGCCCGCTGACGACCCGGGCGCCGGGGAAGCGCTGCGGCACGGAAAGGCCGCGCATGCGCAGCGGCATCGCGATGTTCTGATAGACGCTCATATGCGGGTAAAGCGCGTAGGATTGGAACATCAAGGCGACATTGCGGGACGAGGCGCTGTCCCGCGAGACGTCACGCCCGCTCAGCAAGACGCGCCCCTGGGTCGCCGCTTCCAAGCCGGCGAACAGGCGCAGCGTCGTCGACTTGCCACAGCCCGAGGCACCCAGCAACGCCAAGAACTCCCCTTCGAACAGGTCGAGGGTGACGTCGTCCACCGCCACCACGTCCCCAAACCGTTTGGTGACGCCCTCCAGGCGTAGCGCCGGAGTCATGACGGATTGATGTCAGATAATTTACAAGATTGTTTCGTTTTCTCCACGGCTGATGCCGCCAACGCATCCAAGGTAAGGTCGACGGCGGTGGGCACGTCGGGCGCCTGCTGCACGCCTTCGACATCCGGCGCGCCTGCCAGGCCAATGACCGATTTGGAGAAATGCAGACCGTAGGCCACTTCGCTCAACGTGCCGTAGGAACCGCCGATGGCGATCAGCACGCGGGCTGCCTTCGCGATGACCATATTGCGGGCCTCGCCCAATCCGGTCGGCAACGGGATGCCGACGAATGGGTTCGCCTCATCCGGATGGCTGCCCGGTAAGATCCCGATCATCAGGCCGCCGACGGCGCTGCATCCCTCAGAAACGCTGTACATAACGCCGGTTCGCCCGCCACAGATCAGCGTCAGTCCAAACTGTCCCATCGCCCGGCCAACAGCCTCCGCCGCGGCTTCCTGTTCAGGCGTAGCCTCGCGCGGGCCAATGACCCCGACGACCAGATGGCGCAGGCTGTTGGTTGCTGAGAGCGTTTGGAAGGCCTCTGTCGGAGATATCTCCCGACCGGCCTCCGGCGCCTCGGCAGGTCCGACGCACCACAGCGCTGGATCGAGCGGCGCGCCGTCCACACATACGGTATCATCGTCCGGCATGGAGAATCGGTGCATCAATGCGACCCTTTCCTGATGACCATGTCCGGACAAGTATGTAAGATAATTTCCAGATAGCATACCCAAATCGGACGGGCAAGCGACCAAAGGCGGATGATGACGATCGTGCAGGCCCCCCAGCCCCTCTCTGAACGCCAGGCCGCGATCCTGGATCTGATCTCCAAGAACGGCTTCGTGACGATCGAGAGTTTGGCCGCGACGTTCGGCGTCTCGGCCCAAACCGTGCGGCGCGACATCATCACCTTGTCAAGCGATGGCCGGGTGCAGCGTTTCCATGGCGGCGCCGGCCCGGCCGACGTGCCGGACCTGGCGCGCCTCGACTACAACGCCAAGCGCGAAATCGCGCGGCCGGAAAAGGCCATCGTTGGGGTGGAGGCGGCGAAACGGCTGCCGGACCGGGCGGCGCTGTTTCTCGATGTCGGCACCACCATCGAGGCTTGCGCCCACGAACTGGCTCGCCGCGACGGGTTCACCGTGTTCACGAACTCCATGCACGCGGCGATGGCGTTCGATCCAAAGCGTCACACCGTCCACGTGCTGGGCGGTCGGCTGGCGGGGAAAGACGGATCACTGGTAGGGGAAGATGTCGTCCAGTATTTGCAATCGCTGCATCTGGACTATGCCCTGATCGCCTGTTCGGCCATCGACGAGGCCGGGCGGGCGATGGATTTCGATATGTCGAAGATCGCAGTGAAACGGGCGGCAATGGCGTGCTCTAGACACTCTCTGCTGCTGACAACGCGCAGCAAGCTGAACCGGACAGGCCTGGGCACGGTCGCGCCGTTGGACAGGTTCGACGCCGTGGTAACCGAAACCGGCCTGCTTGAACCCGGCTGACTGCCGGCATCCTGGACATCCCTGCTGAACTCTGCGACACGTCGCTGAGAGCCACCAACCCAGGAACCAACCCACATGATCGACGTCCCCGCGTCGGTCGACGAGATAACGCCAGACTGGATCAACGCGGCGTTGTTCGACGACCGCCCCCCGCGTGTGACAGCGGTGAAGGCCACCTCCATCAACAACGACCGGGGCTTTCTTAGCCAGACCTTGCGGCTGGCGTTGACGTATGAGGCGCCGGCGCCGGCGCCGGATCGGCCGGCCTCGGTGGTGGCCAAGATCAAGCCAAATGACGAGACCTTTCGCCAGGCGGCGGCGGAGATCAGCGCGTTTGAGCGCGAGGTCGGGTTTTACCGGGAGGTTTCGCGGCTTGTGCCGATCCGCCTGGCGCAGGTCTATTTCGCCGAGGAGACGCCGAAGGCCTGCGCCCTGGTGATGGAGGATCTCGGCCATCTGACGGTCGGCGATCAGGTGCACGGCATCGCCCATGACCGGACCTTGGCGGTGGCGCGCATGATCGCCGAGGTGCACGCCGTGTTCTGGGACAATGAGGCGCTCGACGGGATCGGCTGGGCGCCGGAGCATGATCATTTTCACACCGACACGTTCGTGGACGCCTGGCCGACGTTCGCCGACGCCTTCGCGCTGCGCATCGGCAAGCGCGCGCTGGCTGTCGGTGAGGCGGTTGCGGAGAATTTGGAGGCGCTTGAGCGCCGTATCGCGGAGCGGCCGGCCGCCCTGGTGCATGGCGATCTGCGTGCCGACAATCTGATGTTCGGCACGCCGGGCGAGGTCGACGAGGTGCTGATGCTCGACTGGCAACTGGTGCACAAGACCAGTGCGACCTACGACATCGCCCGCCTGATCGGCGGCAGCGAGCCGGTGCCGGAACGCGACGGCCACCAGCTTGACATCGTCCGGGCGTGGCATGAGGCGCTGACAAGAGCCGGCGTGGCGCGCTACCCGTTCGACGAGGCGCTCTACGACTTCAGGCTCTCCGCCCTCCACTGCCTGACCATACCGGTCAAGTTCCAGAAGCTCGCGGGCACCGACCCGCAGGGTCGCGCCGGCCGCCTGCTCGACGTCATGGCCGAACGCTTCTTCGCCGCCGTGATCGAGCTGGACGCGGCGAGCGCGTTGCCGCGCTAAGTGATATGGCTTGATCTGCGGCGACCGCCATGGCCCGAGGCGATATCCTGTAGGACATAACGACATCTGCGAAGAGTGCAGCCGTCACAGCGCGCCAAACCCCTGTGTGCTAGGGGGTAGTTGGCGCATTGGTGAGCCAACCGTTCGGCCTTCCGGCCGCTTATGGTGACACTGAACGACCCCTGGGGCGATGGACATGCCGAAGCAAAGCATGCAGTCCTTTGGACCAAACATATGGACGATGGCTGGCGACGACGTGCGCATGTTCGGCGTGGTGCCGTTCACGACGCGGATGACAGTTGTGCGGCTCGCATCGGGCGGTTTGTGGCTTCATTCGCCCGTGAAGCCGACGCCGGAACGACAGCACGCCGTCGACGGGCTGGGCCCGGTTGCCCACCTGGTTGCACCCAACAAGATCCATAGCCTGGGCATCGGGCCGTGGGGTGATCTGTACCCGTCGGCGGAGGTCTGGGTGTCGCCGGGGTTCACCGCGCGCCATCCCGATATCGCGATCGATGCGGTGCTGACAGACAGTGTTGAAACCCCGTGGCGTGACGACATCGACCATTGCGTAATCGCGGGCCATGCCGTCTTGGACGAGGTCGCGTTTCTGCACAAAGCGTCCAAGACGTTGATCCTTACGGATCTGATTCAGAAGCACAATGCCGCCGGCGAGGTCTGGCTTTGGCGCGCCATCAAATATCTGGCGGGCATCCTTGGCAAGCACGGTGGAGTACCCCGGGACATTAGGTTGAGCGTGCGGGACAAGGCGGCGATGCGGCGGAGTGTCGAGACGATCCTTGGTTGGGATTTCGACAATATCATCATCGCTCACGGCCATTGCCTGCGAGGCGGCGCGAAAGATGATGTCTGCCGCGCGTTCGATTGGGTCAAAGGCGACTAGCGAAGCGGCAGATGTCGATTTCGAGTGTCGCCGCAGACGCCTTTGACCGAACCCGCGCGGCTCCCATCAGATATGGCGTTCTTAGCACACCAATCAGTCATTCCGAAGGGGAGCTTTGATCCTGCGCGGCAAACACCTTCTTCGCCACCGCGATGCCGTTCATGAAGGCGGGCACGCCGGCGTAGACGGCCATTTGCAGAATGATCTCGATGATCTCCTCGCGCGTCACGCCGACATTCATGGCGGCGCGAATGTGGAATTCAAGCTGCGCCGGGGCGGTGCCCATGGTGGTCAGCGCCGCCACGGTCAGCATCTCGCGCGTCTTTAGATCGAGACCGGGCCGATCGAGCACGTCCACGAAAGCGAAGCCAAAGACCAGCTCCAAGAGCTCCGGCGCAACCTGATCAAGGTTTGCGCTCACGGGGCCAGTCGCGCTGGCATCGAGCCGTTCGAGGATCTCCAGCGCCTTTACGCGACGGCTTGTGGGGGGTGGTTTCGACATGCGTTTGGTCCTCTCAGCGTTCAGTCGGCGCAACCGGAGCGCGCTGGAAAATCGATGTAATCGCGACAACGACGAAACCGCTCGCCGCGCCGATCAAGGTATCGCCGAAGCGCAAGGCCGGGTTGACCCAGGGGGCCTGGTAGGTCGGGTTGCCGGCGTCGACCATGATGACGGCGATGGTGATCAGCGTGACGATCACCAGATCGTTCCGTCCCAGCCCCCGGCACAGCAGAGTGCCGACGAAAAGGCAGACCGCAAGCCCGATGACGTGGAAGGGAAAAAACGCCAGATAGACCAGCATGATGGCGATGCCGAAGACCGTGCCCAGCATGCGGAAGATCGCCAGTTTGAGGGTTGCCGACCGGCTGCCGTGGATCACGAAGACAGCGGCGATTACGCCCCACATGGCCCCCAACCGGGACAGTTCCAGGCCCAGCGGCCCCATGAGGAGGTAAAGTTCGGCCAGATAGACGATCGGCGCGACAGCCGCGTATTGCAACGCCGCGACCAGGTCAAAGGCCCCGACCTGTGGCCGGCCAAATCGCAGGCTGTCTTTGATCGCATCATGGTTCATTGCTGGCTCCCATCCGTCGACCGGTGCAGCATTGTCTCAAACTCGCCGAGCGATCAATCGGCCGGCGTTTCGATTCCGGTGCGAAAAGCTCCCTGCCGGGGCGTGGTACGTGAGGGTCTGCTGACCGGCTTCTGAGTTGCTTGTCACCGGAAAGCAAGGCATCACCACGGCAATAGCCAGCCGGTCATTGTCCGATGGCAGGCGGCGGCCATTTGCGCTGGTAGTCCGCTCATGCAACCCATGGTATCACGGTGCGCCGAATGTTGGCGCCACGGCCCGGTTGGATCGATGGGGCTGGCAGCCGTTCGACCAACCCGATGATCTGGCCGATGAAACTGCGACACCTCCTGGGCTTGTTCCTTGCCGCTACCCTGATGATGTCTGCCGTGATCGTTTGGCTGGCCATCGAGTTGAGAGATGCCCTCAACAAGGCGGCGGCTGCGGAAGCACGGCAGATACAGTCGATTCTGTTGGCCGACGATTTGCGCCAATCGTCGGATGACCTGACCAGGTTGGCGCGGTTGTTCGTCCAATCGGGCGACGAGAGATTTGCCGACTATTTCCATCAGGTCCTGGCGATCCGCAATGGCGATCTGCCGATTCCCGACGACTATGGCAGCATTTTCTGGGACCGGGTGATCGTCGGGGATGTCTCCCTCGACGCCAGCGGCAACGGTGAGGCCATCTCGTTTCAGGACCGGATGGCGCGCCTCGGCTTTACGGAGGAGGAGTTCGCGCTGTTGGCCGAGGCCCAGCGGCTGTCCGACGAGCTGACGGTCATTGAAGAACGGGCCTTCAATGCGGTGCGTGGCCTGTATGACGACGGGACCGGTACCTACTCCAGGCCCGGTCCGGTGGACCTGGGGTTGGCGCAAGACCTTCTCTACGGCACACCCTATCTGCGGGCGAAGGCGGCCATCATGGAACCGATCGCGCGCTTTCAGCAGCAGGTCAGCGATCGGACGGAGGCCGCGTTGGCGGCGGCGCGCAGCGAGGCTGACGACGAGCTTGTCAGCATCTTCGTTGCCACGGGCGTTCTGCTGATCCTGCTGATCGGCCTGACCTTCTTCGTCCACCGCCGCGTGCTGGTCCGGGCGCGCGACCTCGCCGATACCGCGACGGATATTGCGTCGGGTGACTTGAGCAAGCGAAGCGGCGTGCGGGGCAGGGACGAACTTGGTGTTCTGGGCAAGACGTTCGACGACATGGTGTCGCGGCTGGCCAACTCGCTGACGCTGGTGACGGCAGCGAAGGATCGCATGCAAAGCGAGCTAGATGTCGGCCACGAGATCCAGATGAGCATGGTGCCGCTGATCTTTCCGGCCTTTCCAGAGCGTCCGGAGTTCAACGTCTATGCGGTGTTGAAGCCGGCCCGCGAGGTCGGCGGCGACTTCTACGACTTCTTTTTCATCGACGATGAGCGATTCTGCGTTTGCATTGGCGACGTGTCGGGAAAGGGCGTGCCGTCGGCCTTGTTCATGGCGGTCGCCAAGACCCTGATCAAATCACGGTCGGTCGAAGATTTTTCCACCGCCAGCATCCTCACCCATGTCAATGATGAGCTTAGCGCGAACAACAATGAAAGCATGTTCGTGACGCTGTTCGTCGCGATCGTTGACACCAGGACGGGCGACACGGTTTTTACCAGTGCGGGCCACAACCCGCCCTTTGTGCGCCGCAAGGACGGCACGCTGTTGCGGCTGGACCAGCGGCACGGGCCGATCGTCGGGATCGTGCCGGATGTCGTCTACGGCGAAGATCGCGTCAGACTGAACGTCGCCGACATCATGTTCCTCTACACCGACGGCGTTACCGAAGCCATCGACGGCGACCAGACGATCTTTACCGAAGAGCGGCTGGCCGACCTGTTGGAGACACCGGGTTTGGACAGCGCCGAGGCGCTCGTGGACGCGACCGTTAAGGCGGTGGAGGTTTTTGAAGGCGACGTCGAGCAGACGGACGATCTGACCATTCTGGCCTTCCAGTTCAACGGCGGCCCGGAAGGGGCCGCGCCCGTTGTGCGGCGCCTCGCGATCGGCAACGATCCGGCAGAGATTGCGAAGGTCGTCGATGCCTTCGATGCGTTCGCCGCCGAAAACGACATCCCCACGGCCCTGGCGAGGAAGTTCGACATCGTCTTTGACGAGTTGCTGAGCAATATCATCGCGTACGCCTATGAAGATGACGAGGACCACGAGATCGACGTCAAGATCGAAAAGTCAGGCCCGCGGATAACCGTGGTTATCTCCGACGACGGCAAGCCCTTCAATCCCTTGGCCGCCGACACGCCCGATACCGGGATGTCCCTGGAAGACCGCGAGATTGGCGGCCTGGGCATCCATCTTGCGCGCAACCTGGTCGACGACATGGCGTATCAGCGCCGTATTGGCAGGAACGTGACGACCTTGACGGGTCGTATCGGCTGATCGGCAGTTGTGCGCCGGGCGCCGCGGGTGCGTTTGGTCGCTGGGTTCGAGATCGCCGAACTGAAATGGTGCCGTAACGCGACAAATCTCGGCCCCGCAATCTCGTCCCGTGTCATGGCTCTTTCGCACGGCCCTGATATAGTTGGGCCGGGCGATCGAAGGCGGTCGGGCGTTTCGCCCGCGCACGCATGCCGAAGCACGATTTTGGGTGTTGAGCGCCGGGCGGCCTGAAAACGCTCCGAGGGGGGACGACGATGACGACGTTGAAAGTCAATCTCAGTGCGCAACTTCAGACCGCGCTGTCCGGCCAGGGCGTCTACGCCTACGCGGTCTATTTCGACCCGAACACCGATGGGACACCGGTCTGGCACAATCTGGTCGTCGACGGCGCCGTCCAAACGTCCGGCACGGTCGATATCCCCCTGCCGACGGAACTCAAGGGCGGCAAGATCTATTTCCTGGTTCAAAGCCGGGAGGCGGGGGAGCCGGCCAACCTGCCGACCGTGATCACCCAGGAAAGCGACATCAACTTCGGCAACGCGGCGGACCAGGATTTCCGCTACGACAGTTTCGAGGTCACCCTTGAAGGCAGCGCGAACGATGTCGGCAACCTGACCTCGGTGAACGGCTTCGGCCTGCCGATGGAGGTCAGCGTCACCTACAGCGACGGCAGTACCGATACGCGCGGCTACAAGGTCTCCGCCAGCGATCTGTTCCAGGCCTTCCAGGATGCCGGTAACGCGCCCGTGCTGTACACCGAAGGGCCGCTGAACGGCCAGAACCGTGGCGTGATCTCGCCGTCGGAGGCCGTGGCGCAAGTACCGCCCAACACCACGTTCCAGGCTTCGGACTGGGACGCGTACATCGCGTCGCTGCAGGTCGACGATCCCGGTGTCGAGATTGCCGGCTTCTTCAACGGCGCCGCCGACGCAAACGGCGTCTATCACAATGCCGGCTTCTTCTCCTACGCGCTGGAATGGGACAGTGCGGAGAGCGCCTTCTGGCTGAGCCCGGCCGCCAACAGCGAGATCAAGGGCTTTATCAAGATCACCCCGGCCGACCTCGCCAACAGCATCTATTCCACATTGGGAGATGTCGGCATCTACGCCAGCAAGACCGATACCGAGCCCTATCGGATCTTGAACAACACCGACTTCGCCACCGGCGATTACAGCATGAACACCGGTGAGAACAACCAGTGGGGTGCGGTGCTGGCCAATTTCCTGACCGGGTTCACGGCCGGGTTCTACGGCACGTCGGGAAAGTCGCTTAATCCGCTCGATACGGCGGCGATCGATCTCAATGACAATTGGAACTGGGATCCAAGCTATGCCTTCTCCAAAAACCTGACGGCGCCGCCGGATCCCACCAGCCACTTTCAAGACGCCTATTCGGAGTTCTTCTTCTTCAACTCCAATTCCTACGGGTCCGGCTATTCCGACAATTTGATGCGGCAATATTCGGTCGGCGGGCCGTTGATCGAGGTCTCGAACCCGACCGAGCCGGGCAAGGGCCAGAATGTCAGCGAAATCGGCATCACACTGTTTGCCGATAACGAAACGCCCACCGGCTACATCATGCCGGAGATCTACAACTACATCGCCCCGGACGGCGGCAGATACGTCGCCGTCGATGGCAACACCCCGACCGGCAACAACATCAAGTTCAACTTCGCCAACGCCCGCATGGTGATGTCGGGAGATACCGCGATATCGCTCGACATGATCACGGGCTGGACGACGGGCGGCGAGCCGATCTGGACGACCATTGCGTTCGACGCCCCTGCCGGCCAGTCGCCCTGGCAGAACTGGACCCTGGTCTACACGCCGGACGGGCAGGGCGGCGGGACCTGGTCGGCTGCGATCGCGCCCAATACCTCGCAAGGGCCCGGGAACCTCCTGATCTCGAATTTCCAGACGCCCGAGGAAGGCAAGTACTGGTATCGGCTGAACATCGGCGAGGGTGCGGACAAAAAGACCTATAACCTCTATTACGAGGCGGCCAACGATCCGGACGGCAAGCCGCAATTCCTGAACCCGAACGTCGGCTCGCAGCAGGGCGGGCTGGCCATCGATGGGTTGGCGACCATCGCCGGGCCGGCCGTGACGACCCAAACGGTCACGACGTTTACCGTCAACCTGCTCTACGGCGCGACCAACACGCTCGATCCCGACGTGCTGGAACGAAACCCGTCGATAGCTGAGGGCACCCACGGCAAGCCCTTCTCCGGATCGGTACCGTTCGCGCCGGTGGCTGGCACGATCGCCACCGGCACCGTCTTCCAGGCCCTGGACGGCCAGACCGCGGCGGACAAGAACACGATCACCACGTCGGAGGCTCAGATCGCCTTCGGCTGGACGGGGCTGAACGACAGCACCGCCGGGTCGAAGGACTGGATCAAGGACTACACCAACAAGATCGGCGCCCTGAACACGGCCAAGGTCGATTTGGTCTTGAATGGCCAAGTGTTCCTGTCGCTGACCACGGCGGCGGACCTGGATGGCCAGTGGCGAACGCCCAGCCATCAGCTCGGCAACGGCGAATACACCATCACCATGTCGGAGTTCGCGGCCGCCGACGCCAGCCATGCGACGCCATTTGGGCTGCAGAGCGAAGCCTTGACCCTGAACGTCGATGCGGCCGACCTGGACCTCGCCATCGTCGGCGGCGGATCGGGACCGGATCTCGACGGTCTCGGTCTGGTCGCGGCCGGGCCGGACGGTCCATCCGGCAATTGGATCGATCTTCAAGTCGTGCGGTCATCGCCCTTGTCAGACAGCGCCGTGATCTTGGTCTATGCCACGAACGAGCAGGGGGATCTGGTCAGCCGCGACGGCCTTGAGATCGGGCCCGGCGTGAGCATTGAAGAAGCAACCTTGGCAACGATCGGAACGGTTCGCGACGATGCCGGACGTGCGTTCCTGAAGGGCGGGCAAAGCGTCTATCTGCAAACCGGCCTGGAACTGCACTTCGCGGTCCTTACCGGCGACGACGAGATCGACCGCGACGCGGACGTGACCATCGCCGCATTGCCCGATGGCAGGCACAAGGTCTTTGTCGGCGGCTACACCCTGATCACCGAAACCGAAAACGATCACACCGACGACGTGACGCTCGCGGCGGCTCAGCGGCTGCACAATCAGGAATTCGTCTATCTCGAACACGGCGCGACGGTCGATGTCGACATTTTCGGCAGCGCGGGCAACACCAACACGCTCGGCTTCGTCCGGATGGATCTCGATCCGACGACCGGCGAGTGGAGCGTCGGCGGCGTCGACTACGGCAACACCGATGCGTTCAAGAACGCGGTCGTCGCCAATCTGGATGCCAATTTCCTGTTCACGAAGGGCGGCAATTTCTCAGAAATGCAGTCATGGACGATCGCCGGGGACAGCGGTTACTACGCCCCCGTTCTGCTGACCCAGAATGGCGACGTCTTCGTCGTCGGCTACGGCAACCCTGAGGGTAACGAGTACATCCGGACGTACGGGCACAACACGTTCGGCTTTGAGGATCTGACCGGGGCGCAGGGTTCTGACTTCGACTACAACGACATGGTCGTCCGCGTTTCGCCGGAGGGGACCGGCGGCGGTATCGAGACGCCCGGCGGTTCGTTTGCGGGAGGCTTCTTGCGCGCTATCATCGACCGTTTCGAAGACAGGTTCGACTTCGGGCGCTGGTCGGATGGGGTACGAACGATCGACAAGGCGGAGCCGTTCGGCTTCGCTGACTTGTCGTACGAACCCGAGGTTGAACCGGAACTGCCTCAGCCCGAACCCCCTGCTTTAGACGGCTCTCTCGGCGACGGCGCCTTCACCAACATCTTCGGCGCCGTAGAACGGTTCACGATCAGCGACCTTTTTGACTTCTCGTAAGCGCCTCTGGACGTGCCACGATCCTCGCTAGCGCGCCTGGTCAATGGGCATGGGGCGGTGGCGCACAGAAATGGGCGCCACCGCTACTCACCTAAACTGCCGAAACCTCCCAGCCCATCAAACGCGGCGATGGCGGTGACGACCGCCCCTATCGCCGCGGTGATAATGACCATCACCACGATTACGCCGCCGCCTGAAAGCGTCGCAACCGCCTTAGCGCGCCGTATAGCCCCCATCGATGACGAGTTCCGCGCCGGTCATGAACTTTGATTCATCGGAAGCAAGATAAACAATGCCGGCGGCGATATCGTCCGGCTCGCCGACATATCCGACCGGATGCCTTGAGCCCAGCTCCTTTTTGAATTGCTCGGCCGTAAAGCCGAGAGTGTCTCCAAGGTCTTCAACCAACGGGGTCCAAATGTAGCCGGGATGGACCGAATTCACCCTTATGCCGTCTTCAGCATAGAGCAGGGCATCGGTTTTGGTCATCATCCGCACAGCCCCTTTTGAGGCATGATACGCCGGAACGTCCGGGGCACTGATGATGCCATAGATCGACGACAGATTGATAATGCTGCCGCCGCCGGCTTCACGCAGATACTTGATGGCGTGCTTGGTGCACAAGAACACGCCACGTACATTGACGGCCATGACCTTTTCCCAATCATCGACGCTGATCGAATGGGTCGGATCAACCGTGCCTGCAATGCCCGCATTGGCCACAATGGTGGTCGGCGGTCCGAAGGTGCGGCTGACATCCTGATAGACCGCTTCGACCTCTTGCTCGTCGCTGACGTCGAGGTGCCAATAGCCGGCAGTGCCACCGGCCTTTTCGATCGCCTCGACGACCTTTCGACCCTCATCGTCCTGAATATCGGTAACGGCGACCTTTGCGCCTTCCCGGGCCATCATGATGCATGCCGCAGCGCCGATGCCTACGGCGCCACCTGTTACGATGGCAACCTTACCGTCTAGTCGACCCATGGATAGAACTCCCGCATGAAAAGGCGATCGGAGTCGCCGTTAAGATCGTTAGTGGGTTTGGGCTGAGCAGCCCGTTTCACAGCAGGCCTGACGTCGGATCGCGCCCGGCTCCGCTCCGCCCCCATGTGTGTTATTGGCCGAGACGGCCGTTCCATGCAGTGGGATCGTGATGCAAGACTAAAGACATGGCTGCGATCGGTCCTTGACGACGGTCAACCGTCGCACCGGTTGTCGGGAACGGCGCCGACGAGCAGCAATGCTGCACGATCGACTAGCTGTGATTTGGCCGCGTCACGTCAAAGGACCGGGCCAACCACTTTTCACACAACGGTTCGCCGCTTGTTAAAGGCGGGCGGTGGCCCTCGGCCGTTGCCACGTGGTTGGCGATGTTGCCGACGATCGAGATCACGAGGGCCGCCGTGATGGCAAGAGTGGTCCTGGCTGCCTTACCCGCGCCCGTGGAGCCTGAGCTTTTGCGACAGCATCAGGGGGTTGCCGTCCGGGTCGTAGAAGGTGGCGAACTTGGCCCTGTGGGGGATTTCGATGGTCCGGCCGTCGAACGTCACGCCCGCTGCCTCCAGCCGGGCGCGCTCGGCCTCCAAATCGTTCACGCCGAAGGTGGGCGTTCAGCCGCACGCTGACGCGTCTGGAGGCGCTTGGGATCATGGTGCGCGACACGGGCTACGGACATCCGCTGCGGCCCGAATATGCGCTGACCGACTATGGCAGGATCGTCAGCGCCGAATGCCGGGCATTGTTGGGGCAGGTAAGGCCGCCGGAGCGCGACATCATCCTGAAAAAGTGGTCGATGCCTTGCATCTGCGTCGCCCGACCGGGCGGCACGAGCTTCACGGAGTTTCGCCGGACTTTGCCGACGATCACCCCGCGCGCGCTCAGCCTGGCGATCGGCGACCTTGAGGCGGGGGAAATCATCGACGTACGTCGCCTAACGGCGCGCTCGCACCCGTCCTATCACCTGAGCGACTGGGCGCTGGCCTACCGATCCGCCGGCTTGGCAATCAACGTCCAGATCAACGGTTTCCTTGGCGCCTAGCGCGTTCAGAACGCGTAGCGCACGCTGACAAAAACCTCGTGCAGCCGCAGCGGCGCCATGGTCTCGCCGACCGGGATGGTGAATTGGCGGGGCGGGCGGATGACCAGGATGTCGCCTCGGTCGGTTACGACCTCGCCCAGATCGCTGTACCGATAGGCAAGGCTCAACACCCAATCCTCAGCGATGTTGACATCCAGGCCGGCGCCCAGGCTCCAGGCGAAGTCGGTGTGCGAGCCGCCTTGGGTGATTGTTGCGCTGCCGGGGCCGAGGGTCGGGAACTCATAATCCATCTGGCTGGTGTGGTTGTAGGCCACGCCCAGACCGGCGCTGACGAACGGGTTGACGGGCCCTAGATCCAGCGCCAGCAGAGGGGCGGGGTAGACATAGCCGGTCGCCATCACCGACAGGCTCTCCACGTCCGAACGGACCGGTTCGGTGTTGTTCGGCACGTTGGAGAAATTGGCCACGCCGTCGAAGCCGAGATCGGGCCGATAGCTAACGGTCGCCTCCGCCCGCAGCCAGTCTTGCACCCAGACCCCAAGCCCGGCGTCGATCAGCACCGATGAGCCGAAATCGCCATAGGCGCCGAACGGCCGACCGTCGGAGCCGATGCCGCAGCCGAAATAGGCGGCCGGATCGACCGAGGCACAGTTTTCGTCGCTGAAGGCGGCGTCCTCCGAAAACGCGGCCCCGATGCCCAGCCTGACATCGAGGAAGCGATCGGTTTCCTCGGCCATCGCCGTGCCCCAAGCGACGCTCGCCGCCAGAAAGGTCGCGAACGCGACGGTTCCGCCTGTGAGCGTACGGCCGGCCTTGACCCTTGCCCCGTTTTTCATGCCCAGCCCGGCCCCCAACGTGTAGACAGATTTTGCGATTGACGGTGTACCGCCCGGTCTGAGCGTCGCGACAGGCCGATCAGCCACCTTCGGTGCCGAGGATAGTGACTGTGGACAGCCCCTCGGGCAAGCCATTGGACGCCGAGCGCCCCGCCCGTCCCGAACGCCGCAGGGCCAGTATCGTGCTGAGTTCGGTGGGCGAGGTCGTCGAATGGTTCGACTTCATGATCTATCTGGCCTTGGCCCCGATCCTGGCCAAGGTGTTCTTCCCCACCGGCGATCCGCTGACCAGCCTGTTTGCCACGCTCGGCATCTTCGCGGCCGCCTATCTGGCCCGGCCCCTGGGCGCGATCGTCTTTGGCGGCCTCGGCGATCGGGTTGGGCGCAAGGCGACGCTGGTGATCTCGGCCCTGGTGATGGCCATCGCCAAGCTGATCGAGGGCTCGCTGCCAAGCTATGACGCGGTGGGCATCGCGGCACCGATCCTGTTCGTTCTTGCCCGCGTGCTGTCGGGCCTGTCGCTGGGCGGTGAGTTCACCGGCACCTTCATCATGCTGTTCGAAACCGCCAGACCGGGCCAGCGGGCGATGATGACCAGCCTGGGCAACGTGATGTCCGGCATCGGCGTCTTGCTGGCGTCCGGCCTGGTCGCGCTGCTGGTCGGCACGCTGCCGGCCGAGGCGATGCAGGACTGGGGTTGGCGCATTCCGTTCTATGCCGGCGCGCTGGTCTGCTTCGCCGCCTTGGCGATCCGGCTTTGGGTGCGCGAAACGCCGCCGTTCCGCCGCCTGAAGGAGCGGGGTGATTTAGCCAAACGGCCGCTAATCGAGGCAGTGCGTCAGCAGCCGCGCGGCATCGCGCTCACCTTCGCCATGTCGGGCTTCAACGCGCTGACCTACTATCTGGTCATCGCCTTCGTCGCGACCTTCCTGCAAAGCGATGTCGGCATGGACCATGCCACGGCGCTGACCATCACCACGGCGGCGGCCCTGTTCAACGTCGTCTTCATCCCCATCCCGGGCTGGATCTCCGACCGGGTCGGTCGCCGGCCGGTTCTGATCTTCGCCTGCCTGTTCTTCGCCATATTCGGCTATCCGCTGTTCACTATGCTGGCCAGCGGCGCGTTCGTTCCGACGCTGATCGCCGCGCTCATCTTCGTCATCCCGGCCGGCTGCTTCATGGGGCCCTCCAACGCCGCGACCGCCGAGCATTTGCCGACCCGGCTGCGCTACAGCGCCTTCGCGCTCGGCTACAATATCGGCACGGGCCTGTTCGGTGGTTTCACGCCGCTCATCGCCATCGGGCTGATCCATGCAACGGGCAGCAATGTGGCGCCCAGCTTCTATCTGATCGCCGCGGCGCTGGTGATGCTGGTGATCACCTGGCGCCTGCGCGAGACCTACCGGGTCGAGATTGACTAAGGGCGAGGTCTACACCTCAAAACTCCACAAGCATCGATCTGCGCCTCGGCAGCCCGCCCCGCGCCGAGCGGCGGTCGTCGCCTTGGCATCTAGCTGCGCGAGGCGAAGTCGGCGTCGCTTGGATCGCCCAGTGTGGCGCTGTTGAGATAGCCCTTCTTGATCTTCCCGCCTTCAAAGACGAAGAGCGCGATGGCGCGCGTTTCGAAGGGGTGACCCGATGCCAGCGACAGGCCGCGCGTCGTGTGCATGCTGAACAGCTTGTCGCCCGTTTCCATCATCTCGATGAACTCCTGGGTTTCGACCGAGGCGTCTTTGCGCATGCGGTCGATCCGGCGTTGGAACTGGGCGCGCGATAAGTGGTGCCCGTCGATTTCGGCGACGAAGTCCGGCGCGAAGTACGTGTCCATGATCTCTTGCGCGCTTTTCTCGGCCGCGAAGACCCAGTCGGCCATGAAGGCCTGAAAGATGGTCTGCAACGGCCCGTCGAAGCCGTTGGTGATCTGCTGGCCTGGCATGTTCTATTGGCCCTGGCTGTGAAACATAACGGCCGACATGGGGCGCGGCCGGGCTAGGCCTCCAAGATGAGAAGCGTTTGGGCCGATTGCGAGCCTTCCGGCACCGGCGGCCGTATCAGGAGGCGAGGTTGCCACCTGTACGACAGACCGTCATTGAACGTTGAAAGGCACTCTTGCCTTTGATTTGCGTGCGTTATCTTACACCGCTTGAGAAAAGACGCAGGCAGCACCCCGACCTTGAGCGGCTTGGCGCGCGGCTCTATACGTTGAAAAAGTACCGAGATGGCCTTGAGGCCGGATACTTCCGCGATCAACAGGTTCCGACTGGGCGCAGATGACACTTGCCGTGATACGACCCCACCACGACCTGCAATGGCCGGAGGAGTACGAGCCCCTCCTGGCGCTCGTTCATGAGCGCTGGAAGGTCGAAGGCGAGATCTATCTCAAGCAGCAACTGGGCGGCGGCAAGTCCGGTGCCCAAGTGTTCATGGTCGACATCACGTGTGATGGCTTCAGCGGCCAGGCGATCTTGAAGCTCGATGTCGCCGCCGACCCCGAACAGCGCGGCAAGACGGAGGCGGCGCTGCATCGAGAGGCGTTGGAGGCCGCGCCCGAATACGGCATCAAACACTTGCCGACGATCCTTCAGACAGAGCATCTGGACGGCAAGATCGCAATCTTGTCGACCATCGTCGGCCGCGGCTTGGAATACTCCGTGCCGTGGGCCGAGTGCGGCTATGACGGCGAGTTGGAAAGCCTGCAGCGCCTGTCTCGGGATTTGCTTGAGGACTGGAACGCGGACTACCGCCTGGCGGCCGGCATGCAGATGCCCCAGGACCTCTTGGCGGGCTGGCTTGGCCGCCGGCTCGATCCCGAGCATGGGCGCCTCTTTTCCTTCCTTGAGGAGGTTTGCCGTTTCCCGTCCGCGGAGCCGAGCCTCAGCTTTGAAGGGCTCTGGTACCCCAATCCGCTGGCCTTTGCGCGCGAGGTGATCGAAGTGCCGGCAAGGCTGCGCCTGCGCTCCGTTCAGGGGCGCCAGCACGGTGATCTGCATGGCTACAACGTCTTGGTCAAGGAGCAGGATCAGTCGGATCTCGATTACTATTTGATCGACCTGGCCTACTACAAGGACCAGCAGTTTCTATTCTACGACCATGCCTACTTCGAGGTTGCGTTCCTGATTGCCCATCGGGAATTCGCCAGCCTTCGGCAGTGGGACGCGATACTCGACCATCTGAGCATCTACCATCACAAGTCGCACTCGCCCGGGCTTTGGCACGACGATGTCGGCACCATGGAATTCGTGCGCGTGCTAAGGCGAGAGCCTTTGGCCTGGATCGAGCGCCACGAGAGCCATCGGCTCAGCTTCATGGAAAGCCAGTGTTTGTTGGCGCGGGTCGCGGCGGGTCTCAACTTCGCCAGCAAGCGGATCTCGACGGAGGCGCGCCAGCGGGCGTTCATCTACGCCGCCGCCAGCTTGAAGGATTACCTGAAACTCAATCATCTCGATTGGCCCAAGCATGGTCCTGCGTTCGGCGTCGATGCGACCGATCGGCCAACGGTTCGGACGGATGTCGTGGCACAGCCATCGGGCGCGCCCAACCTGCCACCACCGGAGAAGGATCGCCTGATGGATCATCTGGTGGCGCAACTGCCGACGCCGCAAAAGCCCGTCGTCGTGGTGATGCCGTTCGAGGCCCGCGACGCGGGCGACGATCGTTGGGCGGATGGCTTCACCCAGGAGATCGTCACCGACCTGTCCCAAATCGACTGGTTAGCGGTCGTATCGCCCAGATCCACCCTTTCGGCGCGCGGCAAGGCGCTGAGCCCCGAGGATGTTGCACGCCATTTTGGTGCCAACTATCTGGTCGAAGGCAACGTTCGCAGACGCAATGACACGGTCCGCGTGACTGCGCAACTGGCCGATACCTCAACGGGCCATCAACTCTGGGCCGACCGGTTCGAGCGCAAGGCCGACGACGCCCTGGAAATCCAGGAGGACATTGCCGAGGCGGTCGTCGGCAACATCGATTGGGAGCTGAAATTCGACGTTCGTGAACGCGCGCGGTTGAAGCGCGGCGAGGTCAGCGTTTGGGACCGGGTGCAAAAGGCGATGTGGCACCTGATGAAGTTCACTGACGATGACAATGAAGCGGCGACCGAGATCCTGGACAGTACGCTGCATCTGTCGCCGGGTTACTCGCATGCCCATGCCGGAATGGCGCTGCTCGAACTCAGAAAGCGGATCTTCTACGACGTCGATTACGCTGAATCAGCCAAGAAGGCGCTCTATCACGCCGAACGCGCCGTTAAGCTGGATGATCAGAACAGCTTTGCCCGAGCAATGTTGGCGCGCTGTTATCTGCTGTACGGACGCAAGGACCAGGCGTACACGGAGGCCAAGATTGCCGCGCGCCTCAATCCCAGCTCTTCCAATGCTCACCTCATACTCGCCCAGACGCTGCTGGCTGTTGGAAATGCGCGTGAGGCCTTGATCGAGGTCGACCGCGCGATCAAGCTGAGTTTGGCGACGCCCTATCTGAAGGCAAAGTTTCTGGTCAAGGCGTTTATCTTATATGCCCTCGACGACCTCGCGGCTGCGGAGGCCTGTGTGCGGCAATCGCTTGAAGGAAGAGCCATCGGTCCTTACGGAAGCTTTGTGCTTGGCGCCATTCTGATCCGCCAAGACCAGACCGAAGAGGCGCACCAAGCCATCGAATCCGGTCTCGGAATTCGACCGGACATGACGGTTTCCAAGATATCGCGGATCTTTGGTTTTATGGATCGGCGCTACTCGGACCGCTTCTTCAATGATCTCAGGAGCGCCGGGCTACCCGACTAACCGTTCGCCACCGTCGTGATCTAGCCCGCTCGAAGTCTCCGCAGACGACGATCCAGGTCGTCTCGCTTGGCTCTCAACTCGTCGATCTTCGCGAGATTGTGCTGTCGCTCGACATCGTCGTCGACCCGCTGGTGTCGGCGATCGATCTCCTCCTGGAGGAACGAGATTTCCGCCTCGATGCCCTGAACTTCGGCGTCCTTGTTCACTTTGGCAGCTCCAGGATCCTCAGCATTCAAGATCCACTATAGATCATCCATGCGACAGGTTCATGACAGCGAGCCGCCCGAGTGCTGCCAAGGCTGACGCGCGTGTGTGTTTTCGTCGCGCGGCTTCATCAACAGCCATTCGAGGTTAATCTTCACCATCGGCCATTCCGGGGCGGTGATGGAATAGACCGCCGTGTCCCGGATGGTGCCATTGGGCAGTATCGTGTGGCTGCGCAAGATGCCGTCCAGCTTGGCGCCCAGCCGTTCGATGGCGCGCCGGCTTTGATGGTTCATGAAGTGGGTCCGAAACTCCACCGCGATACAGCCCAACACCTCAAATGCGTGGCCCAGCAGCAGCAGCTTGCATTCGGTGTTCAGCGGCGTGCGCTGAGCGGATTTCGCGTACCAGGTCGAGCCGATCTCCAGCCGGCGGTTGGCCGCATCGGCGTTCATATAGGTGGTCATGCCGACGGCGCGGCCCGACCGTTTGTCGATGATCGCAAAGGGCAGCATGGTGCCCTTTTCGTGCAGCCCCAGGCGTCGTTTGATCTCCGCCTTCACGCCCTCAGGCGCGGGCACGGAGGTGTACCAGAGGTGGTGCAGATCGCCATCTGAGGCGGCCTCGACCAGATCGTCGTGGTGCGCCATCGACAAGGGCTCGATGGAAACGAAGTCGCCGGAGATAGCGAAGTGGGCGGGCCAGGGGTCCATCGTTGCTAATCCCAATCCAATCTTCCGATGGTGAACAAGCGTGCCGAAATCTAGCATGCCAACCGGTCCGGCACCATGCGGCCGCCGACAAGGCAGCCATGGCGGGGACAACGCAACCGGCCATTGACGGCCGCGACCGGCACATGGTTGCCCGACGTCCAGGCGGTTGCTACACCCCCGGTTCATTCTCCGCCAAACCGTCGCCCTATGACCCGTCAGAACGATCAAAAACCGGAAACCCTGGCCGCGCGCGGCAATGGCTTTCTGTGCGCCGACACCGGGGCGATAACGCCGCCGATCCATCCCTCATCGACCTTCGCCCGCGACGAAAACTATGAGCGTATCGGGCAGGGCGGCTACAGCCGGGACGACAACCCGACCTATACGGTCGCTGAAGCCCTGCTAAGCAAACTGGAGGGCGGCGCCGGCGCCAAGCTTTTTGCCTCGGGCATGGCGGCCACATGTGCGGTCTTCCAGGCGTTGGCGCCGGGCGATCACGTGGTCGTGTCCGAGACGATGTATTTCGGCACCCCGAAATGGCTACGGGAATGGGCCGTGCGTTGGGGGCTGGACGTCGAATTTGCCGATACCACCGACAGCGCCGCCCTGGCGGCGGCTGTTCGGAAGGGTGTCACCCGCCTTGTCTACATTGAGACGCCGGCCAACCCCCTCTGGTCGGTCACCGACATCCGCGCTGCGGCCGACATTGCGCATGCCGCAGGGGCCGCGCTCGCCGTCGACAACACGGCTGCCTCGCCCGTGATAACAAGGCCGATCGAACATGGCGCCGATCTGGTCGTGCATTCCGCAACGAAATACCTGAACGGCCATTCCGATGTTGTCGCCGGGGCCATCGTCACCGCGCGTGAGGACGATCTGTGGCAGCGCATCGGCCAGTTGCGCTATCTCGCGGGCGCCATTCTCGGCCCGTTCGAGGCCTGGCTGTTGCTGCGGGGTATGCGCACCCTGTTCGTCCGCGTGCGCCAGTCCAGCCAGTCGGCGATGGCAATTGCGCGCCATTTTGAAACCCATCCCAAGATCGCCCAAGTCTGCTATCCGGGCCTGGAGAGCTTTCCCGGCCACGACATCGCGGCCCGCCAGATGACCGGCGGGTTCGGCGGCATGTTGTCATTGCGCGTGGCGGGCGGCGGCGAGGCGGCCTTGAACCTGGCGAAACGCTGTCAGCTGTTCATCCGCGCCACCTCGCTTGGTGGCGTCGAAAGCCTGATCGAACACCGGGCCACGATCGAGGGCGACGACAGCGACACGCCCGACGACCTGCTGCGCTTGTCGATCGGCCTGGAAGAGGTCGGAGACCTGATCGAGGATCTTGAGCAAGGTTTGGCTTGATCGGTTCGGAATGCGGGGTTCGCCGATGCCATGCCCCCGGCCACGCTAATCGTCGGCTGCTAATCGTCGGCTGGGGTCAGGACATAGATCACCCAGGGCGCGATCTCGCGTTCGCTGACCCAGGGCAGCGGATCGCCTTCATCGGCCAAAGGCAGATGGGTTTCGAGCAAGGTTAGGCCGGCGGCCTTGAAACTCCGTCGGTAGTCCTCGTCGGTCCACAGCACGTCGACCACAGGTTGGTCCATCCGTTCGCGAAAGGCGATCCGGACCGGATCGCCACTGGTTGCGCGCGCGTTCTCCGAATAGGCGGCGGTGGAAAAGGACAGCCATTCATGGCGGTAGAGAGCCTCCGTGGCTTCGATGACGATGACCCGTCCGCCGGGCGCCATAACACGTCTGAACTGCGCCAGTATCGCCTGAATCCGCTCTCTACTGGTCGCGTTGCCGAGCGGGAAGGCACTGTGCACCAAGTCAAACGCCTTGTCCGCCAAGCTTGAAAGATCGCCATCGGGGATCAGCGCGTAGTGCCCGGCCGGGTCTTTCCGCCTCGCATGGGCCAGCATGTGCCGAGACATATCGACCCCGACGGCTTCGAACCCGAGCGAGGTCAAAAGGCGCGTCGATCGTCCGGCACCGCAGGCGAAGTCGAGCGCGGAACGACCGGTCACTTGCCGCGCGATGATGTCCGGCAGATCCCGGACCGCCAGATGATAGGTGCCGGCGTAATCGAGGCCACTGTAAAAGTCCGCGACCTCGTCGTCGGTATAGGGGTTCGATCCGGCCGTCTTTGCCACTGTCGTCAAAGCTCTCGGTCCAGCCATCAGCGCGCCCGCCGACTCGGTCAGCGCCCAAGTATTGCGGACAATGGTCCACGGCGCCAACGCGACCGTACGGTGTTCAACGAACTCCGGCCGGCATCAGATAGTCATACCGGCGTCACAACCAAGTCCTCTTCGGTTTGTCGCCAAACTGATATTAGGTAGCCGAGGGCAAGTCGGTTGCGACCATACCTCTCCTGGTGCCAACTCGACATCGCAATGTCGGACAGCGACAGCCGACAGATTTGCGTCGAGCAACAAGCGCCGGGCTGACCGGACAAGGCCGGAGCGCGCGGCGCCGCCGAGCGCATACCTGCCCCTCGGTTGCGGCCCCCAGCTTCCCATGATTTAATAAATCCATTCTACGATTTGAGAACTAAGGGGGGTCAGGATGCTTCACATACTGTATTGTGGGGCTGCGATTGCGGCATTGTCGGTCGGGTTTGCGGCGGCGCCGACAATGGCGCAAAACGGCGATGGCGCGGTCACGATCGGCGCGGATGTCGATGCCGGCACGTTGGACCCGCGGGTCATGCGCGACACCACGGCCTACCGGGTCGCCAACCTGCTCTATGACGGCCTGGTCGAACTGTCCCCGACGCTTGAAGCCACGCCGGGCCTGGCTGAAAGCTGGGAGAATCCGGAGCCGACGGTCTGGGTCTTCACCCTGCGCGACGGTGCCACCTTCCATGACGGCACCCCGGTGACGGCCGCCGACGTGGTCTACACGTTCGAGACCATTCTTGACCCCGAACTGGCCTCGCGCTGGCGGACGCTGTTCACGCCGATCAGCGAGATTGTCGCCGCGGACGACAACACGGTGCGAATCACGCTCAGCGAACCCTACGCCCCGCTGCTCAGCTATCTCGACATCGGTATCGTGCCGGCCAACCTGGTCGAAGGCGGTACCGATATCGGCACCCAGCCGGTTGGCAGCGGCCCGTTCATGCTGGCAAGCTGGGAACGGGGCAGCACAATCACGCTGGAACCGAACCCCAACTGGTGGGCGGGTGAGCCGTCGGTCGCGGGCATCGACTTCATCGTCGTACCGGACAACACGGCCCGCGCCCAGGCCTTCGAGGCGGGCGACCTGGACCTCATCCAGTCGCCGCTGTCGCCGGCCGATATCCAGCGCCTGGCGGACGAAAGCGACATCGTCGCCGACATCATGGGCGGCCTCGGCGTCACGTACCTGAACTTTAATACTCAGGACCCGCTGCTGAGCGACCCGCAAATGCGCCGGGCCTTGGCAATGCTGGTCGATCAGGAAACCATCGTCGAGGCGATCTACGAGGGCGTGGATGTGGTGGCCAGTTCGGTCCTGCTGCCGTCCTGGCCCGCCTATTCACCGGACATTCAGCAGCCGACCTTCGATCCGGACGGTGCGGTCGCGATCCTTGAACAGCTCGGCTGGTCGGACAGCGACGGCGACGGCACGCTGGACATGGATGGCGTGCCGCTGACCTTGACGCTGTCGACCCACAGCGAGGATCCAAACCGCATCCAGGCGGTCGAGTACATCCAGAACGTCATGCGCGGCGCGGGCATCGACGCCCAGGTCAGCATTTCCGACTGGCCGTCCTTTTCGGGCTCGGTCCAGAACAGCCAGCACCAGGTCGCGCTGCTCGGCTGGCTGAACCTGGTCGATCCGGACCGGCTGCTCTACGGCCAGCTTCATTCGGGCGGTGCACTGAACTGGGGCGGTTATGCCAACCCGACGCTCGACGGGGCGCTGGATCGCGGGCGCACCACGCTGGACCCGGAGGGGCGCGCGGCCGCCTATCAAGAGGCGGCGGAGATCATCGCCGACGAGGTGCCGTACTACATAATCTCCTACCAGGGCTATCAGGTCTTCCATACGCCCGAAATCGAGGGCTACGAGCCCAATCCGCGTGGCATGATGCGTAGCCTGATGGACAATTAGGCGCAGCGGTTGGCCCGGGGAGTGACGCGACGATCGACTAACCCGTGATCGGTTACGCCGCGCGGCGGCTTCTGCTGATGATCCCGATGCTGTTCGGGATCATCGTGCTGGTCTTCTTGATGCTGAACGTCATCGGCGGCGATCAGGCGTTGGTGCTGCTCGGCCAGGAGGGCACACCGGAACAGCTCGAAGCGCTGCGCCGCGAGCTTTTGCTGGACCAGCCGCTGACCGTTCAGTTCGCCGCCTATATCGGCAAGCTGGCGCAAGGCGATCTGGGCTATTCCCTGTTCCAGAGCCAAAGCGTGCTGGAGGCGGTCGGCGGTCGCCTCGGCGCGACCTTGGAACTGGCCATCGTCGCGCTGCTGATCGCGATCCTGATCGGCGTGCCGCTCGGCATCCTGGCGGCCGTGCGCCATGGGCGGGCATCGGACATCTTCGCCATGCTGTTCGCCCAACTCGGCATCTCCATGCCCGTATTCTGGATGGGCATCCTGCTGATGTTCCTGTTCGCCGTGACCTTGGATTGGCTGCCAGCGATAGGGCGTGGCGAACCGCTGCTGGTCGCCATCGTCGATCTGTTCCGCGGCAACCCTTCCGTTCTGCTCGACAGCCTGTCCCACCTAGCGCTGCCGGCGATCACGTTGGGTGTCGGTGCGGCGGCGATCATCAGCCGCCTGGTGCGCAGCGCCATGCTCGACACGCTGTCGCTCGACTTCGTGCGCACCGCCCATGCCAAGGGTCTCGGTCCCGCGCGCGTGACCCTGGCTCATGTCCTGCGCAACGCCCTGCTGCCGGTGGTCAGCATGATCGGCCTGCGCTTCGGCGCCTTGCTCGGCGGTGCGGTCTTGACCGAGGGCATCTTCGGCTGGCCGGGTCTGGGCCAGCTCAGCGTCGCCGCCATCAACCAGCGCGACATTCCGCTGATCCAGGGCGTGGTCCTGACGTTTGCTCTCATGTTCGCGCTGGTGAACCTGATCGTCGATCTGGCCTATGCCGCCATCGATCCGCGCATCCGCTATGACTGAACACCCATGAAACGGCTGCTGCGCAACCCGTCCCTGGCTATCGGCGGCACGATCGTCTTGACCATCGTCGTGCTGGCGGTCTTGGCACCTTGGGTGACGGCCTATCAGCTCGAAGACATGGACATGCGCAACCGGTTCTCGCTGCCCAGCGCGGAACACTGGCTGGGCACCGACAATTTCGGCCGCGACCTGTGGACCCGGCTGCTCTATGGCGCCCGCATCTCCATCGGCGTGGCGGTCGTCTCGGTCGGCTTAGCGGCGATCATCGGCACCCTGGTCGGCCTGGCGGCCGGCTATTTCGGCGGCCTGTTCGACCTGATCGTCATGCGCATCGTCGACGTCTTTCTCGGCTTCCCGCCGCTGATCATGGCCCTGACGGTGGTCGCCGCCCTCGGCCCCGGCGTCACCAATCTGATGATCGCGCTAACGGCCGTGTTCTGGACCGAATATGCCCGCGTGGTGCGCGCGATCACGCTCAGCCAGCGTGAGATCGACTATGTCGCCGCCGCCCAGGCGGTCGGCGCCTCTTGGGCGCGCATTCTGGTCGTGCACATCCTGCCCAACTGCCTCGGGCCGATCACGGTCCTGGCGACGCTGGGCATCGGCACGGCGATCGTTGCGGAATCGGGCCTGAGTTTCCTGGGCATCGGCGTCGAGCCGCCGACCCCGACTTGGGGCTGGACCCTGTCCTACGGCATGCGTTTCCTGCGCGCCGACCCCTGGATGTCGACCGTCGCCGGCCTGTGCATCATGCTGACCGTCTTGGGTTTCAACCTGTTCGGCGACGGTCTGCGCGACCTTCTGGACCCGCGCCGCATCACATCCGGCCGCCGTGGCCGCCGCGGCGCCATCGCCGAATAGCCGTTTTCAAGGAGAACCGATCGCCATGAAGATCAACCTGCACCGACCCGTTTTCACCACCATGGCCGACGGCAGCGAGGCCTGCCTGCACGTGCATGAGGTGATCGGCGACGGCGATGGCCCGACCGTCGGCATCAGCGCCGTGATCCATGGCAACGAGCCCACCGGCGCCCAGATCATCCTGCAGCTGTCGCGGCTGCTGGCCGACCTGCCCTTGCGCGGCCGCCTGCTGATCCTGCCGGTCGCCAATCCCTGGGCCTTTGCGGTCAACCACCGCTTCACGCCGATCGACGAGCTGAACCTGAACCGCCTGTTTCCCGGGGAGCCGGGCGGCTGGTTCTCCGACCTGCTGGCCCAGGCGATCGCGCGGGAGTTCCTGGAGAAGATCGACGTTCATATCGATCTGCATTCCGGCACTGACCGGCCGACGGTCGACTACGTCTATCTGTTGAACGATGAGGGCCTCTCGCGCGCGTTCGGGTCGAAGGTGCTGTACCGGCCCAAGGACGGCCTGACCGGCACCACCTACAGCGGCACGACCAAGTCGGTGACCGTCGATGCGCGTGGCATCCCGGCTGCGGTGATCGAGCTGGGCGGCGGCATCGTGGACCAAGGCCCCTATGTCGAGCGCGGCGTGGCCGGCGTCTTGAACATGCTGCGCTATCTCGGCGTCGTGGCCGAGGATCCGGCACCGCCGCCGTCACAGATCGTTGTGCACTCGATCGCCCTGATCCGGCCGGGGCAGGGCGGGTTCCTGGAGACCGAGGCCCCGCCTTTGGGTGAAGAGATCGCCGGCGGTGCGGTTCTGGGCCGCGTCTTCAGCCCCTACACGTTCGATCAGCTGGAGGAAATCACCAACCCGGTCGAAAACGGCATCATGATTCTCAGCCACCTGTCGCGCAATCTGGTGCAGCCCGGCGACTATGGCTACATGGTCGGCGACCTGGCCGGTGCGGAGCGGAGCTGACATGGCGAACGCCTCCGCCCAGCTCTTCGACCGCGCCCAGCGTGCGGTTCCCGCCGGCGTCAACTCCAACACCCGCGCCCGGTCGCCGCATCCGTTCTATTTCCAGACCGCTAGTGGCCCTTGGCTGACGGATGCCGATGGCCGGCAATGGCTCGACATGGTCATGGGCAATGGCGCCGTGATGCTCGGCCACAACCATCCGCAGGTGCAGGAGGCCGTGCGCCAGGCCGTCGATCGGGGCATGACCACCGGCGTGGAATCCGCACTCTCGGTCGAGGTGGCGGAGCTGTTTCTGGACCAGGTGCCGACCCTGGACATGGTGCGGTTCACCAACACGGGCACCGAGGCGGTGCAGCACGCGCTGCAGCTCGCCCGGCACGCCACCGGGCGCCGGCGCATCGCCAAGGTCGAGGGCGCCTATCACGGCTGGAGCGACGAGCTGTTCGTCAGCGTCTGGGCGGACGTGACCAAGGCGGGCACGGTCAATAACATCACCCCGCTGGCCGGCACCACCGGCCTGCGCGATGATGTGGTCGACGACGTGCTGGTCGTACCCTTCAACGATCTGGAGCGAACCGAACAGCGGATCGCGCAGGCCGCCGATCAGATCGCCTGCCTCCTGCTGGAACCGGTGATGATCGACATCGGCGTCATCGAGCCGACGCCGGAATACCTGGCTGGCCTGCGCCAACTCTGCGATCGGCACGGCATCGTGCTGTTGTTCGATGAGTTGCTGACCGGCTTCAATGTTGCGCCTGGCGGTGCCCAGGCGCGCTATGGCGTGACGCCGGATCTGGCCACCTACGGCAAGGCGCTGGCCAACGGCTATCCCCTGGCCGCGCTCGCGGGCCGGGAAGACCTGATGCGCATGACGGAGCCGGGCAAGGGGCCGGCCTTTGTCGGCACCTTCAACGGCCACGCGATCTCGATGGCGGCCTGCCAGGCGACCCTTCAGGTCTTGCAGGACGGCTCGGTTCAGAAGACGGTCGCCGACCGGTCGGAAGCGCTGGCCCGCCAGTTCGAGGGCTGGGCCAAATCGGCCGGCATCGATGCGGTCATGACCGCCTGCGGCTCTCACGTGCACTGGTTCTTCGCAGCGCAATCGCCGACGGACTACCGTAGTGCGGCGTCGGTGGACCGGGCCGCCTATGCCGCTTTCAACACCGCTCTGGAACGGGCCGGGGTCGTGACGCTGCCCAACCCGCTGTCGCACCACGCGATCAGCCTTGCGCACGACCAGGCGGCGCTGGATCGGCTGGCCGAGGCGATGGAAGCCGGGTTCGCCGCGGTCGCCGAGGCTCGGGCAAGCGCTGGCACCTAGATGGGCCAGGCCGACGATCCGCTGCTGGCCGTTCGCGGCCTGACAACCGTCATCGATGGCGAGGCCGGGCCGCTGACGGTGGTCGATCGCATGTCGTTCGACCTTGCCGCCGGCGAGACCTTGTGCATCGTCGGCGAAAGCGGCTGCGGCAAGTCGATGCTGGCCTTGTCCATCCTGCGCCTATTCCCCGACCCGCCGGTCCGCCTACAGGCCGGCAGCGCCCTGTTTCGTGGGCATGACCTGCTGCGCTTGGCCAACGACAAGCTGCGGGACGTGCGCGGCGATCGCCTGGCGATGATCTTTCAAGAGCCGATGTCGGCCCTGAACCCGGTCATGAATATCGGCAAGCAGATCGGCGAGGTGCTGCGCCGGCATCGCAAGATGCGTGCGAGCGAGATCAGGTCGCGGGCCATCGAGCTCTTGACTAAGGTGCGCATTCCCGACCCCGAAAGACGCCTGCACGACTATCCACACCAGCTTTCCGGCGGCATGCGCCAGCGGGCCATGATCGCCATGGCGCTGGCCTGCGACCCGGAGGTGTTGATCGCTGATGAGCCGACGACCGCGCTGGATGTGACGATCCAGGCCCAGATCCTGCATCTGATCCGCGACCTGCAGCGCGACACCAACGCTGCGACCATTCTGATAACCCATAATCTGGGAGTTGTGGCCGAAATGGCCGACCGCGTGCTGGTCATGTATGCCGGCACGAAGGTTGAGGAGGCGCCGGTCGACGCCCTGTTCGACCGGCCGGCCCATCCCTACACGCGCGGCCTGATGGCCTCGATGCCCCATCCGCGTGCGGGCGACGAGGCGCCGGAGAAGCTGGCCGAAATCCCGGGTGTGGTGCCGCCGCTCGACGCCATGCCGCCAGGCTGCCGCTTCGCCCCGCGCTGCGCCTTCGCGACCGATCGGTGCCGGACGACGGCGCCGGCTCTGGAAGAGGTCGGCAGCGCCCACGCCGTCGCCTGCTGGGAATGGCGGCGTGTCGCCGAGGAGCGGGCGGCGTGAACGCGCCGGCGCTGCTGGAGGTCAAGGACCTGGTCAAGCTGTTCGACGTCCGGCGCGGTTTCCTGCGCCGCAAAGTTGGCGCGGTGCGCGCGGTCGACGGCCTGTCGCTGACGGTCGAAAAGGGCGAGACGGTCGCCCTGGTGGGCGAGAGCGGCTGCGGCAAGTCCACCGTCGGCCGGGTGCTGGTCCGGCTGGCGGACCCGACCGGCGGCCAGGTGCTCTATCGCGGCACCGACATCACGGCGCTGAAGGGGCGCGCGTTGAAGCCGTTTCGCCGGCGCGTTCAGATCATGTTTCAAGACCCGTTCAGCTCGCTGAACCCGCGCTTGCGCGTGCGCGACATCGTCGCTGAACCGCTGGTCGTGCACGGCATCGGCAACCGCGCCGAACGCCAGGCAAAGGTGGCCGAGCTATTGGATCAGGTCGGCCTGTCGCCGGACCGGATGGGCGCCCATGCCCACGAGTTTTCCGGCGGCCAGCGCCAGCGCATCGGCCTGGCCCGCGCCCTGGCGCTAGGACCCGACCTGATCGTCGCCGACGAACCGCTCTCGGCCCTGGACGTTTCGGTCCAGGCCCAGGTCGTGAACCTGATGGCCGAGTTGCAGGCGAAGCTGGGGTTGGCCTTCGTGCTGATCTCCCACGATCTGGCCGTGGTCGAACATCTCAGCCGCCGGGTTGCGGTGATGTATCTCGGCAAGATCGTCGAGACGGCGCCGACCCGGCTGTTGTTCTCAGCCCCGCGCCACCCCTATACCGAGGCGCTGCTGGACGCCGCACCCGTACCCGACCCGCACGCCGGCCGTGCCGACCGCCCGGTCATCGCCGGCGAGGTGCCCAGCCCGCTGAACCCACCCGCCGGCTGCCGCTTCCACCCGCGCTGCCCGCTTGCGACCGATATCTGCCGCCAACGGGAGCCTGGCTTGACGTCCCGTGCCGACAGCCGGCAGCTCGCCTGCCATCATCGCTAGGAGCAGCGTCGTGTTCTAAGGCTCGGTGATGTTGGCCAGCACGATCCGTTGCAGCACCAGGGTCGGGTTGATCCACTGGTCCATGCGGTTGTAGTCGCCGGCAAATATCACGCCCGTCAGGTCCAGAGACGGCATTACGAACAGCCGCTGGCCGCCATTGCCGGCGGCGGAGATCATGGGCCGCGTCTCCCCTGCGGCGGGGACGTATTGCTCGGAAAGGTACCATTGGTTGCTGTACATCTGGCCGAATCTGGCCGCGACCTGAGGTGTCATGCAGGCCTCGATCCAGGCTGCGGGCACAATCTCGCGGCCCTGCCATTGGCCGGATGCCAGCATCATCTGGCCGACGCGGGCGAGGGACGGGGCCGTCAGGCGCAGGCCTGAGGCGGCGGACGCTATGCCGTCGCTGCCCCGGTTCCATTCGAAGTCGGTGATGCCCAGCGGTTCGAACAGCGCTTCGCTGGCGAAGTCCGGCAGCGACTGCCCCGTGCCCTCTGCGATCAGGTAGCCGATGATCGCAGAACACCCGCCATTGTAGATCCACCGCGCGCCGGGCTCGTCGACGATGGGCCGGTCCAGAATGAACCGATACCTGTCGTCCGCACGCTCCATCATGATTTCGCTGTTGGCCGGATCGGTGTAGGGCACCTCCTCGTTCCATTCCGTGCCCAGCGTCATGTTGAGAACGTTGCCGACCGTCCAGGCCGCGCGCGCAGGGTCGGCGGCCAGGTCGGCATATTGCGGGAACGAATCCAACAGGGGTGCGTCTGGCGGCGGAACCCTGCCTTGCGCCAACGCGATGCCGTAGACCAGGCTGGTGATGCTTTTCGTGACCGATCGCAAATCGTGCAGGGTCGTCTGGCCGAAGGCTACGTCGCCGAGAGGGCGCCCCCAATTCTCATCGGTGCCGCTGAAATACGCCTCCAGAACGGTCTCGCCGTGCCGCTTAACCAGCGCACCGTGTAGCCCGTCCAACAGGCCTGAGCGGTAGGCGAGGTCCAGCCGCTCGGCGATGTTGCCTGCGACGCCTAAGCGGGCCGAAGTCTGTGGCTGTGCGATCGAAGTCAGTCCCACGAACGTTGTCGCCGCCGCTCCGGCCAACAGGCCCCGTCGACCGATACGAACGGCCATTTCACTCTCCAACCTCCGGTAGATCCCGTCTTCTGGCATGATAGCACAAGCCGGGATGTCCGATGCGCTCTGCGCCATCAACCTATCTGGGGAGGATAACATGCTGAAATTCGCCAATCTCGACGACAAGGTCAGTGTGACGGATCAATTTGGCGAAGACGCCGCGCCGGTCGTTCTTGTCAACGTGTTCACTGTCGACCGCGCCGAGGCTGACCGACTCGAGGCGGCCTGGACCGAGGACGCCAAGTTCATGCAGCGCCAGCCGGGGTTTATCTCGACACAGCTCCATCGCGGTGTCGGCGAAAGCTCGACGTATCTGAACTACGCGGTCTGGGAGAGCGTCGCCGCCTTTAAGGCAGCCTTTGAGCAGCCCGACTTCCGCGCTCACCTCGCATCCTATCCAGACAGTACGATCACGCGGCCGCACCTGTTTCGGAAGGTTGAGGTGCCGGGCGTCTGCGGCGCCGATTGAGTATCAGGCGGTTACAATGATTGGCGCATGCGGTCGGCATAGACGTCGGCCTCGGCCAGGAGGTCCGCGCGGTCGACGGTGGTGATCCGACCGTCGCGCACGATGAAGCGCCCCTCCACCATCACGTCGCTGATGTCTGACGGAAGCGCGGCGTAGACCAGGGCGGCATACGGTTCGTGCATGGGGTGCAGGCGGGCGGCGCTGCCGCTGATGCGGACGATGTCGGCCTGCTTGCCCGGTTCCAGCGAGCCGATGCGATCGTCCAGGCCCAGCACCTTGGCGCCGCCGATTGTGGCCAGGCGCACGACATCGATCGCCGGCATGATGGTCCGGTCCCTGGCCCGAAGCTTTTGCAGTTTGGCCACCTGGGACATCTGCGCGAACAGGTCGATGGTATTGCCGCTCATCGGCCCGTCGGAGCCGAGGCCGACCGTCACGCCGCCGGCCATCATGTCCAGGATCGGGGCGATGCCGCGGCCGCCCTTCACGTTGGCGCCGGCATTGTGCGCAACCGCCACACCGCCGCGCGCCAGGTTCGCGATATCGCGATCGTCGACCCACAGGCAGTGGGCGGCGATCACGCCGGGGCGCAAAAGGCCGGCCTGGTCCAACAGGTCGACGGGCGAGCCGCCGCAATGGTCGCGCACCCAGTCGGCTTCGTAATCCATCTCCGCCACATGGATCTGAACCGGCAGGTCTGCCGACCGCGATGCCGCATCCACGCGCCGCAGTATGTCCCGACCGGTCGTGTAGGGCGCGTGCGGGGCGATCGATGCCGTGATCGTCGGGTGGTCGCGGAAATCGGCGGCGAGCCGTTCGAACAGGGTGAAGCCATCATCGGTCGTCGGCGCGTCCGGTGCCGCGAAATCGACGATCGTCTGGCCAACGACGCCGCGCAGGCCCAGCGTCTCAAGCGCGCGGCCGGCCTGGGTTTCGAAATAGTACATGTCGGCGACCGTGGTCACGCCGCCCTCGGCCAGTTCCAACCCGGCGAGCAGGCTGCCGACATAGACCATCTCCGGCGAGACGAAGCGCTTTTCCAGCGGGAAGATGTAGCGCTTCAGCCGATCGGGCTCGTCGTCGCCCAGGCCGCGAAACAGCGACATCGCCAGATGGCAGTGGGTGTTGACCATGCCCGGCATCAGGATGTCGCCATCAAGGTCGATGACGTCGTCTGAATGCGCCGGCGGGTCTCCGTCGCCGATCTCGGTGATCATGCCGTTTCTGACCGCGACGTAGCCGGGCCAGTGAACGGTCATCGCGTCGTCAACCGTGACGATGATCCCGTTTGTGAACAGCACGTTGGTCATGCCGTTTCCGGCAGGATGCAGCATTGCTCGGGCACCAGCACCAGATTCGCTCGATCACCCTCGTTGAAGGGGCGGTCGATCGAGCCATTGGCGACCACGCTGCCGACCGGCGTTTCGGCCCGGTAGTGATAGGACCGCCCAAGATAGGTGCGTACCGACAGGGTCGCCGGCAGGCCGTCGTCTCCGCCGGCCGCCATGACCCGCAGGCCATCAGCCCTGGCGCCCAGGGTAAAGGCGTCGGGTAGGGGACCCCAGGTGGCCTCATCGAGCGCGAACCTGGCGCCTTGGCCCTCTGCCATCGCGACACCACCCGACCGGCCGGTGACACGCAGTCCAATCATCGTCTCGAAGCCGACGAAGTTGGCCACGAACGCGTTGGCCGGCTTTCGATAAAGCATCTCCGGCGTGTCGTACTGGCTGATCTGGCCGGCATCCATGATCGCCACCCGGTCGGAGATCGAAAACGCCTCCTCCTGGTCGTGGGTGACGTAGATGGCGGTGATGTTGTGGGCACGCTGCAACTCGCGGATCTCGACCCGCATGTCGACGCGCAGCTTGGCGTCGAGATTGCTTAACGGTTCGTCGAACAGCAGCAGCGACGGTTTGATGACCAGCGCGCGGGCCAGCGCCACGCGCTGCTTCTGGCCGCCGGACAAGGCGGCCGGCAGGCGATCGGCAAACTCCGCCAGGTCAACCTTGTCCAGCATTTCGCCAACACGCGCACGGCGTTCCTGCGGGGCGATGCCGCGCTGTTTCAGGCCGAAGCCGACATTGTCGGCGACACTCATATGCGGGAACAGCGCGTAGTTCTGGAACACCAGGCCGATATCGCGGCGATGGGCGGCGACGGATGAGATGTCGCGCCCGTCCAGCGCCACCTTTCCGGCCGTGGCATGCAGGAAGCCCGCTATTAGGCGGAGGGTGGTCGTCTTGCCGCAGCCTGATGCGCCGAGCAGCGAGACCAGCTCGCCCGCCTTCACGTCCAGGTCCAGATCCTTCAGCACCTGGGTGCGGCCGTAATGGGCGGAGATGCCGGTAAGGTTCAGGGACTTTGTCATAGGAGCCCGTCAGCGCACGAAATAGCCAAGGCCGAGCGTCTTTTCGACTACCGCCATGACCAGCACGGTCAGCGCCATCAAGAGCACGGACAGCGCGGCCACGGTCGGGTCGAAGAAGTTCTCGACATAAGTCAGCATCTGGATCGGCAAGGTGCTGATGCCCGGACCGGTCAGGAACAGCGATACCGGCACATTGTTCAGCGAGGTGATGAAGGCCAGGATGAAGGCCGCCAGAATGCCGCCGCGAATGTTCGGCAGCACGACGGTGTAGAAGGCCTTAATCGGTGGGCAGCCGAGGCTGATGGCGGCCTCCTCGGCACTGAAATCGAACGTCGCCAGGCTGGCGCCGACCACGCGGATGGAATAGGGCAGCACGATGATCGTATGGCCGATCAGCAGGGTCGGGAACACTGGCAGGTCGAAATCGACGCTGATGGCGCTCAACAGCGAGAAGCCGAAGACGATCTGCGGCACCAGGATCGGCAGGACGAAGAAGTTCGATAGCACCTTGGGCAAGGTGAAGCCGAACCGGCTGAGCGCGTACGCCGCCGGGATGCCGATCAACAGCGACAGAAACGTGCCCAGCAGGGCGATTTGGAGTGAGATCAGGAACGTATCGCGGAACGCGCTGACTTCGAAGACATTGACGAACCAGCGAAAGCTGAACCCTTGGGGCGGAAAGGCCAAAAACTCCGTGTTGCTGATCGAGGCCGCGGCGACGATCACCAGCGGCCCAAGCAGGAAGATGAAGACGGCGATGGCGGTTATCGCGAGTATGGGGCTGGAGCGCTGCATCACGCGGCTGCCGGGTTCAGCCGGCGGGCGACCCGCGACATGATCAGCACGACGGAGATGGTCAGCACCATCATGATGACCGCGATGGTCGAGGCCGAGGCCCAGTCGAATTCGGTCATCGCTTCGCGGAACAACAGGGTCGCCAACACCGTGTTGCGCTGGCCGCCCAGCAGCACCGGTGTGGTGTAGGACGTGAAGCTGCCGGTGAAGACCAGCACGGCGCCGACGATCACACCGGGCATGGCCAGCGGCAGGATCACACGCCAGAAGGTCTTGGCCGGCGAAGCGCCCAGCGAGATCGAGGCTTCCACCACGCTTTTGTCGATGTTTTCCAGAACCCCGACCAGCGACAGGATCATCAGGGGCGAAAACAGATAGGCGAGGCCGACGATGATTGCGCCCTCGGTATAGAGCATTGACAGCGGCTCGCCGATCAGGCCCAGGCCCATGAGGGTTTCGTTGATGATGCCGTTGCGACCCAGGATCACGATCCAGGCGAAGGACCGCACGACCGTACTGGTCAGCAGCGGGAAGACCGAGGCGACGATAAGAATGCTGCGCCAGGAACGCGGCGCGCGGGCGATGAAGTAGGCGGTCGGGAAGCCGATCGCAATCGCGATGACGGTCACGATCAGCGCAATGCGCACGGTCCGCCACAGAACGCCGCGATTGAACCGGCGGTCGAAGAAGTCCTGATAGCCGGCAAAGACGCCCTCTTCCTGGATGAAGGTGACGCTGATCGTGTCCAGCAGCGGCAGCACCAGCAGGACCAGGATCGCCAAGATGGCTGGCGTAACCAGCAGCCAGGGGAGGACGCGGTTCATGGCGGGATTATGTCGTCACCGATTGAGCCGGCGCCAAGGCGGCGCCGGCATATCAAGCATCGGAACAGAACCGTCCAGGTCGGCTATTCCGCGAACACCTCGTTCCAGCGGTCGGTCCAATCCTCGCGGACCGCGTTTAGCTGGGCGTAGTCCGGCGTGCGCAGACTGTCGATGACCGCCTGGCCATAGGTCCAGCGTGCCGCGTCTTCCTGGTCGAGCCGGACATTGACATTCACCGGTGCGTCGACACCGACTTCCGCCAAGGTTTGCTGAACGTCGGCGCTCAGGTGCCAGTTGATGAAGGCCAGCGCCAGTTCCGGCTGGTCGGTCGAGGCCATCACGTTGATCGCATTCAGGTTGGCGAACGCGCCTTCGTCCAGCTCCGCCCACACGGCGGTCGGGACCGCCTCTTGAATGCGGCCGAAAGCGAAGTCTTGCGCCGGCGCGATCACCACCTCGCCCTGGGCGAACAGGTTCACCAGCTCCGACGATCGGCCATAGGTGGTCAGCAGGTTGGGCGCCAACTGTTCCAGGCTGGCAAAGGCCGCGTCCGGGTCGTCGAAGGCGTCGACGCCCGCCTGCTCCGCCGCAGCAATCACGATCAACTGGCCGGCGGTGGTGTTGATGCCCGGAATGGTGATCTGGCCGGCAAACTCGTCACGCCACAGATCGCGCCAGGACGTCACCGGCGTGTCGGTCGCGGCGGAATCGTAGACGATGCCGTACCGGCCGACCGTGTAGGCCGGTCCATAATCCTCGCCGTGCGGTGCGCGGGCGATCGGATAGATCTGCTCGATGTTGGGAATCTGGCTGCGGTCGATCTGGGCGAATAGCCCGTCATCGATGCCTTGCTGGGTAAAGGCGTCGGCCAGATAGATGAGATCGATGTCGCCGCCGCCGCGGATGCGTGCCCGGTTCAGCCGATCGGCGTTGTTGCCGGTGTCGATAACGATCTCGACGCCGTGCTCTTCCTCGAATGGCGCGTAGAGATGTTCTTCCAGCAAGTCGCCGTTGAAGCCCCAAGTGGAGATCACCAACGCGCCGTTGTCCTGTGCCATGGCCAGGCCAGCAAGGCCTGTAGCGATCAGCGCGACGGCGCTCACCATCGAAATACGAGTCATCGTTCGTAAGCTCCCCGAGAGTGTCCGATTATGCGAGAGGACATCACCATACTGCAATGTGGCGCTCTGTCGAACGTTAGGTGCGATGGCCAACAGCCGTTTTGGCGACAGCCGCCAGCGTTGTTCATCCCATTTGACGCGGCCCAGTTGGCCACCCTACAGTCGGCGCAATGAAGCGGCCGTGCGGCCGAGCCACCGAGCAGGGAAGACGATGCAAAAGCCGGTCGCGATCTGCGATCCTTGGCCACGAAGCCTCGATCTGATGTTCAGCGCGTCGGACCTGTCGCGGCTGCACGCGCTGGTCGATCTGGTCACCAGCGACGAACGGCAAATGCCAGCGGACAAGGTCGACCGCACCCTGCCGGAAGCGGTGTTTGTCCTGGGCCAGACCGATATGCCCCGCGAGCGTTTGGCGCGCGCGCCAAAGCTGAAGGCCGTCCTGAACGTTGAGGGCAATTTCACCGGCAACATCGACTACGACACCTGTTTCGAACGCGGCATCCACGTCCTGTCGGTCAGTCCTGTCTTTACCGAGACGGTGGCCGAAATGGCCTTGGGCATGGCGATCGATCTCGGCCGTGGCATCACCAGGGCCGACCGTGACTTCCACGCCGGCCGCGAAGTATTCGGGCTGGAGAGCAATGCGGATGCCGAGCTGCTGTTCGACGGCCCGGTCGGTATCATCGGCTACGGCGATCTGGCTCGTTCTTTTCGCCCCTTGCTAAAACCATTTCGCTGCCCGGTTAAGGTCTACGATCCGTGGTTGCCGGACCATGTGCTGGTGGCCGAGGAATGTCGGCCGGCGACGCTCGACGAGGTGCTGGCCACGTCACGCTACATCTTCGTTTTCGCGACGGTGACGGCCAGCAATGAGGGGTTTCTGGGCGCTGATCAGTTCGCGGCCATGCAGAAGGGTGCGAAGTTCATTCTGGTCAGCCGCGCCGGCGTCGTGGACTTCGATGCGATGCTCGACGCGGTCGCGCGCGGCCACATTCTCGCGGCGACGGACGTGTTTCCGGAAGAACCTATGCCGGCCGGTCATCGCGTGCGCGAGATCGACGGGCTGCTGCTGTCGGCCCATCGGGCGGGCGCGCTGGACAGCGTCTTCAAGCGCATGGGCACATTGCTGCTCGGCGACATGGAACTGATGTTGAAAGGGCTGCCGCCCGTCGGCCTGAAGCGGGCCCAGCGGGAAACCGTCAGCGCCTTGCGCTCCATGGCGGTGACCATTTCATGAAGCCGGCACCACGTCGGCAACGGCCATAACGGCCACCAAACCGGGAGGAGAGAGCACACATGAAGACCAAGCTATTGATGGCCTTGGCCGCCGGCCTCGTCGCCAGCGCCTCGACCGCGGCCATGGCCCAGGACCAGACATACGGCGTCTTGATGAAGACCCTGTCGAACCCGTTCTGGGGCGCCATGGAGGAAGGCGTGCGCGACGGCGCGGCCACGATTGGCGTTGAATACTATCTGCAGGCGGTCGAGAGCGATCAGGCGGCCGAACCGCAGCTCAATGTCTGCAACACCATGTTGGAGCGTGATCCGGCCGTCATGATCACGGCGGCGATCAACTCCACCATTCTGCTGCCCTGCCTCAGCCGTGCGACCGAGATGGGCATTCCCGTCGTCGACCTGGACGGCAATCTCGATCATGAGATCGCCGAAGAGGCGGGCGTCGACATCGCTTTTTCCATCGGTTCGGACAATGTCGCGGCCGGCGCGCAGGGGGCGGAGTATGTCGTGACCGTGCTGGGCGAGGATGCCACCGGACCGGTGCTGGTCATCGAAGGCTTGGCCGGCAACATCACCGGCCAGCGTCGAGCACAGGGTTTTGCCGACCGGCTGGCCGAACTGGCGCCGGGGCTGGAAATCGTCGCCTCGCTGCCGGGGGATTGGGACCGGGGGCGCGCCGCTAACATCACCAACGACATCCTGACCCGCAATCCGGACCTGGTCGCGATCTTCGCGGCCAATGATGGTATGGCCTTGGGCGCTGTCGAGGCCGCCTATGCGGCCGGTGTCGGCGACGACATCGTGATCGTCGGGGTCGATGGCAACAGCGATGCAGTCGAGTCGATCCAGGAAGGCCGTCTGAACGCGTCGGTCGCCCAGTTGCCCTATCTCGTGGGCGCGCAAGCGGTCGAGTTCGCGTCTGCCGTCCTGGCCGGCGAGGAGACGCCGGAATTCATCCAAGTGCCGACCCTGGTACTGACCCAGGAGATTCTGGAGGAAGGCAGCGAACCCATGCTGCAATACGTCCGATAGACTCTGGCCGCTGGCGGGGCGGCGCGCGATCCGCCCCCCCCGCCCCCCTTCGTTGCTGTCCGTCATGAGAGTTGTCGCCGGTGACCACCGCCCCTGACGCGGCGCCCAAACCGCGCCAGAACCGCTTCTACTTCCGCATCGAGTCGCTTGTCGTCCTGGTGGCGCTTTGCATCGTGATGACATTGCTGTCGCCGTTCTTTCTGTCGACCAGCAACATTCTCAACATCCTGCTGGCGACCGCGACGATCGGCGTCCTGGCCATCGGCGCGACCTATGTCATCGCCTCGGCGGGCCTCGACCTGTCCCTCGGCTCCGTGCTCGGCCTGTCGGCGGTGTTTGGCGCCTTTCTGGTCGATCGGCTGGGGCTGCCCTGGCCCTTTGGCATCGTCGGCGCCCTGTTTGCCGGCTTTGCCGCCGGCTATATCAACGGCCAGCTCATCACCCGGCTTCGGATCCCCGCCTTCATCGTGACGCTTGGCATGCTGGGCATCGCCCGCGGCCTCGCGCTGGTCATCTCCAGTGGCCAGGCGATCTACGGTCTGCCGTCGGAACTGGTCTATCTCGGCCAGGGCCGCCCGTTTGGCATTCCCATGCCGGTCATCATCTTCTTTCTGGTCGCGGTCGTTACTCACTACATCCTGGCCCACACCAAGTACGGCAAGCACACGCTGGTCATCGGCGACAATGAGCAGGCGGCCCGCGCGACCGGCATCCAGGTCGAGCGGCACCGGCGCTCGCTCTACGCCTTTTCCGGCCTGATGGCCGGCATTGCCGGACTGATCTTCATGACCCGGGTGAACGCGGGCGACCCCACCGCCGGTTTGAATTACGAGCTGACGGCGATCACGGCGGCGATCATCGGCGGCACCAACCTGTTCGGCGGCCGCGGCAGTATCTTCGGCACCATGATCGGCGCCTTGATCATGGGCGTGCTGCAAAACGGGCTGAACCTGATGGCCGTGCAGTCCTACTATCAGCAGATGGCCATCGGCGCGGTGCTGATCTTCGCGGTCTGGCTGGACCAGTTCAACCGCAAGGTCGCGACACGATGAGCCTGCTTGAACTGAACGGCATCGAAAAGCGCTTCGGCTCGGTCGAAGCGTTGCGTGGCGTGACGCTGTCGGTCGAGGCCGGCTCCGTCGTCGGCCTGGTCGGCGACAATGGTGCCGGCAAGTCGACCCTGATGAAGACCATCACCGGCATCTATCAGCCGGACGGCGGCGCGATCCGGTTCGACGGCCAGGAAGTCACGTTCGATACGCCCGGCCATATCCGCTCGATCGGCATCGAGATGATTTATCAGGACCTGGCCCTGGCACCGCAACAGGATGTGGCCTCGAACATCTTCCTGGGCCGCGAGCCGACAAAGATGCTGTTCGGCTTCATCCCAGGCTTGATCGACCGGCCCAAAATCGTCGCCGAGGCCGAACGCATGTTGCAGCGCCTCGGCGCCCGCGTGCCCTCCGTCCTGTCGCCGGTCGGCGTGCTCTCCGGTGGCCAGCAGCAATCGGTCGCCATCGCCCGGGCGCTCACCTTCGGGCCCAAACTGGTGATCATGGACGAGCCGACGGCGGCCCTGGCTGTGCGCGAGGTCGACCATGTGCTCGACCTGATCCGCGAACTAAAGCGTCAGGGTATCGCCGTCATCCTGATCAGCCATCGCCTGACGGATGTCTTCGCCGTGTCCGACCGCATCGTCGCCCTGCGCCAGGGCCAGATCATCGCCGACGAGGTGACGGCGGAAACCTCGATGAACCAAGTGGTCAGCCATATCGTCGGGAACTGATTTCGGAGTCCGCGCGGCGGCGCCTACATGCCTCCCGATTTAGCAGCGGCGATCATCTCCGTCGCCTGGGCCCGCATCTCCTCGGGCAGGTACTGCTCCTTGAGGTTCAAGAAGCCCTGCACGATCAGGTCGCGGGCTTGGTCCTCGCTGAGGCCCGACGCCATCAGGTAAGACAGCTTCTCTTCGGCAATCGTGCCGACGGACGCTTCGTGCGACAGTTGCGCGTCGGCGCTCTCGGCTTTCAGGCTCGGCACCGCGAGGATTTCCCCGACGTCGGACAGTTTCAACCCGTCGCAGCCCAGAAAGCCGCTTGTCTGCTTGGCTTGCCCGACCAAAAGCGCACGGTTCACGATGGTGCCACCGGCCGAAACCATGCGGGTGACGCTTTCCGATCGTGCGCCCGGCCCGACGAGATAGGTCTCGTTCTCGAACACCCGCTCGGTACCTTCCGGCGCGAACACCGTTGCCTGATCGTTGGCGCTGGCGGCTTCGTGGATATAGCTCTTGGTGTCGGACAGATGCCGGCGCAGCGGCGCGATCATGATCTGGCTGGACGTCGTTTCCGCACCGGGCCCGATTTCGCTGCGCGAATAGCTGTCGACGCTCATGTTCTTGCCCCAGCGTTCGATCGATATGCTGCGGCAGCGCGCGCCTTCCCGCAGATACATCTCATCGATCGAGACGTGATGCCCGGCATGCACGTTTTCCGGCACGGCGGCGCCGGAAATCATCTCGACTTCCGCTCCCTTGCCGATGACGGTGATGTTGTGCGTGAACTGGCGACCCTGCGGCAGCTCCATCAGCGTGAAGGATTGAACCGGAAGCCCGACCTTGGCGCCGTCATGCACATAGATGAACTGGCCGATCGGATCGTTCAGCAGTTCGGCGGACTGGCGCAGCAGCTCGTTCTCATCCGGCGCGATGAGGTTGAACATGAGGTCCTGCACCCAGTCGTAGCGCATGAGCGCATCTTGAATGGGCATGATTTCCACGCCGTCGACGTTGGACGTGGCGACGCGCAGCTCGTGATTGACCAGGACGGCGCTGGCGCTCCGCGCCTCCATGCCGCCATAGCCGACGCGCCGCAGCATGGCCTCTTCGCCTGCGTCGAGTGCACCGTTGCTGTCGTGTTGAAGCGTAGTATCCATTCGTTGGCTCCCCCAGGCCCGTGTCATGCCGCGTTACGCTGCCGGCGCGACATACCCGGCTTTCTGAATATGGCGAAACAGCGCCTGCGGTTCGCCGCTATGGACGATGCGCCCGGAACTCATGATGTGCGCGCGATCGGCGCGCACATGCTCCAGAATCAGGCCGGAATGTGTGATCAAGAGCGCCGCGCGCCGCGATCCGTCGCGCGCAGGCTGAGACACCAGCCTGCCGACCGCCGCGCCAACGGCGGCGATATGTTCCAGGTCCACGCCGCTGTCAGGTTCGTCGAACAGGATCAGGTCGGGTGCCTGAAGGAACAGCTTAAGTACCTCCCAGCGCTTGATCTCGCCGCCGGAGAAGCCGACGACCAGATCGCGACCGGCGAATTGACCCATGTCGAGCGCGTCGGCCTGATCCGCCAGCGCGCGTTGTGCGCCGAGTGCCTGTGCAAATTCCGCCGCCGTTACACCGGCAAGGCTGGGTGGTCGCTGAAACGCCATGCCGAGACCCAGCCGCGCGCGTTCGTCAACACCGAGGCCCGCGAGATCCCGACCGTTGTACACAACCGTGCCGGCGCTGACTTCGAACGGCGGCATGCCCATGATCGCCGACAAGAGCGAGGATTTACCCGCCCCGTTCTGGCCGAGAAGCACGTGCATCTCGCCTGGATGAACGGTGAGGTTGATGTCGTGCAGAAGCGTGGTTTCACCGGCCCCAACCGAGACGTTCCGCAACTCAAGCATCGGCGAAGCCATGCCAAGCGATCTCCCTTTGTTCAGACAAACAGATATGCAAGCTGAGAATCGTTCTCAAGTGCTGGCGAGCAAACAGACGCGGTTTTCGCCAAACCGAGGAAACGGTCGGCGGAACTTGTCTAGTACGAGAAACCCGGGGCTGCCCTGATCCCGGTCAAGCCGATGTTTGTCGGCACAGCCCGTCGCAGGCAATGGTTTCGGTGGGTAGGCCTAGGGCGCGGAGTTACCTTGCCAATTCCTGTTCAACCAGATTGGCCCAATAGCTGGCGCCGGTCAGGATGGCCTCGTCGTTGAAGTCGTAGCGGCTGTTGTGGTGCAGGGCGCCGTCCTCTGCCGGGCCGTTGCCTACCCAGACATAGGCGCCGGGCACGATCGCCGAGAAGACGGAGAAATCGTCGCCGGCCGTGCTGGGCGGAAAGTCGTCGATGATGTTGTCGGCGCCGACCGTTGCCTCTGCCGCGCGGCGGGCGCCGGCCGTTGCGGCCGCATCGTTCACCACCGGGGCGATGCGCCGGATGAAGCGGTAATCGGCCCGTATGCCCAGCATCTTGGCGGCACCCTCGGCCACGATGCCGATCTCGCGGTCCAGCAGGTCGCGGTTTTCCACCGTATAGGCGCGCGCCGTGCCCCGGATCGTGACCTGATCGGGGATCACGTTCCAGGCCTCCGGGTCGCCGGCCTGGATCGAACAGGCGCTGACCACGGCGGCATGCAGCGGGTCGACCTGGCGCGAGACGATGGTGTTCAGCGCGGTCAGGAACTGGCCGGTCGCGGCGATGGCGTCGCGGCCGAGATGGGGCTTGGCGCCGTGGGTGCCGACGCCATCGAAGATTACCTCCCAACTGTCCGACGAGGCCAGTTGCGGCCCGGGCACGACGGCGATCTGATCCGGTGCCAGGCCGGGCATGTTGTGCATGCCATAGACTGCATCGACCGGAAACCGGTCGAAAAATCCATCCTCGACCATCGCACGTGCGCCGCCCCGGCCTTCCTCCGCGGGCTGAAAGATCAGATGAACGGTGCCGTCGAACCGACGGTTCTCTGAAAGGTACCGGGCCGCGCCGAGCAGCATGGTCGTGTGACCGTCATGGCCGCAGGCGTGCATTCTGCCCGGATGGGTCGATCGGTGGGGGCGATCGGCCAGTTCCGGCATGGCCAAGGCGTCCATGTCGGCCCGCAGCGCAATGGCCCGGTCGCCGCTGCCGGCGGTGACGGTACCGACCACGCCCGTTTGGCCCAGGCCGCGATGGACCTCGATACCCCAGGCGGCAAGCTTCTCAGCGACCAGGTCCGCCGTCCGGTGTTCTTCGAAGCCAAGTTCCGGATGGGCGTGAAGGTCTCGCCGGAAGGACGTCAGTTCCGCCAAATGCTCGACGATAGCCTGTTTCACGTCATCCTCTCGATCAATCCATGTTTTCGTATCGCCATGCGGCCGCCCGCGATCCTGGTACAATCGTTGCTATTGATATCATTCCGGTTGTTGGCGTATCGAGAGATTCACCGATTTGGTCTGAAGCATCGCATGCCTTCGATGGCGTCGGATTGACGCAGGCGCCGTCGAACACCTGCCGCCGTTGCGATGCTAAAGGCCATCTCGCGGGTCAACAGACGACTGCTTTTCGCCTAGAAATGGTCCGATCGGTCGCGATCACCGGCCAGCCAAGCGTTGAAAGCGCATTGAATTCGGACGTGGGGTCTCAAGTCTCGTCTTTGCCATGATCTATTACATTTGCACACTCCGGCATGCCTACACGGTTGGTGTCCTGCTCAGCCATTACGGGCCCGTTTTGGACGACACAATGCGCGTCCTGCCGTATGAGCGGCTGGAACTGTTGGCACCGCGTCCTGGCGACGTCGTTATCTGGACGGATCTCGATCGGCTGACCGACGCCGAGGCGGCGAGCGCCGCTGATCTGCGGGACCGCATCGCCTCGACCGGTGATGGCGTCATGCAACTGAACCATCCGACACGCAGCGCAGGGCGATTCAAGCTGTTGCGAGATCTGCATCTAAGGGGCGTCAATCCCTTCAATGTCTATCGGTCCGATGAGGCGACGCCAGATGTCGCGTTCCCCGCGTTCATTCGCAACGAGCGCGGGACCAGCCGACGCGCGCCCGATCTCCTGCAAGACTGGGCATAACTTCAAGCGGCGATGGCAGACCATCTCAAACGCGGTGGCGATACCAGCGAATTGATGATCATTGAGTTCTCGGCGAAACCGGGGGCGAACGGCAGGTTCCGCAAGTACGCGGTCTTTCGCTTCGGCGACGAGGTCTTCCCTCAGAGCTGCGAGTTCGGTGATCAGTGGTTCGTCAAGTTTGATCCGCGTGTCGGGGACGAGGCCACGCGGCGTGAAGATCAAGACTTCCAGACGACCAATCCACACGCGGATGTTGTCCGTCCGGTGTTTGAGGCCGCCGAGATAGAGTTTGGACGTATCGACTACGGTATCGTCGACGACCGTATCCAAGTGTTTGAGATCAACACCAACCCGACGCTCGTCTCTCAGCCGCGCTCGCGCTTTGACGATTTCGATCACATGGCGGACGCGCTGCGCATGCAGGATGCCTTTCAGCGGTTGCAAGCTGCCGCCCACACGTCGGCCGGTATGCGCGACGGCGCAGGGCCAGGGCTGTCTCGGGAAGTTGAGCAAGCACATGGCGACGTCATCACGGCGGTCCGGCGTACGGCCGATCGCCGACATCGGCGTCGCCTGGCGGTTGGTCACTTGAAGTCCTTGGTCCGGCACGTGCGGCGCGTCTTGCCGAGACAACGGGGATCCGCTGGGCACAGATCTGGCTAGGCTTTTCGGCTACCAAGCGTCGAGACAAGGTTCTGGATGCCTGCGCCGGCACGGAATTGTAGCCGTTGAACAGCACGCCCCGCCGACGCACCGGTCGATCGTCGGTGAGTTGCCAGTTCGGGTTGTTGTGAAAGAGGGTTTTCAGCGTGATCTTGAGCTCAAGCTTGGCGAGGTGGATGCCCAGGCAGATGTGAATGCCGGCGTCGTCACAAGATCATGGGCAACACGCCGTTCAGACAGGGGAGTTGACGCCCTGGCGACGCTGCCAGGAATAGGCGCGAAACGCGGATAGTATAAGGTACCGCTGACATGGACCAAACCAGGCCGTATGGTGTGGCCTTGCTGAGCTCAAATAGCGCGGAGTGATCGGCCGTGATTTCAACCAATCTCGCCTGGCCAGGCTTCGTCAGAAACCACGATGCTAGCGGCGTAGTCGACGCGCATATCGAAACGGTCCGCCACGGGGAAGGACGGCTCGATCATACGCTGACGCTGCGCGTGTCGCGCAGGGCCGGATCGGAACACATACAGCAGATCAGGTTTGCGGTCGACGCCCCGTTCGAGGTACCCGACCTGAGGACGGCGGACCCGTTCCTGATCGCCGCACTGTTCCCGGCCATGGAGGTGGGGGGCACTTTACGGCTCCATGGCACGATCAGCCGCGTATTGCTGCGCAACGTTTTTGACTATCAGAGCGCTTGGTTTCGTGCCGCACCGCACATGTTTCGGCCTTTCGAGTTGCAGGTCGAAGCGATCAGCGACGACGTCCAGCGCGATTTCGGCCCGAGACCCAATGCGATTCTCGCATTCAGTGGTGGCATGGATTCTCTTTTGGCTCTGCACCGAAATATCTCGGGCGACGCGGGAGAGGCCGCCTACTCCGTAGGCGCAACCATGTTCCTCCCTGGCATGGCGCGTAAGAACCCAAGCGCGGAAAGTAAGGCGGCACTGGTTGCTGGCATGCGCGCCATGAGCGGCCGCAGAAATCTGCCCATGGCGGTGGTTGACACCAACATTTCGGATATCGTGGGCAAGCAGTTCGTAACTCACGGGACATGGCTGGCGTCTTGCATGTCTCTGTTCAGTGGACGGTTCGATGTTGGTCTGCTGGGGTCTTCGGTCGCCGCCTATTCGCAAGGTTACGAGATCTATGGCAGCCACCCCTTTCTGGACCCGTTCCTGTCCGGTGGCCAGATGGAGATTCGTAACGACGAGGGCTTGTTTGAGCGACCCGACAAGGCGTTTCTCCTGGCAAGATATCCAGAGGCGCTGGCGGACTTACGGACCTGTTTTCACTACTATGGTAACAATCGCAACTGCTGTCGTTGTGAGAAATGCATCCGGTCCATGTTGTGCTTCATCGCGACCGGCAACGAGATCCCGTCATCGTTTCCCGACGGGCTCGATCTGAAAGACATCGGCATTGGTATGGGTCGTCGATCGGGCCTCGAGTGGGCGCCATTGCTTCTGGAGTCTGCAGAAGCGCATGGCGTGCGCGACCATCCCGCCATGCGGCGACTGCGCCGTCGGTATCACCAGAAGAGATTGAAGATTATGGCCAAGAACGGTCTAAGGCGCGTGACTGGACGGGAAAAGCGAAGTCGTTGGAGCGTTATCGATGAGATGGGCTGATCGGCAAGCAGCAGAGCGGGTGAGCTGCGCCGTTTGACGTTTTTGGATCCGATAGCCGGTGATGCCTTTGTCATCGCGCCGCCGGTATGCACGGTAGCCATCGGGCGCATGCCTTGCGGTTAGGGCGATGCCGTCGAAGGGCTTGGGCACCGCGCGGGACATTCCGGATCTTGCTGGGTGCACGGTCTAACGGATCAGCCGGTTCAACGGGTCTTTGTGGCGACTCTTCTGCCAGAGACGCTTCAGGCGGCCGCGTCGTTTTCTTCCCTTGTGCCATTCGAACGAGCTTTCGTAGCGGCCGCAATCCAAGCATCCCGAGTTGTGACCGCATGCCGTCGCCCAGCATTTCACGTCGTAGATCCATGACAGCGCAATGCGCTCCAGATGGAGGTCGACCGACCCCTTCAGCAGGATGACCTCACCGGGAATGGCGGTGTCGCGAATATGTGCGGAAGCTTCCTCGGGCGTACGAAACTCAACGAATCGGCCCTCATCGCGATCTTCCTGGCTGGCCTTTGATCGGTGTGCATGCTGGCCGACGAAGATGACCTGATCCGCGGCCTCGCGGGCCAGCCGGTAGGCGTTGCGATACTTCTGGTCGCTGCCGGCGAAGTCGGACATGTGCCCCAGAACGATGCGTTTGCGGACGGCGGAGGCCTGTTGCACGCTGTCAAAGGCCAGCTTGATTGAGTGCCACGGCGCTTTCGTCGTGTCGAGGATGAAGGACGGGCCATCTTTTGTGGTGATGACACCGCACCGCTCCAGCAACGGCTCGAATGTGGCGACCCGTTCGGCAACCAGTTGTGGGGGCACGTCAAGGCTCAGCGCGGTTGCAGCGGCGGCCAAGGTGGGCATCCAGAAATGGCTGCCGACAAACCTGGTTGTCAGGCTCAAGCTCTTGTCGGACCACTTCACCGTGAACGACAGCCGCTTGGGAAAGCTGACCGAGATGTCCGTCGCCCGGAAGTCCGCCTCTTCGGATAGGCCGAATGTGACGATCCGACCGTCGGTCCGGTCTGCCATCGCCATAACCAGCGAGTCATCCCGGTTGAGCAAGGCCGTGCCGCCCGGACGCAAGGCGGCCACCAGTTCTGATTTTTCCGCCGCCACGGCCTCTTTGCTGCGAAACTCCGACTTGTGTTCAAGCTCGACCATGGTCACCAAGGCAACGTCGGGTTGAAGGGCCTGAGCCGCCGGTCTCATCGGCTGTTCGCCACCAATGCCAAGCTCCAGAACCACGTAATCGTTGTGCCGTGACCCGTGCACCAGCGTCTTGAGCGTGGCACGCCTATCATTGAATTTGAGTTGTGTTTTGACGCGGCCATGCCCCGCCAGTATATGCGCAAGCAACGCGACGGTCGTCGACTTGCCGGAACTTCCCGTCACGCCGATGAACGCCGCCTCGCTCTGCTCCCGCGCCTCGGGGGCCTTTTTGGCAAGTGCCTCGTCTCGCGCGTTGCGCAGGCGCGCTTTGAGGGGGCGGAGGGAAGGGCGCGGTAGAGTCGGCAAGACGCGGGTGCCTCAATTGTCGCTGACGGATTGCTGTTGTATCAACGCCAAGGCACCGCGTCGATTTTCCAGTGGGGCTTTTCTCTCTTTTTGGCGGCATCGGTGTTTTCGCGGCCAAGACTGTGAGGGGGTGGCTTGACGAGGGACGGCATCTCGACCACGAGTCAGCCTGTCGAAACGGAGAGAAGGCGTGGGCAAGAAGAATCTCCTGCTTCACTATTTCCCAAAGATGCCGTTTCGGTCTGATTTCGACGCTATGGCGCGGCGCATCCACGCCGAGGCATTCGATATCGTCGTCAAGGTTCTCGCCACCGATCGTCCCCATCCGTGGACGATGCTGAACGCGGCGGCGAGGCCGACGGTGTCAGTGGAATTCCATCGGGCGAAGTTTACGCCATGCCTGCGCGGCAAGGTGTTCCGCCAATGGCGCAGGGGCAGCAAGAGCGGCCAATACCGTGTTTTGGAGGCCGCGGGCATTTCCGTGCCGCAATGGGCGCCGGTAACACCCGTGACCAGGCTCGACCCGGTGGATTGGGGCGATTACGTGGTCGAAAAGCCGGATTGCGGCGCGCGTGGCACCTATGTCCGCGTCAAGCGCACGAGCCGAGTTCGGTATAAGGATCCGGAAACGATGGAGGAGGACAATCCCGGGCGCCGTGCCTGTATCCTATCGAGTCAGGACGTTCTGCGGGACACCGATATTGGCGTTGCGCTACGATGACGGCCGCGAACCCTGGTGCAAGCTTGACGGGCAGGGCCAGCGCAAGATTACCGGGTCATCTGTGGTTGCGACGGGACGCGGCTGCCGGATTACCTTCGCTAACGAGACAGACTTGCTCGATCTCGGCCGCCGAACCCATGCGGCGTTCGCGGACCTGCCTGTCTTGGGTATCGACATGGTTCGCGATGTTGGCGACGGCCGGCTTTGGGTGCTTGAGGTCAACCCGGAAGGGGACACATGGAACTTTGGCTGTCGCGGTGGCCACCAGCTGATGAAGGCAGCGGGCCTGGACTTCTATAAGCAGTTCGATGCTCTGGACCGGTGCGCCGAGGCCTTGACGGAGCTTTGTCGACGCGAAGCCGTATGAGGGTCCTTTCATCAAGGATGGGTGCAAAACGTGTCGGATAGCGCTTCTTCAGCCGGCATCGAGCGGGCGAGATCCCTTGGCGGCAGCCCGCTCGTGCTCTTTATCGTCTATCGAACGGCGGCGGACGCTGCTGCGCGTGGTTATGAGGACTGGCTGTGCGCGGTCGACAATCCCTTCTTCAACGCGATTCCCGGCATTCGGCATTACGCCAACTGGATCGTCGAGGACGCTGAAGCTGCGCCGCCGTTCAGCCATTTCGACTTTCTGGGGCTGGAACGGGCGGAGGATTTGGAACGCGTCTGGTTTAACCCCGAACTGGATGCCTTCCGCCGCGGCTGGGTCGCCAAATGGGGCTACGGGCCCGCGCCGCAAGACATGCATCGTTTCACCTACGGCATGCGGACCGCGCGCACCGATGCCACCGCCGATGCCGGCGAGGCCTGGCTTTACGGCGGTATCGGCCCGGCACCGGACCAGCTCGGCACCGTGTTCGAAACATCGTTCTCGCTGGCGAAGCACTTTGCATCCGATGGGGAAGGGCGGCCGTCGGACTGGCGGCTGCCGGCCGCCCAACGCAATCCGCTGGGCTGCGACTGGGTCGGACTGGCACCACACAGGATCACATCCCTGGACAGCGGCGACGGGACCATCTTCGCCTATCCCGCCCGCTGCATCGCAAAGCCCGGTTGACGTCGATTCCGCCGAGGATTGGTGGCCTGCCCGGTATCAGCTCGCGGCCGCCAGCCCGCCGGCCGTCAGCCCCTCGCCGGCAACGGCGGCGGTCCAGCCTGGCTGGGTCGCGACATCCTTGGACCCACAGCCTCGACAGCGCATGCGCGTGCCAACCTCCGCGACCGGCATATCAGGCCCAAGCTGTCCGACAAGCTGGCCAGCATCGACCATGGCCGCGTGGCCACAGCGCTGGCAAAGGCAAAACACGGTCGCACGCCGGTTCGACAGATCGCACAGCGACACCGTCGCTGTTTCCGCTATATCGTCGACAAGAGCTTGACGCTTAAAGCCAGCCATTGCGCATCTCCCTGAGTTCTAGGCATAGAACATACCAAGAACATTTGCTGGAGGCAATGGCCGATCAGAGGCGCAATCGGCCCTCGTAGGCATCTTCATACAGGAGCCGGCAAACTTCTTCCGTCAGCGCGACGGGATTACCGGCTGCGGTCGGGTCGACGATGGCCATAGAGGCCAGCTCCGCGAACCGATGTGGCTCGGCCCCGAGTTCGGCGATGGTGTTCGGGATCTTGAGCTCCTGCCGTAGCGCAATCACCCAGGTCATGACACCGTCGAAGGAGCGGTCGGCAAGCTGCAGATAGCCGGCCAACCGCGCCATTTGCGCTGCGATAGCGCGCCGGTTGAAGGCCAGGACATAGGGCATGATCACCGCGTTGGTCAGACCGTGATGGGTGTCGTAGACCGCGCCGATCGGGTGCGACAGGGCATGGATCGCGCCCAGGCCTTGCTGGAACGCCGTCGCCCCCATCGATGCGGCGGCCAGCATGCCGGCCCGTGCCTCGATATCAGTGCCCTCCGCCACGGCCCGCGGCAGGTGCTCTTTGACCAGCCGCATGCCCTCCACGGCGATGCCGTCGGCCATAGGGTGAAAGCCCGGCGCGCAATAGGCCTCCAGGCAGTGGGCGAGCGCATCCATCCCGGTCCAGACGGTTAGCGACGGCGGCAGGCCGATGCACAGTTCCGGGTCGCTGATCACGATCGACGGCATCATCTTGGGGTGGAAAATGACCTTCTTCACGCCGGTGTCCGGCTGGCCGATAACGCCGGCCCGCCCGACCTCGGAGCCGGTGCCCGCCGTCGTCGGCACGGCGATGATTGTAAGAATCGAGTCCGCGTCGGCCCGGGTCCACCAGTCGCCGATATCCTCGAAATCCCAGATCGGCCGCGTCTGGCCGGCCATGAAGGCGATCACCTTGCCGACATCCAGGGCCGAGCCGCCGCCGAACGCGATGACGCCGTCATGGTCGCCGGCTTTCAAGGCGGCGATGCCGTCCTGCACGTTCCGCTCGCTCGGATTGCTCTTTAGGTCGGAGAAGACGGTTGTCTTCAGGCCTGCTCCTCGGCACCGATCCACGACCTCTAGAAACATCGGCAGTTCGGCAATGCCGGGGTCGGTCACCAACAGCGGCCGTCCTATGCCGACCGATGCGCAGGCGTCGGCGAGTTCGCCAATCCTGCCGGGGCCGAACCGGACCTCCGTCGGGTAGGACCAGGTGGCGGCCAGGGCTGTTTCGGCCATCTCAGTACCGCTCGAAGCCGTGTTGTCGCTCCCAATCGGTCACTTGGCTATCGAACAGGGACTGTTCCCACTCCGCCGCGTGGACATAATGATCGATCACGTCGTTCCCCATAGCTGCGCGCAGCATGGAGGACCCATCCAGCAGGCGCGTGGCCTCGCGCAGCGTCTTGGGCACCTCCGGCAGGTTCGTGTCTTCGTAGGCGTCGCCGACATGGGGCTCCACGAGATCGAGCTTTTGCTCGATGCCCGAAAGACCGGCCGCGATCAGCGCGGCGAAGGCGAGATACGGGTTCAGGTCCGCGCCGCCGATCCGGCATTCGATGCGGATCGCCGTGCTGTTCTCGCCGACCAGCCGAAAGCCGGCCGTGCGGTTGTCCATGCTCCAAACCGCCCGCGTCGGCGCGAAAGTGCCCACTTGAAAGCGCTTGTAGGAGTTTACGGTGGGGGCCAGGAAGCAGGCGATCTCGCGCGCGTGGGCCAGTTGGCCGGCCACGAACCGCCGCATCAGGTCGGACATGCCGGCGGGCGCGTCGCGGTCCAGGAACAGCGGCTGCTCGCCATTGCTGTCCCACAGGCTTTGATGAATGTGCGCGGAACTGCCGGCCAGGTCGCGATGCCATTTGGCCATGAACGAGATCGCCTTGCCTTGGGCGTGGGCGATCTCTTTACAGCCGTTTTTCAGGAGCGCGTGCCGGTCGGCCATCTCCAGCGCGTCGGCGTAGCGCACATTGATCTCTTCCTGGCCGGGGCCCCATTCGCCCTTGGAGTTTTCCACGGCGATGCCGGCGCCCTCCAACCCGTTGCGGATGGCCCGCATGACCCCTTCTTCCTTGCTGGTCTGGAAGATGTGGTAGTCCTCGATGTAGGCACCCGCCGTTTCCAGATCGCTATAACCCTTGCGTCGCGCGCTTTCGTAGCTGTCGTCGAACAGGTAGAACTCCAGCTCCGAGCCCATCATCGCGCGCATACCCAGCGCATCCAACCGCGCCAACTGCGCCTTCAAGACCGCGCGCGGCGAATGGGGCACCGCCTCGTGGCTGTGATGGTCGAGCACGTCGCACAGGACCAGGGCCGTCCCCTCCAGCCAGGGAATGCGGCGCAAGGTGGCGAGATCCGGCTTCATGACGAAATCGCCATAGCCCTTTTCCCAATTTGCCGCCTTGTAGCCAGGCACCGGTTCCATATCGATGTCGTTGGCCAGCAGATAGTCGCAGCCATGGGTTTCCGCATGGCCCGACGCCACGAAATAGGCGGCAGAAAACCGCTTGCCGATCAGGCGGCCTTGCATGTCGACAAAGCACACCAGCACCGTGTCGATCGCGCCAGCGGCGACCTGCTGTTCAAGGTCGGTGACGGTCAGATTACCAGGCACATCGCAGTCCCTTCGCTCGGTTAGGGTTGGGGTATTGAAGCGGACCTGGGGTGCGGAGGTCAGCGTTGCCAGTCAGGTGCCGCCCGTCCGGTGATCGACGGCGAACTCTTCTTCCGGCGACAGGATCATGCGGTGCCGGGCGTAGAGGGCGAAATAGGCCAGCCCGGCCAGGAACCATATCGCGCAGCCATAGATGCCGGGGCGATAGTCCGGATTGATGAACAGAAAGACCAGGGTCACGGCCGCGATGACACCGGCCACGAAGGCCCCGGGTTTGCCCAGCGGACTGACGTATGGCCGCTCGACATTCGGCACGTTCTTTAGGCGGATGTAGGCTATCATCTGCATGATGTAGGCGATGACCGCCCCGAACACGGCCATGTTCAACAGTACGGCGCCGACCGGAACGTCGCCGAAGAGGTCTCCGCCAAACTCCAGAACCAGGCAGACCACATAGCCCAACACCGCGCCCGCGATCAGGGCGACATGCGGCGTCTTGCGCGTGCCATGGGTGATAGACAGCCATTTGGGGAAGTACCCGGCGCGGCTAAGCGAATAGATGTTGCGGCCGTAGGCGTAGATGATGGTGTGGAACGAGGCGACTAGCCCGGCAACCGCGACCAGGGCCAGCAAGGACGAGCCGATGCCGTCGCCAAAGATCGTCCGGAAGGCGAGGAACAAAGGATCGCTGGCCTGGCCGACGGCGTGGGCGCCGGGCGCGATGCCGGCATTCAGAAACAGCGTCAGGGCCGAGGCCACGATCAAGGTCAGAATGCCGTAGAGCAGCCCCTTGGGCATGTCGCGCTTCGGGTCGTGGCTTTCCTCTGCCGCCAGTGGCAGTTGCTCGATCGCCAGATAGAACCAGATGGCGAAGGGCAGGGCGGCCATGACACCGTCGATACCGAAGGGTAAGAAGGGTCCGCCGCCCTCCGGCAGTTCCGACCCGTCGAAACCCATGTTCAACGCCCAGCGGTCGAAGTCGAAATGCGGAATCGCGCCGATCCAGAAGACGGCCAGAATGGCCAGCGCCAGAAAGGTGATGAAGATGGTGAAGCGGAACGTCGTGGCGACCCCGCGCACATTCAGGCCGACGAAGATGGCGTAGAAGATCGCCCACCAGGCCCAGTTGGGCAGGGTGACGCCGAACAGATCGTCGCTGATCGCGCCCATATAACCGGCGATGCCGACCACGATGACGGCCGGCGTCAGGACATATTCCATGTTCTCCGCCAGGCCCGTGACGAAACCGCCCCAGGGACCCATGGTGGTGCGGCCGAACGAATAGGCCCCGCCGGTATGGGGCAGGGCCGGGCTCATCTCCGCGATCGAATAGCACATGCCGACATACATGATCGCGATAATCAGGGTCGCGATCGCCAGGCCGCCGAAGCCGCCGACGCTTAGACCGAAATTCCAGCCGAAGAAGTCGCCTGAGATGACCGCGCCGACACCGAGCGCCCAAAGTGACCAGGCGCCGGCATGCCGCACCAGACCGCGCCGCTGGAAATAGTCGGCGCTGGTCTGCGCGTAAGTGACAGTGCCCTGGCGTTTCGGCATCGGCTGAGGGCTCCAGCGTGGGACTAGCGGGCCGCTCCAGAAACGTGAGGCAGGCCCTGCTCGTGTAGTAAAAACGCCTTGTCGACCGACGTCGAGACCCAATCCGCCATCAGGTCGGCGAAGAAGGCGAGGCCGGCCGCGTCCATCAGGTGATCGTTGCGGATTTCGATCATTACGTTCAGCAGGCTGCGTGCGATGCCGTGGACCTTCAATGTGTGGGTAACGCCGCGGTCGGGGCCGTAAGGCTCGTTGCGTTCGATATCCAGTGCTCGCGCCGGCCGACAGTCGCCCAGCATCACATCGGCCAATCGACTATCGGTGTCATGAACGATGCCGACATCGAGATGGCGCACCCGGCCTTTGAACACGGGCGTGAAGCTGTGGATCGTGACGATCGCCGTTCTGCGACCCTCGCGCATGCGCTGGTCGATGACCTTGCGCGTGCCGTCCCGGAAGGGGCCGTAGACCTCGTCCCGCCGGCTTCTTCGCCGGCCTTCGCTCAGATCGCGGTTGCCCGGCACCTCGATGAGGTCGACGGAGGCGGGGGTCTCGTCCGAGGCGCCCCAATCCCGGTTGCAGTCGTACACCAGGCGCGAATACCGCTGCATAACCAGCGCGGCGTCCAGCCGCCGCGACAGCCCAATCGACAGTTCGCGGGCGCCGATGTCGGAAACGATGTGGCTGTTGCGATGTTCCTGGGCGAGCCCCAGCCAATCCAGCGAGGGCGGCATCTGGCGCCCGGCATGCTCGCAGACCAGCAAAACATCCGATCGACCAGTCAGATTGGCGGACTCAAAGGGCGAGGGCTGACCGGCCAGCAGGCCGGCTGGGCTCGCGGCGATATCCTGCATCCCTTTTCCCTCCGCTCGTCCGTGTGCAAATGTTCAAAGATACGGCGGTCTGTCAATATTCGTACAAGGCGGCGAAGCGTAACAAAACTCGCCAAGCGCGGCCGAAGCGCCTAGTTTCGGCGTCACAAACGCTGCGACCGCATTACCAACTCATGCCCCCATCGACCTCGAAAAACCCTGCCCAGACGATTGCTGAACGCATCCGAGAGCGTTTCAGCAGCCTGACAAAGGCCGAGCGGCAGTTAGCGGATGCCTTGATGGCTAATTACCCTGTGGCGGGTCTGGTTAGCATTACTTCTCTGGCCCGGTCGGCCGGCGTCTCCACGCCCACCGTGCTGAGGACGGCCAAGAAGCTGGGGTTTGCCGGCTTTCCGGCGTTCAAAAGCGCACTGCGGGCGGAATTGAAGGCGACCCTGTCCAACCCGATCTCAAAGCACGACAAGTGGGCCGCGAGCGCGCCGGAAAGCCACATCCTGAACCGGTTTGCTGACGCTGTTCAGGAGAACCTTCGCCGGTCGGTCGCCCAGGTGGACCCAAAGGCGTTTGACGAGGCCGGCGCGATGCTTGCGGATCCGGATGCCGCGATCCATATCGCCGGCGGCCGGATCACCCACACGATGGCCGACTACCTGTTCACCCATTTCCAGGTCATCCGCGAGAACGTCTTTCTGCTGCAGACCTCCGCCAGCCTGTGGCCCCACAGCCTTTTGAACATGAAGGCCGGCGACGTTCTGGTGATCTTTGACATCAGGCGCTACGAGACCGATTTGATCGAACTGGCCACGCTTGCCAACGAACGCGGCATCGACATCATCCTGTTCACCGACCAATGGATGTCGCCGATCGCGGCGATCGCCAAACACGCCTTCAACGTAAGGATCGAGGTGCCATCGGCCTGGGATTCCTCCGTCGCGACCCTGTTTCTGGTCGAAGCTATGATCGCGGCCGTCGAAGAGGCCCTGTGGGCGGATGCCAGCGAGCGCATGCAACGGCTGGAGGCGATCTTCGACACGACGCGGCATCTGAAGAAGCGATAGCGCGCGCCAGATAGTCCTCCACGCGTGCGTCCATCCGTCGGGCTTTCAGCGTCGACACGGTAGATCTTCTCCATTGCCCTATGCCGCAGTCACGCGCGGGACTTGTCAAACCGGCGGCGGCGTTTGCCGATGTTTCCGGTGCCTGCTGGCGCAGGGCCCGCTATAGTCGCAACTGTCATGAGGCCATTGTCGTCGTTCCTAAGAGCCGTTTCGCTTGCCCTGGCCACGATCGCTGTGCTGGGCACGGCGACGGGTCAGGACCTGGCCAACGTACCGCTGCCGCTCGATCGGCCCATCATTGCGCAGGCACCTCGGGCCGAGGCCGTGCCGCCTTTATCGGCCGACTTTTTCGCGGTGCCGCTGCCAAGTCGGCGGCCGCAACCGGGCGAGGAGCCCCTGACCTCGGCCAACCTGGTTGGCTGCGGCTATTCCCCGCCGGCGGGCACGCCGACACTGCGCGTTGGCGGCCGGCAGCGCTCGTTCATCGTGGCGGTGCCAGACGGGTACGATTCGACGCGGCCCCATCGCCTGATCCTGGCCTTTCACGGTCGCACCAACTCTGCCGCTCAGGTCCAGCGCTATTACGGGCTGGAGGGGCAGGGCGATCGGCCTGCGATCCTGGTCTATCCGCGCGGCTTGCTGCAAAGCTCCGGCCGCTTCATGTGGTGGAACGGCGGCAGCGGCACCAGCGAGGACGATTTCGCCTTTTTCGATGCTTTGCTCGACTATATGACCGCCAGCTATTGCGTCGATGAGGGCCAGATCTTCGCGGTCGGGCATTCCATGGGGGGCAGTTTCGTCAATAGTCTGGCTTGTGCCCGGGGCGACATACTGCGCGGCGTGGCGGTCGTCGGTGGCGGCTATGGCGGCGTACCGGGATGTCGCGGTCGGGTGGCGGCGATGGTCATGCACCACCCGGAAGACCGCTTGGTGCCGGTGGCGGCCGGCGAGGCCGCGCGCGAGGCGCGCCTGGCCCAAAACGGTCTGACCGATCTGACCCCCTGGCCGACGGCAACGCCGGCCGGCTACCAGTGTGAGCGCTATGGCGTCGGCGCCGTGGCGGAACCGGTGATCTGGTGCCCGCACCCGTTCGACCGCACCCGCAGCGGCCGCTATTACCCCCACAACTGGCCGTCCGGGACGGGTGCGGCGATCGTCGAGTTCTTCGACCGACTGCCCGGCGGATAGCCGGGCTTGCGGCGTTGTCGCCTGTCGCGTTTTGGCTGTGGCCAAGGCTCATGGTATGGACTAGACCATAGGCGTCAGGCCCAAACAGCCGCAATCCGAAGACGGCGCGGGCCCAAGCATGCACCGGGGAGGTGGCTGGTTGAGGTCGTTGGAGTTGTTCGTTCATGGCGTCGATGCCATGAACGAGTGGGTGGGCCGAACCATTGCCTGGTTCACACTGGGCACCGTGCTGGTCTGCTTTACCGTCGTGGTCCTGCGCTACGTGTTTGCCACCGGCATCATCTGGCTGCAGGAGGCCTATGTCTGGCTGCACGCCATGGCCTTCATGATCGGTGCCGGTTATACCTTCAAACATGGCGTGCATGTCAGGGTCGACATCTTCTACGGCCAGCTCAGCGGCCGGCGAAAGGCCTGGGTAGACATTCTGGGCACGATCATCTTCTTGGGCCCTTTCCTCTTCGTCGTCGCCTTCTTCAGCTATCAGTTCATCGTCTCGTCCTGGGCCATTCGCGAGACGTCCAGCCAGCCCGGCGGTATTGAACAGCTCTACTTGCTGAAGACGGTGATCTGGGTGTTCGTCTTCGTGGTCGGCCTCCAGGGCCTCGCCTTGATGGCGCGCCGGACCCTTTATCTTCTCGGCCGCGAGGACTTCGCGCCCGAAGGCGCCGACGCCTAGCGGCCGCCGCCATGGATCCGGTCCTGATTGGCGAGATCCTCGCCGGCCTGATGTTTCTGGGCACGATTTTCGCGGTTCTGATCGGCTATCCGGTCGCCTTCACGCTCGCTGGAACGTCCCTGATCTTCGCCACCCTGGGCTATTTGCTCGGCGTTTTCGACTTCACCCGCTTCAACGCCATCGGCTCGCGCTATTTCGGCACCATGACCACCGAGGTCCTGGTCGCCGTGCCGCTGTTTGTCTTCATGGGCGTGATGCTGGAACGCTCGAAGATCGCCGAAACGTTGCTGCAGACCATGGGCCAGCTTTTCGGCAGTCTGCGCGGCGGGTTGGGCATCTCCGTCGTCATCGTCGGCACCTTGCTGGCGGCGTCCACCGGCATCGTCGGCGCTACCGTAGTCACCATGGGCCTGCTCAGCCTGCCGGCTATGATGCGCGCGGGCTATGACCCCAAGCTGGCCTCCGGCGTGATCTGTGCCTCCGGCACCTTGGGGCAGATCATCCCGCCCTCGACCGTGTTGATCTTCATGGGCGACATCTTGCAGGGCGCCAACCAGGTCGCCCAGCAGGCCTTGGGCAATTTCGCGCCCGAGCCGCTGTCCGTCGGCCAGCTTTTCGCCGGCGCCATGCTGCCGGGCCTGATGCTGGTCCTGCTCTATGTCGGCTGGGTCGTTTTCAAGTCGATCACGCAGCCGGACTCCTGTCCCGCACTGGAGATGACGGCGGAGGAGAGGGAGGGGCTGGCCGGCCGGGTCTTGATCGCCGTCATCCCGCCCATGCTGCTGATCATCGCTGTCTTGGGCTCGATCCTTGCCGGCATCGCGACGCCGACCGAATCCGCATCCGTAGGCGCGGTCGGCGCCACCCTGCTGGCGATGGCAAGGCGGCAGTTCAGTCTCCGCATCCTGAACCAGGTGATGCAGTCGACCTTGAAGATCAGTTCGATGATCTTCGTGATCCTGCTCGGCGCCTCGGTCTTCGCGCTTGTGTTCAGGGGGCTGCATGGCGAGGCAGTGGTGTTCCAGGTGCTGTCGGCCATGCCGGGGGGCCAGTTGGGCGCCGTGATCGCCGTCATGGGCTTGATGTTCTTCCTCGGCTTCTTCCTCGATACGTTCGAGATCATCTTCATCGTCGTGCCGATCACGGCACCGGTGTTGATCCAGCTCGGCGTCGACCCCATTTGGCTGGGCGTCATCATCGGCGTGAACCTGCAGACCAGCTTCCTGACCCCGCCTTTCGGTTTTGCCCTGTTCTATCTGCGCGGCGTGGCGAAAAAGCTGGTCACGACGGCCCAGATCTATCGCGGCGTCATTCCCTTCGTCGGCCTTCAGATCGGCGCCATGGCGATCCTCTACATCGCGCCCCAGATCGCGACCTGGCTGCCGGACGTCATCTTTTCCCAGGATCTAAGTGCCGTCGACCGGCCGAGCCTGGACGAAATGCTGGATTCGGGCGGCAGCACCGGCGAGGGCGGTTTCGACGACCTGTTCGGCCCGTCCGATGGCGGGGCAGGGGGCGGTGATGGGGACACTGGCGCAGGCGGCAACGGGCTCGATAATCTGTTCGATTAGCGGCCGACCTCGCCTCGTCCGGTCCGGCCATACGCCGCCCAGCCGGAAGCCAAGGCGCCCTATCTGAAAACGACGCCGGTTACGCCACGCGGCCCCAACCCTAGGCCCGGCCGTTCAGCGCACCGCCCCACTGCATCAGCACGCTGCCATAGGTGTAGCCGGCGCCGAAGCTGGTCAGGATCAGCTTGTCGCCATCCTTCACGCGGCCGGCCTGGCGGGCCTGGTGCAGGGCGCTGGGGATGGTCGCCGAGGTCGTGTTGCCATGGTTTTCGATGTTGATGGCCACCCGCTCCAGCGGGATCTGCAGGCGCTGGGCGGCGCCGTTGATGATGCGCACATTGGCCTGATGCGGCACCACGAGGTCGATATCCTCCGGCGTCAAATCGTTACGGTTCAAGACTTCGCGGCAGGCGTCGGCCATGCCCTCGATGGCGTGCTTGAAAACCTCACCGCCATTTTGGTGCACATAGTGCTGCCGGGCCGCGACGGTCGCGGCGCTGGTCGGCAGCTTCGAACCGCCGGCGGGCATGATCAGATCGTCGCCGCCCTGGCCATTGATCCGGTGATAGCTGTCCAGCACGCCGTAGCCCGGCGCCACCCGGCCTAGGATCGCCACGCCCGCGCCGTCGCCGAACAGCACGCAGGTCGCCCGGTCTGTCTTGTCGATGATCGTTGACATGACGTCGACGCCGACCACCGCGACATAGCGCATCGCCGGGTCGGACATCAGGCCGGCACCGACCGTGATGCCGTAGATGAAGCCGGAACACGCCGCCGACAGGTCGAAGCCGTAACAATTCGCCGCGCCGATCTTCTGCTGAATGCGGCAGGCCGTGGCCGGGAACATGGTGTCCGGCGTCACCGTGGTGACGATGATGGCGTCCAGATCGTCCGGCGTCAGCCCGGCCTCGTCCAGGGCCGCCATCAGGGCCGGCACGGCCAGGTCCGAGGCGCCGGTGCCTTCCTCGACCCAATAGCGCTGGCGGATGCCAGTGCGCTGGACGATCCAATCGTCGGTCGTGTCGACGATGGCCTCCAGGTCATGGTTGGTCACCAGGCGTTCGCCGAAATTCTGGCCGGTGGCAAGGATGCCGACGGGTACGGTCATGTCAGCGCAGGCCGTTCGTTGTTACGGATGTCCGTCATGTGTGGCATGGCAGGTCATTGGTTGAGAGGCGGGCAGGGCGGTCGCATCCAAAGGCGACGATACGACCCTGATCATAACTTAGCCCATCCCTAAACAGAATTGCCTCATTTTTAAGGCGAATGGCAGGCAAGCTTGCCGTGCAGGTCCGCAAACCGAGGGGGCAAGGCCAAAAGAAAAGGGCCCGCCGGTGAGGCGGGCCCAGTTTTAGTTGGACTTAGACGTTACGGAGTGAGGTTGTCGAGCCCCTCATTCTCCGCGAAGTCACTCGGGCCCCCGGCGCCGTCCTCGGGGTCATCACCGTCGAGGCCGGGTTCACCGTCAGTGCCAAGCTGGCCCGGGCCGGCGTTGGGGCCGTCCGCACCGACTTGGCCCGGAGTACCGGTTGCACCAGTCAGACCGTCAGGGTCGCCACCCTGGCCAGGTGCTCCTTCAGCGCCGCCAATGCCGCCGTCGGCGCCCGGGGAGCCGCCGCCGCCAAAGGCCGTGCCGCCGGAGCCGCCTGGGGCGCCCATGCCGCTCATGCCGCCGGTGCCGGCCCATACAGTCGCCGTGGCGTCGAACGGTCCGGCACCGCCATTGCCACCATCATCCATGATGATGCCCGGCGACTGCTCGAAGATGCCGAAGGCATTGGCTGTCGCGGTGGCACCGCCGCCGTCGCCGCCGATACCCCCGGTCGTGCCGTTGCCGCCGTTGCCGCCGTCGCCGCCAGCACCGCCGACCGCGCCGCCGCCGCCCGCGCCACCGTCACCACCGTTACCCGCGGTGCCACCGTTGCCGCCGACAGCAGTGGCAGTGCCATTGCCGCCCACGCCGCCGTTGCCGCCACTCGTGCCGCCGGCGCCGCCGCTGACCCTGTCGTCCTGGCTGAACGCAGCACCACCGGCGCCACCGGCACCGCTGTCACCGCCGGTGCCGGCCGCACCAGAGTCGCCACCGGCCGCCACGGCACCGCCTTGACCACCGCCGGAGCCTGCGCCGCCGAAGTTGCGGTCGCCGCCTGCGCCCGTCGTACCGTTGGCACCACCGTCGCCGCCATCGCCGCCATCGCCGCCATCGGCGTCAAGGAAGCCAAGATTGACGTCGACGGACCCAAGGATACCGAGGTCAATGGTCTCCTCAATGCTGGGCCCGCCGGCTGTAGCGAGGCCAACACCGGGGACCCCCAGTACTGTTTCGACGGTTCCGGTGGCGTCGCCACCATCGCCGCCGGTACCGCCATTGCCGCCATCGCCGGTGCCCGGTCCGCCGGCACCGCCGGTTCCGGCCGAGCCGCCTTCGCCGGCATCGGCATTGCCGATACCAAGGGAACTATCCGTGGTGCTTGGCGTGCCGTCGTTGCCCGGACCGCCGTCATCGCCTTCGATGCCGTCAGCCGGGTCCGTGCCGGCCGCGCCGGTACCGCCGGTGGCGCCTGGTTCGCCCCGCACGCCCTGTTCGCCGACGGAAGGCGTGGCATCGCCGGCAACCCCGTCGCCACCGGGGCCCCCGGTGTCGCCGCCGTCGCCGGCTTCTCCACCCTGGTCGTTCTCGAAGAAGAACACGGTTTCTTCGCCCGCCAGTCCACCAGAAGCTCCAGCGCCGGCCATGCCGCCCATGCCGCCTTCGGCTCCACTGCCGCCCATGCCGCCGTTGCCGCCAGCACCGCCCATGCCGGCCGCGCCAGCCATGCCGGCGTCTCCGCCGATGGCCGAGCCGCCTGCGCCGCCAAACCCGCCGACACCGGCAGCACCTGCCGCCCCGCCGGTTGCCTCAGCGTTCGAGGAGATGTCGGTGAAGGTACTGTTGGCAACAGTAATGTTGCTGGCCCCATCGAGGCCAACCACGCCACCGGCAATGGCATCCGCCTCGGCGTTGCCGCCAAAGCCGCCATCACCTGCTGCACCAGCGGTTCCGCCATTGCCGCCTTCGCCGGCGTCACCACCGGCACCGGCCATGCCGCCTTGTCCGCCGACACCGCCTTGGCCACCGAAGCCACCGACTCCGGCCACCTCGCCAGCGTCGCCGGCAGCGCCACCGTTACCGCCAACGCCGCCGTCTCCGGCATCGCCACCGGCACCAGCGAGGCCAGCCGCGCCGCCGGTGGCACCATTGCCGCCGTTACCGGCGTTGCCGCCACTACCGGCAGTGCCACCATCGCCGCCGGCGCCGGCGTTGCCGCCATTGCCGCCCCGGCCACCGGCGTTGCCAAAGCCACCAGTGCCGCCAACGCCGCCATTGCCGCCTGCGCCGCCGGTGGCACCGTCACCGCCGTCCCCGCCAGAGCCGGCCGCCGAGGCCGAGAGCAGGGACGATCCAGGTCCGATGACGGACTCTGCGTTGCCGCCAGTACCGCCATTGCCACCGTTACCGCCGGCGCCGCCTTGGCCGGCATTGCCGCCGGCCCCGCCGGTGCCACCGGCACCGCCGTCACCGCCGGTGCCGCCGTTGCCGGCGATCTGTCCAGCATTGCCGCCGGACCCGGCCGTACCGCCAGCGCCGCCGGTGCCACCATTACCGCCACTGCCGGCACTGCCCGTCGCGCCGAAGGCACCGGCATCACCCGCATCGCCGCCGAAGCCGGCCGCACCACCAGTGCCGCCATTGCCGCCGTCGCCTGCGTCACCGCCGTCACCGCCGTTGGCACCCAAGCCGCCCAAGCCGCCCATGCCGCCATTGCCGCCATTGCCGCCGAAGGCGTCACCGCCCTCGCTGGCGTTGCCGGCACCGCCACCGAAGCCGGCATCGCCGCCAATCGCGCGGCTGCGGGCGTGGACGTTGGCGACCGTTATGCCGTCAATGGCCACGCCGTTGGTCCCAGCGCCGGCCAAAATGCCGGCCGCAATGCTGTCCGCAACGGCGTTGCCGCCGTCACCGCCGACACCACCGTCGCCGCCGTCGCCGCCGTCGCCGCCGAAGCCGCCGGCGCCGCCCTGGCCGCCCTGGCCGCCAAGCCCACCGGCCCCGCCAGCGCCGCCGACACCACCGTCGCCGCCAATGCCGCCTTCACCGGCCTCGCCGCCGTTGCCGCCATTGCCACCGTCGCCGGCCGCGCCGCCGATACCGCCGGCGCCGCCAGCGCCGCCCTGGCCGGCATCGCCGCCATCGGCGCCATTGCCGCCATCACCGCCCATGCCGCCGGCCGCGCCAACGCCGCCATTGCCACCGACGCCGCCGGCACCGCCAACGCCGCCTAGGCCACCTTGGCCGCCATCGCCGCCATTACCGGCGTTTGCGCCAAGACCGCCATCGCCGCCGTCACCGCCGTCCGCTGGCTGAACACCCAGTTCGATGCTGAAGACCTCACTGCCATCGGGCAAGTTGTAGGTCAGGGTACCACTCGGCCCACCAGCGGCCGCAGCCGAGGCAGTGGAGGGGTCGGGGACGGGGATCGGGATGAAATCGCCAACTAGGTCTATCTGAGTTTCAAGTGTCGCCGAGGCTGTGCCGCCGTCGCCACCGTTCCCGCCATTGCCGCCGACGCCGCCGTCGCCGCCATTGCCGCCTACGCCGCCGGTACCCCCGGCACCACCGGTGCCACCGACACCGCCATCGGCGCCGATGCCGCCGCTGCCGCCGACGCCGCCGTCACCGCCGTCGCCGCCATTGCCGGCATCACCACCGTTGCCGCCATCGGCGCCATCGCCACCCAGGCCGCCCATGCCGCCCAGGCCGCCCGTGCCGCCGGTGCCGCCATCGCCGCCGTCACCGCCAATGCCACCGTTACCGCCGATACCGCCGATACCGCCATTGCCGCCCAGGCCGCCGTCACCGGCACTGCCGCCTTCGCCGCCGATGGCGTCTCCGCCGATGCCGGCGAAGCCGCCAACGCCGCCGCTGTCGCCAAACCCAGCGTAGGCCTCGCTGCCGGCGTAGATGTTGGAGATCAAGGCGCCGTCGACGCGGGAGTCCTCGCCCGTCACACCGTCCAGTGCCAAGCCGGCCGCAACTGCGGAGGCAGTGGCTGAACCGCCTTCGCCGCCATCGCCCGCGTCGCCACCGTCGCCGCCGTCGCCGCCAATACCAGCATTGCCGCCGAAGCCGCCGCCGCCGCCGACGCCGCCCGCGCCGCCGTCGCCACCGCCGGCACCGTCGGCACCGTCGCCGCCGTCACCGCCGGCACCACCGACACTGCCGTTGCCGCCATTGCCTGCCGCGCCGCCGGCACCACCGGTGCCGCCATTGCCGCCGTCCGCGCCTTGGCCGCCAATGCCGCCATCGCCGCCATCGCCGGCATCGCCGCCCTCGCTGCCGTTGCCACCGTCGCCGCCATCGCCACCGACGCCGCCGACGCCACCCTGGGCAGCGTCACCACCGTCGCCGCCATCGCCACCGACGCCACTGTCGGCGCCGAGGCTTTCACCGTTGCCGCCAGCGCCGCCTGTGCCGCCCTGGGCAATGCCAAGCGAGAAGTCAGAACCCGAGATCAGGGTGGTCGCGTCGCCGCCATCACCGCCGTTGCCGCCATTGCCGCCGGCTGCACCCTTGGCGCCGTTGCCGCCATTGCCGCCGGTTCCGCCGACGCCGCCCGCGCCGCCCGCGCCGCCGACCTGGCCATCGGCGCCGTCGCCGCCGGCGCCGCC
>JBCDFV010000008.1:0-135468 GCA_039177555.1 Pseudomonadota bacterium | reverse complement strand
ACGCGCCCTGGCTCCGGTAGCGACGATGATATTCTTGGCCTCCAAGGTCTGCGTTTTACCGTCCTTGCCCTGGACTGCGACCTTGCCACCGCCGGCCAAGCGGCCATGGCCATCGAACACCGCGATCTTGTTCTTCTTCATCAGCATCTTGACGCCGCCGGATAGCTGTCCCGCGACCTGACGGCTGCGCTTGACCACCTTGTCGACATCGAAGCTGATGTCCTTGGCCGAAAAGCCGAACTGGTCGAGATGGTGTAGCAGGGTGTAGATCTCCGACGAGCGCAGCAGCGCCTTGGTCGGGATGCAGCCCCAGTTCAGGCAAATGCCGCCAAGATGCTCGTCCTCGACGATTGCCGTCTTCATACCGAGCTGGCTGGCGCGGATGGCCGCGACGTAGCCGCCGGGGCCGGAGCCGATGACGATCAGGTCGAACTTTGTGTCGGCCATCAGACTAGATCCTTTCGGGATTCTCGACGGTGAGCTCGCTGGACGGGCCGTCGCCCGTGTTCAGCAGACCCTTCCGCTCAAACAACAAGACGCCGCAACGTCCGTCCGCATGCGGCCGGTGTTCCACGCCGTGGGGCACGACGATGAATTCGCCCTTTTCGACGATCACCTGCCGATCGCGAAACTCCATGCGCAACGTGCCCTCGACGACGAGGAACAACTCGTCCTCGTCGGCGTGGCTGTGCCAGATGAAGTCGCCCTCAAGCCAGGCCAGCTTGACCTCGAAGTCGTTGACTTCGCCGACGATCTTCGGCGACCAGGGCTTGTCGATCAGGGCGAGCTTGTCGGCGATGGAGACCTTTTCCAAGGGGTAGGCTCCTTACAGCATCATCGAGATGGGGTCCTCGATCAGCGTTTTGAAGGCCGCCAGATACTCCGCGCCCACCGCGCCGTCAACGACCCGGTGATCGACCGACAAGGTCGCGTTCATCATCGTCGCAATCGCGACCGCGCCGTCCTTGACGACAGGCTGCTGGGCGCCGGCACCAATCGCCAGGATGCAGCCTTGCGGCGGGTTGATGATCGCCGCGAACTCCTTGATCCCGTACATGCCGAGATTGGAAATCGAGAACGTGCCGCCCTGGAATTCCTCCGGCTTCAGCTTGCCTTCGCGGGCGCGACCGGCCAGGTCCTTCATCTCTGAGGAAATGGTGCCCAAGCCCTTCCTGTCAGCGTCCTTGACGATCGGGGTGATCAGGCCGCCGTCCGTGGCGACGGCAACGGATACGTCGACCCGGTCATACATCAAGATCGCCTCGTCGGTCCAAGACGCGTTGGCGGCCGGCACCCGGCGCAAGGCCAAGGCAGCCGCCTTGATGATCAGATCGTTGACCGACAGCTTGACACCCGACGCCTCGCCCTTGGCGTTCAGATCCTTGCGCAAGGCCAGTAAGGCATCCAGTTCGCAGGCCACCGTCAGATAGAAGTGCGGCACCGTCTGTTTGGATTCCGTCAAGCGGCGCGCGACCACCTTGCGCACGCCGGAGTTTTTGACCTCCGTGTACGGAATGCCGTAGGCGTCCGCTAGAGCCTTGGCGTCTGGCCCGGCGGCGGCTGGTGCCGGCGCGGGCTTGGCGGCTGCCGGTGCGGGCGCCGGGGCGACCACTTCGGCCGCCAGTGTCTTGCCCGTGCCAGACGCGATCGCGGCCTCAATATCGCTCTTGACGATCCGGCCGTGCGGGCCGCTGCCGGCGATCTGGCCGAGATCGAGGCCCTCTTGGCTCGCCATCCGTCGCGCCAGCGGGCTGGCGAAGATGCGTGCGCCATCGGCTGCCTTTGCCGCCGGGACTGGCGCCGGAGCAGCCGGCTGCGGCGCCGCCGGCGGTGGTGGCGTTTGGGCCGTCGGCGCTTCGGCCGGTTCGGGTGCAGGTGCTTCGGCCGGCGCCGCGCCCCCACCGCCAACATCAACGCCGTCAAGGGCGGAGGCGTCCTCGCCCTCCTCCAGCATCACGGCAATGACGGCGTTGACCGGTACCTCTTCAGCGCCCTCGGGCACGACAATCTTGCCCAGCACGCCCTCGTCGACAGCTTCGACCTCCATGGTCGCCTTGTCGGTTTCAATCTCGGCGATCACGTCGCCGATCTCGACGGCGTCGCCTTCCTTCTTGTGCCAGGCGGCCAGATTGCCTTCGGTCATGGTCGGCGACAGCGCCGGCATCAGGATCTTGATGGGCATGACTTCCCCTCCTTCGCGGCGTTACCGGTAGCTGACGGCCTTGGCCGCCTCGACGATGTCGGCGACCTGGGGCAAGGCCAGGGCCTCCAGATTGGCCGCGTAGGGCATCGGCACATCCGCACCGGCAATCCGCGCCACCGGCGCGTCCAGATAATCGAAGGCGTGTTCCATCATGGTCGCCGCCAGTTCCGAGCCAATGCCGGCGAACGGCCAGCCTTCCTCGACATTGACCAGCCGGTTGGTCTTCTTCACGGACTCAACGATGGTGCCGACGTCCAGCGGGCGGATTGTACGCAGGTCGATAACCTCAGCATCGACCCCCTCGCCCGCCAAGGCCTCCGCCGCCTCCATGGCCTTGCCGACCATGATCGAGTGGGCGGTGATGGTGACGTCGGCACCGGCGCGCACGACCTTGGCGCGGCCGATCGGGACCGTGAAATCCTCGTCCTCCGGCACCTCGAAGCTCTGGCCGTAGAGGATTTCGTTCTCCAGGAAGACGACCGGGTTAGGGTCGCGGATGGCGGATTTCAGCAGGCCCTTGGCATCGGCCGCGGACCAGGGCGAAACCACCTTCAAACCCGGGCAGTGGGCATACCAGCTGGCGTAACACTGGCTGTGCTGGGCCGCGACCCGGGCGGCCGCCCCGTTGGGGCCGCGAAACACGATGGGCGCGCCCATCTGCCCGCCGGACATGTACAGCGTCTTGGCGGCCGAGTTGATGATGTGGTCGATCGCCTGCATGGCGAAGTTGAAGGTCATGAATTCGACGATGGGCTTCAGGCCGGCCAAGGCCGCACCGACGCCGAGGCCGGTAAAGCCATGCTCGGTAATCGGCGTATCGATCACGCGCCGGGCGCTGAACTCCTCCAGCAAACCCTGGCTGACCTTGTAGGCACCCTGATACTCCGCAACCTCCTCGCCCATCAGGAAGACGTTCTCGTCGCGTCGCATCTCTTCGGCCATGGCGTCGCGCAAGGCCTCGCGCACGGTCTGGGTCTTGGTCTTGTCAAAGAACCGGTCCTCGTCCGTCGCCGGTACCGCGCTGACCGGCGCGGCGGGCACCACCTCGCGCGCGGCAGGTGGCGGTGCCTCTGCTGCCGGGGCCGGGGCTTCGGGCGCGGGCGCAGCCGCCGGCGGAGGCGCCGTGGGCGCGGCGTCCAGCGCCGAGGCGTCCTCGCCCTCTTCCAGCAACAACGCAATAGGCGTGTTGACCGGCACCTCCTCCGCGCCTTCGTCGATCAAAATCTTGCCGAGCACGCCTTCGTCGACGGCCTCGACCTCCATGGTCGCTTTATCGGTCTCGATCTCGGCAATAACGTCCCCGGACGAGACCGCATCACCTTCTTTCTTGACCCATTTCGCCAGCGTTCCTTCCGTCATGGTCGGCGACAGGGCCGGCATCAGCACTTCGATGGGCATCGGGGGGAGTTCCTCCGCAATATCGGCCGTTTGTCAGCGGCGCTTTCGGTGGTGCCTTGGATCAGGCCTCGAGCAGGACGTCGGTCCACAGTTCGGACGGATCAGGCTCCGGGCTCGACTGGGCGAACTCGGCGGCCTCGTTGATCACGCTGCGGACCTCCTTGTCGATCGCCTTCAGATCGTCCTCGCTGGTATCTCCGGCATCGATCAGCAGCCTTTTGACATTGTCGATCGGGTCTTGCTGTTCGCGGAACTTGGCGACCTCTTCCTTGGTCCGGTACTTGGCCGGGTCGGACATGGAGTGGCCGCGATACCGGTAGGTCATCATCTCAAGGATGTAGGGCCCGTCCTTGCGCGCATGGGCCTGCGCCTCCTCGGCCGCTTCCTTGACCGCCAGCACATCCATGCCGTCAACCTGCTTGCCCGGAATGCCATAGGCGTGGCCGCGATCGTAAAGCTCCGTCTTGGCCGAGGCGCGGGCGACCGAGGTGCCCATGCCGTACCGGTTGTTCTCGATCACATAGACCACCGGAAGCTTCCACAGCGCGGCCATGTTGAAGCTCTCATAGACCTGGCCCTGGTTGACCGCACCGTCGCCCATATAGACCGCCGCGACGCCGCCATCCTCGCGGTACTTGTGGGCAAAGCCCAGGCCTGTGCCCAGTGATACCTGGGAGCCGACGATACCGTGGCCGCCGAAGAAGTTTTTCTCGCGGCTGAACATGTGCATCGAGCCGCCCTTGCCGCGCGAATAGCCGCCGGACCGGCCAGTCAGTTCGGCCATCACGCCCTTGGGGTCCATGCCGCAAGCCAGCATGTGGCCATGATCGCGGTAGGCGGTGATCACGGTGTCCTCGGGCCGGTGGGCGGCCTGCATGCCGATCACCACGGCCTCTTGGCCGATATAGAGGTGGCAGAACCCGCCGATCAGCCCCATGCCGTAAAGCTGGCCCGCCTTTTCCTCGAACCGGCGGATCATCAGCATTTCGCGATAATAGTGCAGCAAGTCTTCCTTGCTGGCTTTCGGCTTGGACGTTTTTGATTTGGTGCTGCGGCGTCTCGTGGTTGCCACCCGCCCCTCCCAAATTGCGTGCGCCAACCGAACCGATCGGCCTCGAAAATACTAAGCCCGCTTATGAAATGCGGGCGGCGGTATGAGAGTGCTACATGGCTTGGTCTTAAATGGCAAGCAAGAGGGTCGCCATACGAGAACAAGAAGGTGAGAGCGGCCGATCACAAAGTGGGCCAGCCAACCGGCCGGACGTGAAGGCGCGGTTTCGGGTCGCTACTCCGCCGCTGCCTCGTCCTGGTCGAAGAACAAGACCAGCTCGTCTTCGCGCGCGGCGTTCAACACAAACCGCGCCTGTTCTTCCATCAGGTCCGGATCGAGATGGGCCGGGCTGAGCGCATTGACCCGCGCCTCAAGCGTCAGCCGTTGATCGCGCAGTTCGGCAAGCGTCGCGCTCGCCTCGTCCGTTTCGGACATCAGCGTCACCAGCGACAGCACGCCGCGATTGCCTTGCACCGTGTGATAGGCGAAATAGCCCACCAGCCCGACGCCGATGACCGACGTCAGCATCGTCCTGAAAAGCGTCTTGCCGGTTTTCGAACGGCGCATCATGATCAGAATGAATCACAGATTGACCGTTAAGTCAAAGTAATATCAAAGCGTTATAGACAGTTTGCGATCAATTGCCTGATCCTGAGATGCCCTTGATAGAACAAAACATGATCAACCGCTTGGCCACTTCGCCAACGGTTACTTCGGCCCGGCCCGGCCGGTATCAGTTTCCAGACCTCGAGATACCGGCGATCCAATCGGCGCAGTCCGCTGCGATCTTCTGCCACCCCGGCTCCAGGAACATGAAGTGGGCATGGCCGGGCACTTCGCGGAAAGTGGCCTTTGTCCCGTACCGTTTGGCGATCTCGCGCCCCGTGACGGCCGGCACGGCCTTGTCTTCTGCGCCGCTGAGCACCATGACCGGACAGCTCACCTTGTCATAGTCGACCGCGATTGCCTTTCGGTCGTCGAACATCCAGAAGAACATCTCGAACATGACGTTGCCGGATTCGGCGCCAAGCCGATCGAAGACCGCGTGCTGCTGCTCAGGCTCCAGCTTGTTCAGGGCGAAGGGCGCCATCAGGTCGAACTCGACCCGCATCGGGCCTTCCCAGAAGGCACCCGCCCGCATCAAGCCCTTGGCGACGGCACGCTGATCGTCGGTGAAGGGCAGCATGCCCCAGGGGGCGTTGGAGTTGATCAGAACAAGGCCGCTGGCCAGTCCACGCACCGCCAGCTTCTGCGCGACAAGGGCACCGACGGCGTGTCCGCCGATGATCGGCTTCTCATCAAGACCCTCGACATACTCCGCCAAATCGTCGGTGTAGTCCTCGATGCTCATCTCCGCCAGGCGCGGGTCAGGCTCCGCCTTCGGATCGGCGTCGTGGTAGCGCAGCGCCGGTGTGTGGCAGGTCCAGCCCCGATCGCGGAAATAGCCAGCGAAATCGGCCATGCACCACGGGCCGGCAAAAGCGCCATGGATCAACACGATGGGTGGCGGCATTTCTCAATCCCTCGCCTTGGCGCCGGCCCGCTTATCGAAACGCGCCGACCCCGGCATAGGCGGCCGAGGCCCCCAACTGCTCTTCGATGCGGATCAACTGGTTGTACTTGGCCATGCGGTCGGTGCGGCTGAGCGAGCCGGTCTTGATCTGTCCGCAATTGGTCGCGACCGCCAGATCGGCAATGGTCGCGTCTTCCGTCTCGCCCGACCGGTGGGACATGACCGCCGTGTAACCGGCCTTGTGGGCCAGTTCGACCGCCTGCATGGTCTCGCTCAACGTGCCGATCTGATTGACCTTCACGAGGATGGAGTTGGCGATGCCGCGCGCGATACCGTCGCCCAGGCGCTTCGGATTGGTCACGAACAGATCGTCGCCGACAAGCTGGACCCGATCGCCGATGGCATCGGTCAGCGCCTTCCAACCATCCCAATCATCCTCGTCCATGCCGTCCTCGATCGATCGGATCGGATAGCGGCCGACCAGATCGGTGTAATAATCCACCATGCCGGCTGCATCGAGCTTCTTGCCCTCGCCGGCCAGATCGTAAACGCCGTCGGCGAAGAACTCGGACGAGGCCGCATCAAGGGCCAGCACCACGTCTTCCTCCGGCCTGTAGCCGGCCTGCTCGATCGCCTTCATGACGAAGCCCAGGGCCTCGTCGGTCGAATTCAGCGCCGGCGCAAAGCCGCCTTCATCCCCGACATTAGTATTGTGGCCAGCATCTTTCAGGCCTTTCTTCAGGCTGTGGAAGATCTCGGCCCCCATACGCACCGCCTCGGCCAAGGTCGGGGCGGAGACCGGCATGATCATGAATTCCTGAATGTCGATGGGGTTGTCGGCGTGGGCGCCGCCATTGACGATGTTCATCATCGGCGTCGGCAGCAGATGCGCGTACGTGCCGCCAACATAGCGGTAAAGCGGCAAGCCCGCCTCTTCCGCCGCCGCCTTGGCCGTCGCCAGGCTGACGCCGAGAATGGCGTTGGCGCCCAGCCGACCCTTGTTGCCGGTGCCGTCCAGTTCGATCATCAACCGGTCGATCTCGCCCTGGTCCTCGGCGTCAAGACCGGACAAGGTGTCGAAAATCTCGCCATTGACCGCGGCAACCGCCTTGGTCACGCCCTTGCCGCCATAGCGGCTCTTGTCGCCGTCTCGCAGCTCGACGGCTTCGTGCGCACCGGTCGAGGCCCCGGACGGCACGGCGGCACGGCCGGACGCGCCGGTTTCGAGCACGACATCGACCTCAACGGTCGGATTACCGCGGCTGTCCAGGATTTCACGCGCGTGGATATCGATGATGGCGGTCATCGGCTCTGTCCTTCTCGATAGAGGCGGTCGGTTTCGCGGGTAATGCCAAAAGCGGCGCATGGTTACTGGCATGCGCCGCGGCAATCAAGAGGGTCGCGTTGTGCCAGCCAAAGGGCCGCCAACTGTCAGATCGATGCAAAATCATCGAACCCCCAGTCCGACGCGCGCTGCTTGCCTACAGCCGTTGTTCGCGTCCATGCCAGACTCGAACCACCGCCAACGTGTTGGTTGCGGTATCGATTCGATAGCGCAGAACGTAGGCGCTTCTACCAAACGGTACGAAAAGCTGCCTGTACCTGACGTCTTCGGCCATCTCGATGCCCAGAAACGGGCTGTCTTCGATGAGCGCGATGCCTTCGTCGATCGCCAACATCGCCTTTTGCGCGGCGACCGGATTGTTCAGCGACAGGAACTCGAACAGCCGATCGATGTCGGCCACGGCTTCCGGCAGGAAGACAAGCTTCACCAGGTGTTCGAGCGGTTGGCAGCCTTGGCGACCATGGCCCGCAGCTTACGGCGCACGGATTCAAAAGGAACGGCATGACCGGTAGCGAGATAGCGTTGCCAACGCTCCTCGTCTTGCCGCAGGTCATCCATAACCCGCTCTCGCTCGTCGGCGTGCCGGCTCAATGTCTTGGTAACCAAGTCATCCACGGATACCCCATCGCGCTCCGCCAATGCCGTCAAGCGGTTGTTCAAAGCGGCATCAATCTGAATCCGTCTAGGTTTGGCCGTTTGGTTCATCTCGTCAGCTACGTTTTTCCATGTCGACACGCTAGAGATGCCGTCGACGGAGTCAACTGCCAGCATCTGGCGCGCGGATGCCGAGGCTGCAACAAGTTTCGGCCTTCAAGTAAGGATACCGGCCAGACATTGAGGCGCCATCGTGCGGGATGGCCAGCGCCAACGTCGCAACGTGATCGTGGTGCCACGACGAACATGCCGAACAGGGCCCCGATCGCTTGGGGCCCTGCCTAGATGCGACTTCAGTTCAACCATAATGCCGAACTGAGCCGGCCGTGGTGCGTAGGGCTGCCGATGGCTGGCCGCCCGCCAGCAGGTTACTGCGTTGCCACGGCTGTTTGGTCGGCGCCGAACGCCTCGTTCATGACGTGGAACACGACGGTGTTGTCGATGAAGTTGCCGTCCCAGCTATAGGGGGCGCCCCACAGCTCGGCAGCATCCAGATCGGTGCGGGTGAACTCGGCAAAGAGTTCGGAGCCCGGGCCCATGGCCCAAAGCGGCACCAACTCGTTGGTGTGGTTGCGCGACGACCACTGGTAGCCCGGCATGGTGCCCGCACCGCGATCCTGCACGGCGAGGTAGGTGTTGAAGATGTCCTCGGTCGGGTCGAAACGAGCGGCCAAAAGGGCCTCGTCGCTGCGATCGGCCGCGACCGGCCCGCCGACGCCATTGGTCCAGGTGCCCTCGCCCCAGATACCGCCGCATTCGTGGTCGGAGGTGACGATCAGCAGGGTCTCATCCCAGCTTGAGTTCTCCTCGACCCATTCGATGACCGCGTCAACGGCAAGGTTGAAGTCGATCTGTTCCTCGATGAAACGCGGCATGTCGTTGCCGTGCCCCATCCAGTCGACCGCGCCGCCCTCGATCATCACGAAGAAGCCGTCCTCGTCCTGGCTCAAGACGTTGAGCGCACCCAGGCTCATGGTCGCGAGATCCGGGACGATCGGGTTGTACGCCATGCCGGACGGTGTGTCGGCGTCGGGCAGCCCCTCGCGGCTGGCCTGCAGGGTGGAGCCTGCCCGGGCGATGCCGACGACGCGCTCTGGCATGATCTCGCCATCGGCAAGCGCCTGGAAGTCCGCCAGGTCGTCGATGAAGGTGAAGCCGTTCAGGCCCTCTTCGCTGGTCAGCGCCGTCAACGTGTCGGAGCCACCGACGAAGCGGTAGGCCTCCTCGTCTTCCGGTTCGATCTGGTTGCCGCTATTGTCATAGAGCGGATGGCCGGCGCCCATAATGACGTCGAGGTCGCTCGCCACCATCTCGTTGAAGATGTCGACATAGTTGTTGCGCGAGATGTTGTGCGCGATCACGGCGGCGGGGGTCGCGTGCGACACCATCACCGAGGCCACCGAGCCTGCGGCGCGGTCCTGGTCCATGGCAATCTGCGCGATGGTGCGCAGGACCTCCTCGCCCGTCCAATCCAGGTTGACGCGGCCGTTCGACGTCTTGCGGCCGGCCATCAGCGCGGTCCCGGCAGCCGCGCTGTCGGTGTAGGAGGTGTAGCGTTCGCCCACCGGCGGAAAGTCGTTGGCCATCGTATTCTCAAACCGCAGCCAGCGCGTCGAGGGGTCATAGCCCTGGGCCACCGCACCGGCGGCCAGCGCGACGTCTTCACCGCTGGGAAGCACGTTGCCCTGGGCGTCGATCAGGTTCAGCGCATGGTGATCCAGGCCGTAGACGACCGGCGTCGTGCCGTCCGGGCGGGCGATCTGATAGGATTGCTGGCCCGCGAGGCCTTGATAGTAATCGGCGGCAAGCCAGCCGTTGAAGCCGATGCCGTCGGAGATCATCAGGATGACGTTCCTGGCGCCGGTGTCCTGCGCATAGGCAGGCAGCGCGAGGGCGCCGGTGAGGGCCGTCGCGAGAAGCAGTCTCGTAGCGTTCATTTGAATGCCTTTCTGGTTCGATGAAAGCGCGAGAAACTACTGGGGTACTGTTACAATACGATAACGACTTCATTACCAGCTTGTGTATATGACCGTTTGCCACAGCCCTCCCGGAACCACCGCTGACCGTCAGGACGAGGCAACGTGCTTTGATCGGCGGCGCAGCAAGCGTAATGCTTGCCTCCACCGGTTGTGACGGACCGCGCTAAGACGATGCCGGCAAGAGCGAACTGATCTTGCCCGCATATCCCAGATGGATTGACAGTTTCCGCCTGACGGACTTCGGATTGAGTGATGACCCAAAGCGCCTGCCTGCTGTTGCATCGAAAGTCCTGTAACCGCGACGACGTGGTCGAGGCGGTTCGTGCGGTCCGCCGGACGGGCGCCGAATTGAGGGTGCGCATTCCTTGGGACCTTGACGACATGGACCGCTTCATCGAAGAGGCCTTGGACCAAGGGATCGGGCGGGTCGTGGCCGGTGGCGGCGACGGCACGCTGAACCTGATCGCCAACATGCTGATGAAACCGGGCCGCGCTGACAGGGCGTCGTTGGGCGTACTGCCACTGGGTACGGCGAATGACTTCGCCCGCGGCGCCGGCCTGCCGCGCGACGATCTGACCGCGGCTTTGGATCGCGCGATTTCAGGCGAAGCGACGCCGATCGATCTCGGCGAGGTCAACGGTCAGTTTTTCATCAATGTCGCGAGCGGCGGTTTCGGCGCGGAGGTTACGGCGGCGACGCCGAAGGATCTCAAGGCGGCCTTGGGCGGTTCCGCCTACTCGCTGATGGGCTTGGTCAAACTCATGAACCTGAAACCCTATTCAGGGCGCCTGATCCTGCCGGGCGGCAGCACCGAGGATGTTTCGACCCTGGTCGTGGCAATCGGCAACAACCGCTTTGCCGGCGGCGGTTTCGATGTCGCGCCAAAGGCGGACATGACCGACGGACTGCTCGACCTTGCTGCCGTGTCGCCGGCCGGCCTTGGTGACTTGGCCAAGCTCGCCAACGAGATCGCCGATCCGTTCAATCCGGATAACAGCGTGCTGCGCTATCGCCAGCTTGCCGCCTTCCGGCTGGAGGCTGACCAGACCTTGCACCTCAATCTCGACGGCGACCCCATCGAGGGTCGGAACTTCGACGTTAGCGTCCGTCCAAGGGCACTGGGCGTGGTGCTGGGCGGGCGCCACTGATACGGCGTTTCATCCCAGCTTTCTTGACAACGCTGGCTTAAGGGGCGGTTTCCAGCCCAAGCGCCCGCATTTCTTCAGCGCGCAAGGGCAGGTCCTGATGCAAGAAGAACTCGTCGAGTTGCGGCGGCGGGATGTCGGTGCCGGCCAGCATGGCGTTGATTTGGCCGCGATGGTGGATTTGGTGCAGGAAGAGATGGGCCAGGATGGCCTGGATCTCCTCGGTCTTGTCGCCGTCCTGGCGTTGCAGGATGCGGAGATCGGACAGATCGCCTTCCCTCAGCCCTTCGCAGAAGGCCAGCAGCCTGCGATCCGTTGCCTGTTGATCAGCCGCCAAGCGGTCCTGGGCCGAGGGCAGCGGCCGCTTGAAGATCGCGAGCCCCTCGCCGCCTTGTTCCAGCGCATCAAGGTAATAGAGGTCGACCTCCAAAATGTGCTGAACCGTTGCCTTGATCGACGGGAAGAAGTTGGTGCGGGGTGCCTCAAACGCGTCGGCTGTCAACTGAAGCCAAGCGCGTGACAGACGATGATTGGACCAAAGGTTGTTGGCCGCCTCGCGCTTGAAATGCTCGACGAGGGTCATGCCTCGATCGGATCGGCCTTGGCCAAGGCGTCAAGCGCGGTCAAGGTCGACAGAATGCCCGCCAGGTCCCTTATGTGCACCATATTGGGTCCGTCGGACGGGGCGCTATCCGGGTCCTGATGGACCTCCATGAAGACCGCAGCGACACCGATCGCGACCGCCGCCCTGGCCAGGACGGGGACAAACTCGCGCTGGCCGCCGCTACGGCCGCCGAGGCCGCCGGGCTGTTGCACGGAATGGGTCGCGTCGAACACGATCGGATAGCCGGTGCGCGCCATGATCGGCAGCGACCGCATGTCGGACACCAGCGTGTTGTAGCCGAAGCTGGCGCCGCGCTCGGTCAGCAGGATGCGCTCGTTGCCCGTGCTCGCGACCTTGGCGGCGACGTTTGCCATGTCCCAAGGCGCCAGGAATTGGCCCTTCTTGATGTTGACCGCGCGTCCGGTGCGGCCGGCCGCCAGCAGCAGGTCGGTCTGGCGGCACAGGAACGCCGGGATTTGAAGCACGTCCACGACCTCCGCCACCGGCGCGCATTGTTCTTCCGAGTGAACGTCGGTCAGCACCGGGCAGCCGTGCGTCTGGCGCACCTCGGCGAGGATTGGCAGACTCTCCTTCAGGCCCAGCCCGCGCGGCGTGTCGACCGAGCTGCGATTGGCCTTATCGAAGCTGGATTTGTAGATCAGGCCGATGCCGGCCGCGTCCGCGATCTCCTTAATTGCCGCCGACATTTCCAGGGCGTGCTGACGACTTTCCAACGCACAGGGGCCGGCGATCAGTGTCAGATTGCGGTCGTTGGCAACCGTGAGTGGTCCGATCTCGACGGTCTTGGGCGCGGTCATGATCAGACCAGACGGCTCTGCTCAACCGCAGCACGGACGAAATCCGTGAACAGGGGATGCGGCTCGAACGGCTTGGACTTCAGTTCCGGGTGAAACTGCACGCCGATGAACCAAGGGTGGTCCGGCAGTTCGACGATCTCCGGCAATTCGCCGTCGGGCGACAGGCCGGAAAACAGCAGACCCGCGTCTTCGAGCCTATCGCGGTAGTTGATGTTGACCTCATAGCGGTGGCGGTGCCGCTCGCTGATCGTCGGTTCGTCGTAGATCGCCTGGACCTTGCTGCCTTCCGCCAGGATGGCCGGATAGGCGCCCAGCCGCATCGTGCCGCCCAGGTCACCATCCCTGGCCCGGCTTTCCTTCTGGTTGCCGCGCACCCATTCGGTCATCAGGCCGACCACCGGATCATCGGTCTTTCCGAATTCCGTTGAGCTGGCACCGGGAAGATCGGCCAGATGGCGCGCCGCCTCGATTACCGCCATCTGCATGCCAAAGCAGATGCCGAAATAGGGCACGCCCCGCTCGCGGGCGAACTGGGCGGCGCGGATCTTGCCCTCCGCCCCGCGCTCGCCGAAGCCGCCGGGCACCAGGATGCCGTTTACATGCTCCAGATGGATGGCCGCGTCTTCGGCGTCGAAGATTTCCGAGTCGATCCAATCCAGCTTGACGCGGACATTGTTGGCGATGCCGCCATGGGCCAGCGCCTCGCCCAGGCTTTTGTAGCTGTCGATCAGCGAGGTGTACTTGCCGACGACGCCGATGGTGACCTCGCCTTCCGGCTCGCGAATGCGGTCGGCGATCCTCTCCCATAGGCCCAGGTCGATGGGCAGTGACCGGTCGAGGTCGAAATAGTCCAGCACCTGATCGTCGAAGCCTTCGCGATGATAGGTCAGCGGTACCTCATAGATCGACGGGCTGTCCAACGCAGCGATCACGCGTTCCGGCCGGATGTTGCAGAACAGGGCGATCTTGCGTCGCTCGTTCTCCGGGATCGGCCGATCGGCCCGGCACAGCAGCATGCCGGCCTGAATGCCGACCGACAGCAGCTCCTTGACCGAGTGCTGGGTCGGCTTGGTTTTCAACTCGCCCGCCGTCGGGATGTAGGGCAGCAGCGTGCAATGGATGAACAAGGCCCGTTCCGGCCCGACCTCGTTGCCGAACTGTCGGATGGCCTCCAGGAACGGCAGGCTCTCGATATCGCCGACCGTGCCGCCGATCTCGCACAGCACGAAATCCTCGTCGCTGAGGTCCGAGGCGATGAACGCCTTAATCGCGTCCGTTACGTGGGGGATGACCTGGACGGTCGCGCCCAGATAATCGCCGCGCCGTTCCTTGGCGATCACGTCGGAGTAGATCTTTCCCGTCGTGACATTGTCGCTGCGTCGCGCCGGCACGCCCGTGAAGCGTTCGTAGTGGCCAAGGTCAAGGTCGGTTTCGGCGCCGTCGTCGGTGACATAGACCTCGCCATGCTGGGTCGGGCTCATCGTGCCGGGATCGACATTGAGATAAGGGTCCAGCTTGCGCAGCCGGACCTTGTAGCCCCGCGCTTGCAACAGCGCGCCGAGCGCCGCCGATGCCAGACCTTTGCCGAGGGAGGAGACCACGCCGCCGGTGATAAAGATGAACCGCGTCATGGAATTCGACATTAACCCGATTCTCGATTGCGTTGCCATGCCTTCATGACATGGCTGAGGGCGCCCGGCAGATCCCGGACGAACGGAGGCGGACGCCGCGACGCGGCGCCCGATGCTAACCGAGAGTGCGGTTAGTTCAGAGGTACGGCGGGCGCACTGTCCTCGGCCGGCGCCTCGACCGGGGCCAGCGGCTGCAGGATCAAGCTGTCTTCCGCCGGACGCGTGGTTTCGCGTGCCACGATCGCCAGGGCCAACGTTCCGAGCATGAAGAGCGCCGCGAGGATCGCCGTCAGCCGCGTCAGAAAGTTGCCTGTTCCGCGCACGGACGACAGGTTGCCCAGGCTGGGCCCGCCAATGCCGAGCCCGCCACCTTCGTTGCGCTGAAGCAGCACGACGGCGACCAGCGCAATCGAGATCATCAAATGAACGACAAGAAGAATCTGCAGCACGTCAACGATCCAATCGGCAGTGGCCGGCTGCATGAGAGCCGACCCTTATGCCTGTCATTCGGTGCCGTCCCGGCACCCGTTTATCACACGTTGCGGCGGGTTTTAGCCAAGGGGCCCGGCTTTGGCTAGACGCAACTTTGGGCGATGGCCCAGAAATCATCGGCCGACAGGCTGGCACCGCCGACCAACGCGCCGTCCACATTCGGCACCGCCAGCAACTGCCTGGCATTGCCAGGCTTCACCGAACCGCCGTAAAGCAGGCGCACGGCGTCGGCGCCAGACATGTGGCGCGACAGCTCCGCGCGTATATGGGCATGGACCTCTGCCACGTCACCCGTTGTCGGCGTCCGGCCGGTGCCGATGGCCCAAACCGGCTCATACGCAATCACCGTATTCTCCGGCGTCGCGGTGTTCGGCACGGACCCTGCGATCTGCCGCGAGCACACCGCCAGCGCGTCGCCGGCATCCCGCTCCGCTTCGGTCTCGCCGATGCAGATGATGGCGATGAGCCCGGCCTTGTAAGCAGCCTTCGCCTTTTCGCCGATCAGCAGGTCCAACTCACCATGATACTGCCGCCGTTCGGAATGGCCGACGATCACGTGGGTGCAGCCCAGATCCGCCAGCATGCCGGCGGCGATCTCACCGGTGTAAGCGCCATCTTCCGCCGCATGGCAATCCTGGCCGCCGACGAAGACGCCGCTGCCCGCAACTGCCTGGCCAACCGCATCGATCACCGTCGCCGGCGGGCAGACCAGAAGGTCGTAGTCGCGATCCGCCTGTTCGGCGTAGCGCAGGCCAAGATCGCGCGCCAGGGCGGTGCCGGCCGTCTTGGTCATGTTCATTTTCCAGTTACCGGCGATCAGGGGGCGCATGGGGCAAGCTCCGGCTTCAAGATTGGCGTTGGGCAAGGCCGTTTAGCAGCCATCAGCGGGCGCGGCAAACACAGATCAAACGCCGTCGGCATTGCGGCTGCTCCAATCACACTCTTATAGTGCGGCCGCTTCGCGCCTATCTGAGGCGCTAACCGTTCAATGCGTGTGGCAAACCGATGATCCAAACCCTTCGCAACAAGGCCAGCTCTTGGCTGGTCAAGATCCTGCTGCTGCTGCTGGTCTTGAGCTTTGCGGTCTGGGGTATCGGCGACTTCTTCCGCGACGCGCCGCCCGACACGGTGGTCGCGACCGTAGGCGAGATCGAAATCGATCTGAACGCCTTCAATGCGGAGTTCCAGCGCCAGGTCGCCTTCGAGCGGCAAAACGATGATCGCTACACCACCGATGACGCGCTGGAAGACGGGCTGGTCGACGACGTGCTCGACCGGTTGGTGAATCAGGCGCTGTTGGTCCAGCTCAGCCGCAACATGGAACTGGTCATTCCTGATGAGGTGGTGGCCGCCCAGATCCGCGTCGATCCACGCTTCCAGAGCAGCGTCACGGGCCAGTTCGACAATCAAAGGCTGTTGGGCTATCTGGCCAACCGGGGCCTCGGCGAGGCCGCCTTTGTCGAAGAGGTCCGGCGCGAGATCCAGCAGGGCGTGTTGCAGCTATCCGTTCTGCGCGGCGCCTGGGTGCCCGCGACACTCGGCGACGCGCTTTTCGAGTATCGCCAGGAAGGCCGCATCGCCGATGTGGTGAGCATTCCTTACGCCACGATCTTCGATGTGGACGAGCCGACCGAAGACGACCTTCGATCCTTCCACGCCGAGAACGGAGAGCTGTTCACGGCGCCTGAGTATCGCAACCTGACAGTGGTCGCGATCCAGGCGGAGGACTATGCCGACGAGATCGCGGTTTCCGACGAGGAGCTGTCGGAAGCTTACGAGCAAAGGCTGGAGCAGTTCGTTGCCGACGAAAGACGTCAATTCGATCAGGTGATCCTGGACGACCAGGCGCAGGCCGGCACTTTGGCCGAGGCCGCGCGCGCCAATGGCAGCCTGGCAGACGCCTTGGCGGCCGACGACAGCATCGATGGCGATATCATCCCGCTGGATTGGTCGACGCGGTCGGACATGTTCGGCGAGCTGTCGGATGCGGGCTTCGCCTTGCCGTCCGGCGGCGTCTCCGACCCGATCGAGACCGTGTTCGGCTGGCATGTGCTGCAGGTGACCGGCATCGAGGCCGAGGAGGCGCAGCCGTTGGATCAGGTCGCCGACACCCTGCGGCGCGACATCCAGATCGACCGCGCGCTCGACGTCGTGTTCGAACAGGTGAACGCGCTGGAAGACGAGTTGGCGGCCGGCACGGATTTGAGCGAAGCCGTCAGCGTTCTCGGCCTGACGGCCGTTGAAACACCTCCCATCGCCGCCGATGGTTCCGTCCAGTTTGGCAGCGACGCGCCCGACCTGCCGAACCTGCCGGCGATCGCGACCATTGCCTTCGACCTCGACGAAGGCGAGGCGAGCCTGATGGAAGAAGCGTCCGACACGGCCTATTTCACGGTGCGGGTCGACGGCATCGTGCCCCCGGCCGTTCGACCGTTCGATCAGGTGCGCGACGAGGTCGAGGCCGCTTGGCGGAATGCGGAACGCGGCCGTGGCGCCGCCCGTCAGGCCGAGTTGGTTGAACAGCGGCTGGCCGCAGGCAATGACCCGTCTGACGTGGCATCGGCGTTTAATGGCACTGCGACGAGCACAGTGGCCTTGCTGCGTGACGGCAGCAACCGGGGCGATCTGCCGCAAGCGGCGATCGAGCGCCTGTTCACCATGCATATCGGCGATGTCGAGACGGTTGATGACGGCGTTAACCAGCTTGTCATTCGGCTGGACGTCATTGAACTGCCGGAGCCGAACCCGGACGACTTCGCCTATCAGTCCGTCCAGGCCAACGCGGAAAACGCCATGGGCACGGAGTTGCTGCGGCAGTTTTTCGACCAGTTGCACGAGACCATTGACGTCGAGATCCACCAATCGGTTCTCGATCGCCAGTATCACCAAAGCTGACCACCATGCAGATATCGCCGGACCTCGACGGGTTCATCCGAACCTATGACGAGGGCGCGCCCCAGGTCGCCTCGACGACCTTGGTGGCCGATTTGGAGACGCCAGTCTCCGCCATGCTGAAGCTGGCGGACCAACGGCCGTACAGCTTCCTGTTCGAATCCGTCGAGGGCGGCGCGGTGCGCGGCCGCTATTCCGCCATCGGCATGAAGCCGGACCTGATCTGGCGGTCGAGCCGCGACCGGGCGGAGATCAATCGCACCGCGCGCGCCGATCTCAATACGTTCCAACCGGAGGATCTGCCGCCCCTGGAAAGCCTGCGCCGGTTGATCAACGAGAGCCGGATCGCCCTGCCCGAGGGCATGCCGCCGATCGCCTCCGGCCTGTTCGGCTATCTTGGCTACGACATGGTCCGGCATATGGAGCGGCTGCCGGACGACAATCCGGACACGCTGGGCGTGCCCGACAGCGTGCTGATGCGCCCGACCATCGTGGCTGTATTCGACAACATCGAGGACAAAGTCACGCTGGTCACGCCGGTCTGGCCAAGCGATGGCCTGTCCGCCGAGGCGGCCTACGGCCTGGCGCGTGAGCGGCTGGCGGACGCGGTGGCCGACTTCGAACGCTCCCTGCCCTACCGTCGCGATGGTGGCGAGGCGCTGGAACCGCTGCCGGAGCCGGTGTCGAACACCAGCCCCGAGGCCTATTGCGCGGCGGTGGAGAAGGCCAAGGAATACATCCGCGCCGGCGACATTTTCCAAGTCGTGCCGTCGCAGCGCTTCACCGTGCCGTTCCGACTGCCGCCCCTGTCGTTCTATCGCGCGCTTCGCCGCCTAAACCCGTCGCCCTTTCTGTTTTATCTCGATTTCGGGGCCTTCAGCATCGTCGGGTCCAGCCCGGAGATCCTGGTGCGGGTGCGCGACGACACAGTCACGATCCGCCCCCTGGCCGGCACTCGCCGTCGCGGCGTGGACCCGGCCGAAGACCAAGCCTTGGCCGATGAGTTGTTGGCCGATCCCAAGGAACGGGCAGAGCATCTGATGTTGCTCGATCTCGGCCGTAACGATGTCGGCCGAGTTGCTGAGATCGGCTCCGTCGAGGTCACCGAGCAGTTCAAGATCGAATACTACTCGCACGTCATGCATATCGTCTCCCATGTCGAGGGCCGGCTGGCGGACGACAAGGATGCGCTTGATGCGCTGGTCGGCGGCTTCCCGGCCGGCACGGTTTCCGGCGCGCCGAAGGTCCGCGCGATGGAGATCATCGACGAGTTGGAGGTCGCGCGGCGTGGCATCTATGCGGGCGCGGTCGGCTATTTCGGCGCCAATGGCGATCTTGATACCTGCATCGCGCTGCGCACCGGCGTCATCACCAACGGCAAACTGCACATTCAGGCCGGCGGCGGTGTCGTCGCGGACAGCGACCCGCAGGCGGAGCTGGAAGAGACCAGGCAAAAGGCACGCGCCTTGGTTCGTGCGGCGGAAGAGGCCATCCGGTTCGCCGGGCGACGCTGACATCTGGCCACGGGCCGACACGATGGCTAGTGTGGCGCCGAGACAGGGAACAAGGTGCGGTCGATGCTGCTGCTGATCGACAATTATGACAGCTTTACCTACAACCTCGTCCACTTCCTGGGCGAGCTTGGGGCAAGCACCGTCGTGTGCCGGAACGACCAGATCACTGTCGACGAGGCGCTGGCGATGAATCCCAACGGTATCGTGCTGTCGCCAGGCCCGTGCGACCCCGACAAGGCGGGCATCTGCCTGGATCTGGTCAAGGCTGCCGGCGAGTTGCCCCTGCTTGGCGTCTGTCTCGGCCATCAGTCGATCGGCCAGGCCTATGGCGGCAAGGTCGTGCGCGCACCGGAAATCATGCACGGCAAGCTGTCGCCGGTCAGCCACACCGGCAGCGGCGTGTTTGAAGGGTTGCCATCGCCGATCACGGTGACGCGCTATCATTCGCTGACCGTCGACCGTCCGTCGCTGCCCGACGATCTAATGATCACGGCCGAAACCGAGAACGGCCTGATCATGGGGCTGGAGCATCGAGAGCGTCCGGTTCACGGCGTACAGTTCCACCCGGAAAGCATCGCGTCGGAGCATGGCCACGACTTGCTGAGAAACTTCATTGCCCTGACCGAACGGCGGCGCGCGGCCTGAGCCCATGACCAGTTTCGATCGCCTTCAACCCTTCATCGCCCGGCTCGCCAACGGCGAACGCTTGGATCAGGAAACCGCTGCGGCCGCCTTTGACGTCATCATGTCCGGCGAGGCGACACCGTCGCAGACCGGCGCCCTTCTGATGGCCCTGCGCCTGCGTGGCGAGACGGTCGACGAGATCACGGGCGCGGCGCAGATCATGCGCGACAAGGCGCTGCGCATCGAGGCGCCGGAGGGCGCGATCGATTGCTGCGGCACGGGCGGCGACCAGTCCGGCAGCTACAACATCTCCACCGCCGTCTCGTTTGTCCTGGCGGGGGCCGGCGTGCCGGTGGCCAAGCACGGCAACCGGGCGCAATCCAGCAAGACCGGCGCGGCCGACGTCCTGACCTCCCTCGGCGTCAATATCGATGCCGACATGGCGTTGGTGCAGAGGGCCTTGTGGGAGGCGAATGTCTGCTTTCTGTTCGCCCAGAGACACCATGGGGCGATGCGCCATGTCGGCCCGACCAGGGTGGAACTGGGCACCCGCACGGTCTTCAACCTGCTGGGGCCGTTGTCGAACCCGGCCGGCGCCAAGCGGCAGTTGATGGGGGTGTTCGCTCCGGAATGGGTCGAGGTCCAGGCCCGCGTGCTGGGCAATCTGGGGACCGAGCGCGCCTGGGTCGTGCACGGCTCCGACGGGATGGACGAAATCACGACCACGGGCCCGACCACGGTTGCCTCGTTGCAGGACGGCACGGTCGAGGTGTTTGAGATCGCGCCGGCGGATGTCGGGCTGCCGCTGGCAGATCCGGCGGACCTGAAGGGTGGCGACGGCGAGACCAATGCCGCTGCCCTGCGCGCGGTCTTGGCCGGCGAGCCGAGCGCCTATCGCGACATCGTGCTGCTGAACGCCGCAGCGGCCTCCGTCGTTGCCGGCAAGGCGCAGGACTTGGCCGGGGGCATGGCGCTGGCAACAAAGACGATCGATAGCGGCGCCGCCGCCGATGCGCTGGCCAAGCTCGTTGCGATCACCAACGAACCGACGGACTGACCGCATGGCCGACGTGCTGGAACGCATCTGCGCCGACAAGCGCCAACACATCGCGGCCCGGAAGGCGGTGGTGTCGCTGGCGGACCTGGAGCAGCGCGCCGCTGAAACGCAAGCGCCGCGCGGGTTTGCGGCTGCCCTACGGAAGGCCCAAGCAGCCGGCCGCTACGGCCTCATCGCCGAAATCAAGAAGGCGTCGCCGTCAAAAGGCCTCATCCGGGCCGACTTCGACCCGCCGACTCTGGCGCAGGCCTACGAAGCGGGCGGCGCCACCTGTCTGTCGGTGCTGACCGACATGCCCTATTTCCAGGGCGACGACACCTATCTGACCGCCGCGCGCTCGGCGGTGGACCTGCCCGTCCTGCGCAAGGACTTCATGCTCGACCCCTATCAGGTGGTCGAAGCGCGCGCGCTGGGCGCGGACTGCATCTTGCTGATCATGGCAGCGCTTGGAGATGCCCAGGCGTCCGAACTGGAACAGGCCGCCATCGACCTCGGCATGGATGTGCTGGTCGAGGTGCATAACGGGGATGAGCTCGATCACGCACTTAATCTAAATTCTCAGCTTATCGGTATAAATAACAGAAACCTCAAAACATTAGAGACAAATCTTGATGTGACCGAGACCCTGGCGCCCCGCGTACCGTCCGATCGGCTGCTGATTGCAGAAAGCGGGCTTTATGCCCCGGCGGACCTGGCGAGGATGGCGGCGGTGGGTGCGACCACGTTTCTGATCGGCGAGAGCCTGATGCGCCAGCACGACGTCGCGGCGGCCACGCGTGCGCTGCTGGACGAACAGAATGTCGGCCAGGCCGTGGAGGCATGACGGACCTGACCCACTTCGACGAGGGCGGCCGGGCACGCATGGTCGACGTCTCCGCCAAGGACGAAACCGCGCGCCTGGCGAAAGCCGCCTGCCGCGTGACCATGCAGCCGGAAACGTTGGCCTTGATTAAGGACGGCAAGGCCGCCAAGGGCGACGTCCTGGCCGTGGCAAGGCTGGCCGGCATCATGGCCGCGAAGAAGACCAGCGACCTGATCCCACTCTGCCATCCGCTGCCGCTTGCCGCCGTGTCCATCGAATTGACCACCGACGAGGCCGGACCGGCGGTAGACATCGTCGCCTCCGCAAAGGTCACGGGCCGTACCGGGGTTGAGATGGAGGCGCTGACGGCGGCCTCCGTGGCCGCGTTGACCGTCTACGATATGTGCAAGGCGGTTGACCGCGCGATGATCATCACGGACCTCAAGCTGCTGGAGAAAAGCGGCGGCAAGTCGGGCGATTTCGTTCGCCAGCCATGATTTCGGTCGAGGACGCCAAGCGCAGGATCTTTGCTGCCTTTCATCCACTGCCGGCAGAGACGGTCGGGTTGGCGGATGCGGCCGGGCGGGTTACCGCCGTCCCCATCGCCGCGAGACGCACCCAGCCCTGGGCCGACCTGTCCGCCATGGACGGCTATGCCGTTCGCGGCGACGATGTCGCGGCGGCTCCGGTCACGCTCGATGTCATCGCCTCGGTCCCGGCCGGCACGCATTTCGACGGCCCTGTCGGCCCTGGCCAGTGCGTCCGCATCTTCACCGGAGCGCCCCTGCCCGAGGGGACCGATACGATCGTGATCCAGGAGGATACCGAGGCCGACGGCGACCGCGTCACTGTGAACGCAGCCACGCGGCAAGGTGTCTATGTCAGGCCGCGCGGCTTCGACTTCTCCGACGGTGACGAACTGATCCCGGCCGGGCGGCTGCTGACCGCCCGGGACATCGGTCTGGCGGCTTCGATGAACCACCCCTGGCTGAAAGTCCATCGCCGGCCGAGGGTCGCCATCCTGGCAACGGGCGACGAGATCGTCATGCCCGGCGAACCCATCGGGCCGGACCAGATCGTGAGTTCGAACGGTCCGGGACTGGCCGCGCTGGTCGAGGCTTGCGGCGGCGTGCCGGTCTTGCTGCCGGTCGCGCAGGACAACGCCGCGTCCCTGCATGCAGCGGCCGCCGCCGCGCGGGGCATGGATTTGTTGATCACGACCGGCGGGGCCTCGGTCGGCGAGCACGACCTGATCCGCGAGGTGCTCGGGCGCGACGGGTTGGAGATCGACTTCTGGCGCATTGCCATGCGGCCTGGCAAGCCCTTGATGTTCGGGGCGATCGATGGTGTTCCGGTATTGGGATTGCCGGGCAATCCGGTATCGTCCCAGGTCTGTGCGCTGTTGTTTGCGGTCCCGGCGCTGCGCCTGTTGCAGGGGCTGCCGGCGGAGGATGGGGTGGCCGAAAAGGCCAGGCTGGGGCGGGACTTGCCGGCCAACGACCGTCGCCAGGACTATTTGCGCAGCACTCTTTCCGTCGATGATGACGGACAGCTTGTTGCCACACCGTTCGAAAAGCAGGATAGTTCTCTGCTCACATTGCTGGCCAAGGCTGACTGCCTGGTCGTTCGTCCGCCGCACGCGCATGCGATCGAAGCCGGATGCCCGGTGGAGATCGTGCGCTTTGACCCCCAACTGGCACGACTTTGATCGGGAGATTGGCACCAAGTAGGAACTTTAAGGGAACAAAACTTGACGTTTTTGTTTTGTTCTCGTTAGTCTGAGTTGTATCGAATCGCTTGGCCGGCGGAGCTGACCAGGCGGAATTTGGCTAGGGGACCGGCCATGTTGACCCGGAAGCAGCAGCAGCTCTTGATGTTTATTGATCGGCGCTTGAAGGAAGGCGGCGTTTCCCCTTCGTTCGACGAAATGAAGGACGCGCTGGGCCTGAAGTCCAAGTCCGGCATCCACCGCCTGATCACCGCACTGGAAGAGCGCGGCTTCATCCGCCGCCTGCCCCATCGCGCCCGCGCGCTGGAGGTGTTGCAAGTGCCCGACGGCCTGACGGCCGCGCCGCGGGAAGATCGCGGCGGCCGCTTCCGCCCGATGGTAATCGAAGGCACGGCGGACAAGCCGCCGCCGCGCCGCACCACCCCTGTCAGCGGCAGCGAGGCTGTCGAACTGCCGCTCTACGGCAAGATCGCCGCCGGCACGCCGATCGAAGCGCTCAGCGATCCCTCGGTTTACACCAACGTGCCGCCGGATATGATCAGCGGTGGTGAGCACTACGCGCTGATCGTGGATGGCGACAGCATGGTCGACGCCGGCATTCTCGATGGCGATACGGTGATCATTCGCCGCAGCGATACGGCGGAAAGCGGCGACATTGTCGTCGCCTTCATCGATGATGGCGAGGTCACGCTGAAGCGTCTGCGCAAGGGCGGTGGTAAGACCGTCGCACTAGAACCGGCGAACCCGGCCTACGAAACCCGCATCTTCGGGGCCGATCGCGTGCGCGTGCAAGGCCGATTGGTCGGTTTGTTGCGCCACTACTGATCCGCGCCTTCCTGGGTGATCAGGGAACCGTTCTCGACCAGGGGCGATCGCCCGTCTGCTCGGCCACGGTTCTGACCGACGCCCGCTCCGATAGGGCCGACGACGGCCCCTCGCCCGACGCCGACAGGGTGATGGCATAGGCGCCGTTACGCCAGACGTCGAAGCGGTCGACCACGATGGGTGCCGCGCATGGGCCGCGCACCGGCTCCTGGGCCACCACCACCTCCGCGACGGCACAATCCTCGGCCAGTATGTCAGGTTCGAACGCGAAGGCGACTGCGCCATCGTGCGTTTGCCAGATGCAGCCTTGGCCATCGCACTGAAAGCCTGGATCGATTGCCGCAAGCTCGGCCCAGCTAATTTCGGTGTCGGCGCCGGTCAGCCGGGTCCATTGGGTGCGGGTAAAGGCCTCCGTGCGGGCCTGGGAGACCGCCAGCACGCCACCGGACAAGCGCAAGCCCATCAGCCCTGCGTCGGCGCTTACCAGGATGGTCGGAATAGGCGTCATGACGGCGATTGCGGCGGCAGCGCCAATCCCGGCGATACCGAACCAACGGGACGTCCCGCGCCACAGCGCAAGCCACAATCCTCCGGCGACGACAAGCACGATGACGATGTCGGCCAACGCTGGGGTAGCAATCACGGCACCCGGCAAGTTGGCACACCAATGGGCGAGCGCGAGCAGGCCATCAATCCCCCACCCCATGGGGGCGAGCGCCACCCCCTCCAAACCCACGGGCATCAGCAGGTACGCCGCCAGGCCCCAGGGCATGATCCAGGCAGCGGTCAAGGGCACAGCGATCAGGTTTGCCAAGGGTCCATAAACCGGCGTTTCCTGGAAGTGAAACAGAACGAACGGCGCGGTCGCCAGGGTCGCCGTGAACGAGGTGATCATGAGGCTGGCGAGATAGAGGCGCGCGCGCCGCCACGGCCCGGACGTCACGCGCCAGCCAAGCCAACGCTCTCGCAAGCCGTCGTAAAGGGCCACCAGCGCCAAAACGGCCGCAAAACTCATCTGAAAACTGGGACCGGTGAGGCTCGACGGCGCCACCAACAGCACGACCGCGGCGGCCAAGGCCACCAGCCGCAGCGAGATCGCGCGGCGGTCCACCAGGACCGCGAAGAACACGAGACCTGCCATGAGAAAGGCGCGCTGGGTTGGCACCGTCGCGCCCACGATCATCATGTAGCAGAAGGCGGCGACGATTGCCGCGACCGCCGCCCATTTCTTGATCGGCTGTGTGAGCGTCACCGTCGGCGACAGGGCGAGCCCGGCCCGGACGGCGAAGAACACCAGGCCGGCGATCAGCCCGACATGCAGGCCCGAGATCGCCAGCAGATGGGCCAGCCCCGACCGGCGCATGTCGGCGTAGAGCTCGTCACTGATCGCACTGCGATCGCCGGTCAACAGCACGACGGCGACCGACCCGGCGTCGTCCGACATGGCCCCGCTCTCGACCTGGACGGCAATACGGTCGTAGATGCCCAGCCTGACCCGTTCCAACCACAGGGCCAGGCCGCCAGCTTCGGCAGCCTCCAGAACCTCCGGGCGTGACACCGCATAGCCGAACGCGCCCAACTGCTGAAAGAAGGCATGGCGCCTGAAGTCGAAGCCGCCCGGCAACACCGGCTCCGACGGTGGGATCAGCATCGCCCGCAAATCGATGGTCGAGCCGATGGCGGGCGGAACCGATCGCGTCGTCAACCGAACGCGCACCCGTTCCGGTGTCTCGTCGGGCGCCAGGCCGCCGATCGACAGTTCGTCGAGGACGACCCTGGTGCCGCCGCTGGAGGCATCGAGCGCGCGCACGCGGCCCACTACCGTCACCGGGCCGACAGGCCGGTCCAACTGAGGCGCCTCTACCCTGACCGTCTGCAACTGTGCGGCGGCAAACCCCAGAGTCGCGGCAACCAGTGCCATGGCCAGCGCCCGGATCGACAACCCGGCGGACCGCACCGTGGCAAGCACTGCCAGGGCCATGACAAAGGAGGCGACGGACCACCACCAGCCGGGTTCGATCGGCAAAGCGAAATACGCGGCAATGCCGACACCCAGCATAACAGGCAGCCATAACCCCAGCCGGGTTCCCTGCGCCGCGAGCCAGGCATCGATCGGATGCAACGCTCGCAATGACCGACGGGCCGGCGTACCGGCGGCCACGTCAACCATCAGCCCGATCCATGTCCAGATGCATCCCCGCCCTGCCTGTGTTATGCAGCACGCCCCTCGCCCGCCAGGATAGACCAAATCGAGCCGAAATGACCGTCGTTACCCGCTTTGCCCCCTCGCCCACCGGTTTTCTGCACATCGGCGGTGCCCGAACGGCCCTGTTCAACTGGCTCTATGCCCGCCATTTCGACGGCCGTTTCGTGCTGCGGATCGAGGACACCGACCGCGCCCGTTCGACCGACGAGGCGGTGGCGAAGATCCTGGATGGGCTTGAATGGCTTGGCCTGGATTGGGACGGCAATGCGGTGTCGCAATTCGAACGCCGCGACCGGCATGCCGCCGCCGCCCGAAGGCTGCTTGACGAAGGCAAGGCTTATCTGTGCTATGCGACGCAGGACGAGTTGACGGCGATGCGCGAACAGGCCCGCGCGGAGGGCCGGCCGCTGCGGTATGACGGCCGGTGGCGGGATCGGGACCCGGCCGAGGCGCCGGAGGGTGTCGATCCGGTCGTCCGGCTGAAGGCGCCGCGGTCTGGCCAGACCCGCATCGAGGACGCCGTCCAGGGCACGGTCACCGTCGAGAATGCGGAGCTGGACGACATGGTTCTGCTGCGCTCCGACGGCACGCCCACCTACATGCTGTCCGTCGTGGTTGACGACATCGATATGGGCATCACCCATGTGATCCGGGGCGACGACCACCTCACCAATGCCTTTCGCCAGACCCAGCTTTACGACGCGCTTGGCGCCAAGCCGCCGGTTTTCGCTCACATACCGCTGATCCACGGCCCCGACGGCGCGAAACTGTCCAAGCGCCACGGCGCGCTGGGCATCGAAGCCTATCGGGATATGGGCTACCTGCCGGAGGCATTGCGCAACTATCTGCTGCGTCTCGGCTGGTCGCACGGCGACGACGAGGTGATTTCCACGGACCAGGCGATTGCCTGGTTCGACCTCGACGCCGTCGGCAAGTCCCCCGCGCGGATCGATTTCGCCAAGCTGGAGAATCTGAACGGCCACTACATCCGCGAGGCCGACGATCAGCGCCTGATGTCGCTAATCGTTCCCAGGCTGGAACAGGATCTTGGTCACCCTCTTGACGGAACGGCAAACGATCGGCTGCGCGCGGGTCTGTCAGGGCTGAAGCAACGCGCGAAAACCATCATCGAACTGGCTGATAACGCGGCTTTTTATGCACGCAGTCGGCCGCTCGTCATGACTGAGAAGGCGCAAGCGCTGCTCAATGAGCAAGCGCGGGATCTCTTAGAACAATTGAACGTTCGGCTCGGGCAAGTCGATGATTGGAACGAGGCCGGCGTCGAAACGGCCGTGCGCGCCTTTGCGGAGGCAAACGACCTGAAACTCGGCAAGGTCGCCCAACCCTTGCGCGCGGCGCTAACCGGGTCGACCACGTCGCCGGGCATCTTCGAGGTTGCCGCGGTTCTTGGGAAATCCGAAACGCTGGGCCGGATCGAGGATGCCGTGGGGCCTGGCGCGGTCGCCTAATCCGGCTCGCCGACAGGCTGCCAGATTGATCTTGGCACGCCGTCGATCTATGTTCTGGCATCTCCCTTACGGCTACGGCGGACAGCAGTTTGTCACGCCCGTACACCCCCCTTTGATGAGGATCTCGTGCCATGCCCGAAACCGTTACCCTGGTCGATAACACAACCGGGAAGTCGCACGATTTCCCTGTCTCCAGCGGTACGCTCGGCCCAAAAGTCATAGATATCAGAAGTCTTTACGCCGAAACCGGAATGTTCACATACGACCCCGGCTTCACCTCGACCGCGTCGTGCGACAGTTCCATCACCTACATCGACGGCGACGAAGGTGTCCTGCTGCACCGGGGCTATGCAATCGAGGATCTGGCCAGCAACTGCTCGTTTCTGGAGGTCGCCTATTTGCTTCTGAACGGCGAGTTGCCGAACCACGGCCAAATGGACACGTTCGAGAAGACCATTACCTATCACACCATGCTGCACGAACAGCTGATGGGCTTCTATCGGGGCTTCCGACGCGATGCCCATCCAATGGCCATCATGTGCGGCGTGGTGGGCGCCTTGTCCGCCTTCTATCACGACAGTACCGACATTACGGACCAGAAGCAGAGGCTGATCGCATCGCACCGCATGATCGCCAAGATGCCGACCTTGGCCGCGATGGCCTACAAATACTCCATAGGCCAGCCCTTCATGTATCCGCGTAACGATCTGAATTACGCGGAAAACTTCCTGCACATGACCTTCGCCGTGCCGGCGGAGGACTACAAGATCAATCCGGTTCTGGCCAAGGCCATGGACCGGATTTTCATTTTGCACGCCGACCATGAGCAGAACGCCTCGACATCGACCGTGCGCCTGGCCGGCTCGTCCGGCGCCAACCCGTTTGCCTGTATCGCCGCCGGCATCGCCTCATTGTGGGGCCCGGCCCATGGCGGAGCCAACGAAGCGGTTCTCAAGATGCTGGCGGAAATCGGCCATGTCGACAATGTCAGCGAATACATCAAACGTGCCAAAGACAGGGACGACCCGTTCCGGCTGATGGGCTTCGGCCACCGGGTCTACAAACACTACGACCCCCGCGCCACGGTCATGCGCGAAAGCTGCCACGAGGTTCTGGGCGAGTTGGGGATCGAGAACGACCCCTTGCTGGCCTTGGCGATGGAACTGGAGCGCATCGCGCTGGAAGACGAATACTTCGTTGAGAAAAAACTCTATCCCAATGTCGACTTCTATTCGGGTATCATTCTGAAGGCGATGGGTTTCCCGACGAGCATGTTCACGGTGCTGTTCGCGGTGGCCCGCACGGTGGGTTGGGTTGCGCAGTGGAATGAGATGATCGAGGACCCGATGCAGAAGATCGGCCGGCCGCGTCAGCTCTACAGCGGCGCGGTTCAACGCGACTTCACGGCGCTGAAGGATCGTGGCTAGGCCGGGAAAACCCGAGAAGCGACTTGCCGGCGCCGATCACGCGACGCGCGCCAAACCAGAGGCGCGGCCGACATTCCACACGGTCCCGAGACCCGCGAACGACAATAGCGGCCCCTTCCTGCGGGTCTGGGGCCAATTTCTGTTCGGGATCGTGCTGGTGCTGGCGGTCGCCGCCGCCCTTTGGGCGCTCTTCTAGACCGCCTGCATTTCAGAGAGTGTCAGGTCTGAGAGTGTCAGGGCGCCTCGTCGTCAAGCATGATCATGGCCTTCATGGTCGCCTCGGCGACAACTTTGCCGTCCACGAGCGCCTCGCCACCAATCTTCCATACGGTGCGGCGTTTGTGCAGTTGGCGGACATGAAGCTCCAGGCGGTCCCCTGGCGCCACCGGGTGCCGAAACCGGGCCTCGTCGATCGTCATGAAATAGATCAGCTTGCCTTTCGATTCTTCGCCCAACGTGCAGACGACAAGAACGGCAGCCGTTTGCGCCATCGCCTCAATGATCAGCACACCGGGCATCACCGGCGCACCAGGGAAATGGCCCTGGAAGAAGTCCTCGTTGATGGAGACGTTCTTGATGCCGATGGCCGACGCATCAATCACGACATCCACCACCCGATCGATCATCAACATGGGGTAGCGATGGGGGATTCTGCTCATGATCCCCGCAATGTCCACGCAGTCGATCGTGGTGCCGGCCGCCCCGTCGCTCATGTCTTGTCGCCCTTACGCTCTATCAGTTTCATCAGCTGCGCCTGAAGGCGCCAGTACTCGCGCGCCGGCAGCGCCGGCAGGCCCGCCATGACGACGCCCGGCGGCACGTCCTTGTACAGGCCCGATTTCGCCATCACCTGGGCCCCGGCCCCAATGGTCAAATGACCGGCGATTCCAACCTTGCCGCCAAGCATGACCATCGGACCAAGTTTTGTAGACCCCGCAATGCCGACTTGAGACACCAGGACGCTGGACTCGCCAACCTCCACGTTGTGCCCGATTTGGACCTGATTATCAATAATCGCGCCCTTGCGAATCACGGTGTCGGGTCCGGCGCCCCGGTCGATCGTCGTGTTGGCGCCGATCGACACCCCTTCCTCAAGAATGACCCGGCCGAGTTGGGGAATGGACGCGTGCCCCTTGGGATCGATGACGAAGCCGAAGCCGCGCTCGCCGATACGCACACCGGCGTCGATCGCAACGCCATCGGCGATGAGGCAATAGGATAGGCTGCAGTTGGACGAAATGCGGCAGTTCGCCCCGATCCGCACGTTGTCGCCTATGACCGTGTTGGCGCCAACCCGTGTTTTCGGCCCAATCTGCACGCCCGCGCCAATTACCGCGCCCGGCGCGATCGATGCCGTGGGATCCACGGCCGCGGAAGCGTCGACATGGGCCCGCGCGTCGATGCCCACCGGCGCCGCCGGTTCCGGGTAGAAGGCGGCCGCGATCAACGCATAGGCCTTCTGCGGAGCGTTGCTGATCAGCAGGCTCATATGCCCCGGCGCCTTGGCCGCATGGGCCTCGCGGAGAACACAGAAGCCGGCCTTGGACCCGGTCAGATCGTCGATGTACTTGGCGCTCTCGAAAAAGCTGATCGTGGTCTCGTCGGCCTTATCCAAGGAACCGACATCGTGAACCATCCGCACGCCATCGTCCACCGAGGCCAAATCGGTCCCGCTGATGGTGGCCAGATCGGATAGCCGAAACGGGCCCGCACGTTTGAAGAAATTCGGGTCTGCCATGCCGACTACTCCTGCGCCGGCAGTTCGACTTCGACGTCCGGCAACTGTTCGTTCAGCGCGTCCAGCGCCTGTTGACTGATGTTACGGTCACGACTGTAGATGATCGTCTGGTTGACGTTCAGCACGATTTCCGCCTCCGCGTTGTCGGCAATATCGGCGATCGCCCTGACGGTCGCGTCGCGCACCTGATCCATCGCTTCCCTGAAAGCCTGATCGAGGATGCTGCGCCGTGCCTGGGCTTCGCGTTGCGTGTTCGCGACAAGCTGTTCGAACTCGCGCCGCCGCTCCAGCTGCTCCTCGTCGGAGACATCCTCGCCCATCGTCTCCAGCTCTTGCCCCATCGTCCTCAAATCGGCCTCAAGGTCGGCGAACCTGTCCTGCAGAGCCTGCCTTTCCTCATTGAGCTGGTTTTGTACAGACTGGGCTGCATCCGACTGACGGATCACCCAATCGAAATCGACCACGAGGATGTTGGGCGGTGTCTCCTGAATGGTGGCCTCTGGCTGATCGACGATCTCCTCGGGCAGCGGATCCTGCGCGTGCGCACCACACGCCACCGACATGCCGATCGCAAGTGCCAGTGCGCCGAAACGCCGCCGTGGAGACATGGCCTAGAAGGTCGTGCCGAACGAGAACCGGAAGTTCTGGGTCACATCGAAGTCCTCGCGCGCAAACGGCACTGCATAGTCCAACCGAATGGGACCGAATGGCGAGTTCCACGAGATGCCGGCGCCAGCGGCTGCGCGAATGGCCGGATCGTCCAGGATCGGCTCGTCGACGCCGTCCACGCCGTCGAGATAGCCCGCATCGGTGAACACGCGGCCGCTGATACCGAGTTCCTCCGGCAAGCCCAAAGGAAACTCTAGCTCAACCGTCGCCACGGCAAACTGGTTACCACCCAGGGCCTGCCGCGTGTCAGCCAGCCTCGGCCCTATGCCGCCGGTATCGAAGCCGCGCAGGTTCGCGCCGCCGACGAAGAATCTGTCCTGGACACGAACGTCCTGGCCCAGGCCGACGATGTAACCACCTTCGATCGAGAGGTTCAGGATTACATCCTCATTCCCCAGCACGGGTGTGAAATAGCTGGCAGAGCCCGACGTGCGGAAGTAGTTCACGTCGCCACCCAGGCCGGCGATGGTCGTACCGAAGCGCAGGATGTAACCGTCCGTCGGGTTAATGCGACTGTCCAGGCGATCGTAAACTAGTGACTGACCGACCGAGGATATCCAGGCGTCCCCATCGGGAACCAGTTCGTTACTGGAGTTCGTGATCTCCTCGTATTCCAGACGGTAATTGACGACCTGACGGAGGTCCGGCCCCAGCGGATAGCCCAGCCGGAAGCCGAAGCCCGCCGTGAACTCGTCAAAATCACCGGTGTCTTCCCGCTGGGTCGAGATGCTGAACAGGTCGATGCCGGCGGCAAGATCCCGGTTCAGGAAGTAGGGTTCGGTAAAGCTGATATCGAACTCGGTCGTATTCTGGCTGATCGAGGCGGTGACGCGCAGATCCTGGCCACGCCCCAGCAGGTTGCGTTCGCGCAGGCTGATATCGCCGATCGCGCCGTCGCTGGTCGAAAAGCCGGCACCGATCGAAAGCTCACCGGTCGATTGTTCCTGCACGGTTACGATGATGAGGGTCCGGTCAGGTGTCGTTCCCTGCACGACCTCGACATCGACCGTCGAGAAAAAGCCCAGATTGCGGATGTTGGTTTCCGATCGCGCCAGCAGGGTTGCGTTGAACGGATCACCCTCGGCCAGCAAGATCTCCCGACGGATCACCCGATCGATCGTGCGCACGTTGCCGCGGATTTCAATACGCTCAACGAAGACACGCGGCCCTTCATTGATTTCATAGATGATACCGATCGTCTGCTCTTCGCGGTTGCGCATGACGACCGGGTTGATTTCGACGAAAGCGTATTGAAGGTTGCCGGCGGCGTCGGTCAGATTCCGGATGCTGTCTTCGACGGCCACGTTGCTGTAGTAATCGCCCGGATCGGAAACGATCTCACCGCGCAGAAGCTCGGCATCCACCTCCGGAATGCGCGACACGATGTCGACCTCGCCGAACTCGTAGCGGTCTCCCTCCTCCAACGTGAAGGTGACGAAAAAGCCGCTCTGGTCCGGGGCCAGTTCGGCCACCGCGGACACCACGCGGAAATCGGCATAACCTTCGGAGAGATAGAAACGGCGCAACAACTCCTGATCGAAGGCGAGACGATCGGGGTCGTAATTGTCGTTACCGGCGGCAAGCAGGTTCCACCAAACCGTTTCTTCGGTGACGATCTCCCGCCTCAGCCTTGCGTCGGAAAAGGCTTCGTTGCCGACGAACGTGATCCGTTCGATGCCGGTCGCGGATCCCTCGTCGATCTCGAACACCAGATCGACCCGATTCTGATCAAGCTCGATGATCACCGGCTCGACATTGGCCGAAAACCGACCGTTTCGACGATACAGCTCGACAATGCGCTGGACGTCGGACTGCACGCGGGTCTGGGTGTAGACGATCCGCGGCCTCAGTTCGATTTCGACCTCAAGCTGTTCGTCGTCCAGGCTTCGATTGCCCTCGAAGGAAATGCGGTTGATGACCGGGTTTTCGTCCACGGTGATGATGACGACCCTGTTCTGACGCTCCAGAACCACATCGCGAAAAAGCCCGGTGCGGAAAAGCGCGGTCAGCGAATCGTCCAGATCGCCCTGAGTCGCCTGGTCACCGGTCTGAAAGGTCAGGTACGACAGCACCGTGACGGGCTCGATGCGTTCCGTGCCGTCGACGACGATTTGCTCAACGACGAACACCGGCTGCGCAGATGCGTTCTGGGCGACAACCAGGCCGATCGCGATACCGAACACGAGCCAAAGGCTCGCCGCCCTATGCAGAAGGGTCCTTGCACTCATCCCCGTTTCCCGCCTGCTTTGCCTGCCCTAAGAAATCAGATTTTGAAACCAAGCCACGACATCCAGCTGCACAAGGTCGTTCCAGGTTGCAAAGATCATCAGACCAAGAACGAACGCCACCCCCAGCCGAAAGCCCAACTCTTGTGCTCTTTCACCCAGTGGGCGGCCACGTACCGCCTCGATGGCATAGAACAACAGGTGGCCCCCATCAAGCACCGGAATGGGCAGCAGATTAATAAGTCCCAGATTAATCGACAAAATGGCCATGAACCAGATCAAGGCCAGAATGCCGAACTGGGCGACATCGCCGGACATCTGAGCGATTCGAATCGGCCCGCCGAGCTCGTCCGTGCCCCGTTCGCCGACGATGATCTCGCCAATCGCATCGATCGTCAGGCCGACGAGCGCGAACGTCTCGACCACCCCCATGCCGACTGCCCTGGGTACGCTGTAGGGTCCGACATCCGGCGACACGCCAATGCGGGGCACCGAGATGACCGCGTCCCCTTGCTCAATCTCGACCAGATCCGGCGTAATCGCCAGGTCCACGGTCTCGCCATCGCGCCGCAGGGTCACGGCCAGAGGGGCCTCGTCGAAGGCGCCGACGGCACCAACCAGATCAACAAACCTTCCAATCGACCGGCCATCGACCTCGACGATGCGGTCTCCCGGCTCGATGCCGGCCTGCTCCGCCGGGCTGCCCTCCTGCACGACGCCGACGATCGCCGGCGGGAACGGATGCTGATAGGTGGCGAAGAGTATCGCCAGCGCGATCGCCGCGAAGACGAAGTTCGCCATCGGTCCGGCGGCCACGATCGCCGCCCGTTTCCACAGCGGCTTGTGATAGAACGAGACGGCGCGGTCGCTTTCCGGCATGGCGCCTACCTCGGCGTCCGGCATGGACGCGGCGTTGGCATCGCCAAACATCTTCACGTAGCCGCCAAGCGGGATCAGGCTGAACTTCCAGCGCGTGCCATGCTTGTCCGTCTTGCCGAAGAGCTCAGGCCCGAAGCCGACGGAAAACACTTGCACGCGAACGCCGCAGCGCCTGGCAACCCAGAAATGGCCCCATTCATGAACGAAGACCAGGACGGTCAAGACAATGAGGAACGGGATCAGATAGCTCCCGATCCCCTCAATCAAACCCATTCGCGCGACCCCTCACCCTTCAACAGGGCTGTTTGCCCGTTTGTGATCAGTTTCACGAACACGCCAAGAACGGCCCGCAATTGTGGCCTCAGCATGTCGGCGTGCCTCAGCGTCGATCGCCAGGATCTCCGGCAGTTCGGTTGCCGAAAGTGCCCCAAGCGTCGATTGAACGTTGTCGTTCACGGCCGCAATATCAAGAAAACCGATCCGGCCGCGCAGGAATGCTTCGACCGCGACCTCGTTCGCGGCGTTCAGTATGGCCGGCGCGGTGCCGCCCGTTCGCAATGCCGAACGGGCCAGGTCCAGGCAAGGGAAGCGCACCGCGTCCGGCGCTTCGAACGTCAGGCTGGCGATGGCGGCGAGATCCAGCGTCTCGGCCGGCGTCGCCATGCGTTTCGGCCAGGCCAGCGTGTAGGCGATCGGTATGCGCATGTCCGGCGTGCCAAGCTGGGCCAGGACCGAACCATCGGCATATTCGACCATGCTGTGGATCACCGATTGCGGATGGACCAGAACATCGATGGCGTCTTCAGAAAGGCCAAAAAGATAAGACGCTTCAATGATTTCCAGCCCTTTGTTCATCATTGTCGCGCTGTCGACCGAGATCTTGGCGCCCATCGACCAGACGGGGTGCGCCACGGCCTGGGCCGGCGTCGCCGCCGCCATGACCGACCGGTCGGCCGTTCTGAACGGGCCGCCCGAGGCCGTCAGCACGATCCGTCGCACCGAGTGGTCGCGTTGGAACACTTGAAAGATGGCATTGTGCTCACTGTCGACCGGCAGCAGCGTCGCGCCGGTCCTGTTCAGCCGCGCCGTGATCAACTCGCCAGCGCACACCAGGCACTCTTTGTTCGCGACGGCGATGATCCCGCCATTGTCGATCGCGGCCAGCGTCGGTTCCAGCCCGCGCGCGCCGACGATCGCGGCCATTGTCCAGTCCACCGGTATCGCAGCCGCTTCGAGCAAGGCCTGTCGCCCGGCAGCAGCCTCGATGCCGCTGCTCGCGAGCGCAGACTTCAGGTCGCCATAGCGGGATTCTTCAGCGACCACTGCTGTGGCCGCCTTCAAGCCCCGCGCCTGCTCGGCCAGCAGTTCGACATTTCGGTTGGCGGTGAGGACGCGTACGTCGAACGCGTCCGGGTTGCGCTTCAGCAGGTCGACGGTGCTTTGGCCGACGGAGCCGGTTGATCCCAGAACGGTAACGCTGCGCATCCGATCGCTTACCACCAGCCTAGCTGATCGCCAACAGCCAACTGCCAAATGGCCAGCACAGGTGCCGCCGCCATCAAGCCATCGATCCGGTCGAGCACGCCGCCATGGCCCGGGATCAGGGTACCGCTGTCCTTGACCCCCGCCCGCCGCTTCATGGCCGATTCAAACAGGTCGCCCGACTGGGCGATCACCGCCAGGACGGACGCCACCGCCGCCGCCACGACCCTCAACTCAGCATCGAATGCCATCGCGATCAGGAAGCCGACTATGGCAGCCGAAATCATGCCACCGATCAATCCCGCCCAGGTCTTGTTCGGGCTGAGCTTTGGGGCCAGCTTCGGCCCGCCAATGGCTCTGCCGGCGGCGTAGGCGCCCATGTCGGTCGCCCACACCGATCCGAACAGGAAACATGTCAGGCCCAAGCCGATCTCCGGCTGGTCGCGCAGCCAAAGCGTCGCCGCCATCGTTGCCCCGATATAGAGCACGCCAAGGGCGATGCGTCGCGCGCCGGCGGCGCGGGTCAGCCGCACCAGGCTCACTATCAGCAGCGCGCCACCCACAATGACGCCGACGCCGGTCAGGAAGCCGAAGAACAGCGTCGCCAAGGCCTCGAGGATCAGGGCGGCGAAGGCGGCGACATGGATCCAGATGACCGCGCCGGGGGCGACCAGACGCATCCATTCGGCCTGTGCGACCAGCACCGTCAACAGGATCAGACAGAGATAGGCCGTGCCACCCAGATAGATCGCGCCAAGCGCGATCGGCGCCAGGACCAGGGCCGAAACGATGCGCTTTGTAAGGTTGCCGGCGGAGACCAACTGACGCTAGGCGCTAGCCTCGACTGCGCCAAAGCGCCGTTCGCGCCGTCCGTATTCCACAACGGCGGCTTCGAGGTCGTCCCGACCGAAATCGGGCCACAGCGTATCGGTGAAGATCAACTCAGCGTAGGCCGACTGCCACAGCAGGAAATTGCTGATGCGCTGTTCGCCGCTGGTTCGGATGAGAAGATCGGGGTCGGGCAGACCGTTGGTCTGCAAAAAGCCACCGACGACCCCCTCGTCCAGCGTTGACGGGTCCAACACGCCGTCGCGGGCCGCCTCGGCGATCGACCGAACGGCCTGTAGGATGTCGCCCCTGCCGCCATAGCTGAGGGCCACCGTCAGTGTCAGCACCACCGGGTCCGGCACCATTGTTTCGGCGTGGTCGATCAGGTCGATGATGTCGCGTGGCAACCGGTCACGATCACCGATCACCTTCAAGCAGACACCGTTCTTGTGCAGTTCCGCGACCTCGCTGCGCAGATAGTGGCGCATCAAGCGCATCAGTTCGTCGACTTCGTCGACCGGGCGGCGCCAATTCTCGGTCGAAAAGCCGAACAGCGTGAGATAGCGAATGTCCAGCTCGACCGCCGCCTTTACGGCCCGCTTCACGGCCGCGGCGCCCTTGCGGTGGCCGAGGATCCGAGGCAAGCCGCGTGAACTTGCCCAACGTCCATTGCCATCCATGATGATGGCGACATGTTCGGGCATGGTCAGCGACGGCTCTGGCGCGACTTGCAGCATGGATCTTCTCGTCAGGCGGGTTCGGCGACGGGCGGAGCTGGAGATGGCTGTTAGACTTGCATGATCTCCGACTCCTTGGCGGCAAGGGCGTCGTCGATCTTCTGTATTGTCTGATCGGTCAGGGTTTGGATTTCATCGGCATAGAGCCGGTGGTCGTCCTGGCTAAGGTCGCCGTCTTTTTCCATCTTTTTCAGCCGGTCCATCCCGTCTCGCCGCACGTTGCGCGCGGCCACGCGCGCCTGCTCGGCATACTTGCTGGCGACCCTGCCAAGCTCCTTGCGGCGTTCTTCGTTCAATTCCGGGATCGGGACGCGCACCAGCGCGCCATCGGTCTGAGGGTTAAGGCCGAGACCGGCATCCCTGATGGCCTTTTCCACGGCCTTTACCAAACCGTTGTCCCAGACCTGGACCGTCAGCAACCTAGGCTCGGGCACGCCGATCGTACCGACCTGGTTCATCGGCATGACGGCGCCATAGGCCTCGACCGTGATCGGTTCCAGCAAGGTCGGCGAGGCACGGCCCGTGCGCAGGCCGCCGAACTCCGTACGCAGCGCCTCGAAGGCGCCGTTCATCCGGCGCTCGATGTCGTCAAGATCGATATCCGTCATGGCCCGCGACACCCCCCCTTCTTCAAGCTTCCGTAATGATCGTGTAGCTTCCACGTCCAGAAACGACGTCGGCGAACGCCCCCTCGTTATGGATCGAGAAGACAAGGATGGGAATATGGTTTTCTCGCGCCAATGATATGGCTGAATGGTCCATCACCCGAAGGTCGTTGGCCAGCACCTGCATATAGCTTAGCCGGCCCAGCCGTTTGGCGGTCGGGACCTCGCGCGGATCGGCGTCGTAAACGCCGTCGACCTGCGTGCCTTTCAGCAACGCATCACAGTCCATTTCGGAGGCCCGCAAGGCCGCGGCGGTGTCGGTGGTGAAGAACGGATTGCCCGTGCCGGCCGCGAAGATCACGACTCGCCCCTTTTCCATATGCCGCACGGCGCGTCTGCGGATATAGGGCTCGCACACCGACGCCATGGGAATGGCCGACAGGACCCGGGTCTGCAGGCCGATTCGCTCGCACGCGCTTTGCATCGCCAGGGCGTTAATCACGGTCGCCAACATGCCCATATAGTCGGCGGTGGAGCGTTCCATGCCCGTCGCGGCGCCGGACAGCCCACGGAAGATGTTACCGCCGCCCACGACGACGCAGACTTGGCAGCCCAGAGAAGCGACCGAGGCGATCTGCTGGGCCACCTTGTTGGCCATGTCGGGATCGATGCCATAGGCTTGGGCGCCCATCAGGGCCTCGCCGGATAGCTTCAGCAGAACGCGCTTATAAAGCGGCCCGTCGGCTGGCATCAGTTGTCGTCCCTCCAGGCTCCGCCCTGATTCTGGCCTCGATTTCGGCCCCGATTCCGGTCGCAATTCCGAAGGCTTATGCCTTCAGCGTCGCCGCGACCTCCGCTGCAAAATCGCCGTCGTCCTTCTCGATGCCCTCGCCCAATGTGAAACGGGCGAAACCGGTGACAGCAATCGGCGCGCCCAGTTCCTTGGACTTCGCTTCGACGGCACTCGCCACCTTGCTTTCACCGTCGATGACGAAAGTCTGCTCAAGCAACACCACCTCTTGGTAGTACTTGCGCAGGCGACCTTCCACCATTTTCTCGATGATAGCCTCCGGTTTGCCCGAAGCACGGGCTTGCTCCGACAGAACCTCACGCTCGCGGTTCAAGAGCGCCGGGTCCAGATCCTCGACCGACAGCGATTCGGGGCGGGTGGCGGCGACATGCATGGCAAGCTGCCGGCCAAACTCCACCAACGCGCCGGCGTCAGCGGTCGACTCCAGCGCGACCAGCACGCCGATCTTGCCCATGTCCGGCACGACGGCGCCGTGAATGTAGCCGGCCACCGCGCCGGTCCCGACCGACAGGCTGGCCGTCCGGCGCAAACTCATGTTTTCGCCGATGGTCGCGATGAGATGGGTGAGTTCCTCGGCAACCGTCCGACCGGTGCCCGGATAGTCCAACGCGGCCAGCGCCTCGACGGAACCGTCCGCCCCCACGGCCAGTTCGGACGTGGTCTTCACGAACGATTGGAACGTCTCGTTGCGCGACACGAAGTCGGTTTCGGAGTTGACCTCGACCAGCGCGCCCTTGGCGCCGTCGATCTGCAAGCCGACCAGGCCCTCCGAAGCGGTACGGCCGGCCTTCTTCGCCGCCGCCGCCAAGCCCTTCTTGCGCAGCCAGTCGATCGCCGCTTCCATGTCGCCGCCGGTTTCCGTCAGCGCCTTCTTGCAATCCATCATGCCGGCGCCGGTTTTCTCGCGCAGCTCCTTCACCAGGGCCGCAGTGATTGCTGACATTTTGACCTCTTACGTCAGAATTCCGTAACAAAACACTGATGTCAAAAGAAACCGGGCGGCCCGATCGCCGCCCGGTTCACTCTCGATCGGTGATCAGGCGGCTTCGCCAGCCGTCGGTTTTTCCTCTTCGGCGGCGGTATCACTCGCCGGCTCGGCCGCTGGCTCCTGTTCGGTGGGCGCGTCCTCGGCCGGTGCCTCCTCGGTCGAGGGCTCGGCCTCGGCCGCAACCTCCTGCGCAGGCTCCTCGGTCGGGGCATCCGGCACGGTTTCCGCGACCGGTGTGTCCATCGCGCCGACATCGGCGCCGGACGTGGTCAACGCCGCCTCGATACCGGCCAACACCGCACCCGTGGCCAAGTCGCAGTAAAGATCGATCGCGCGCAAGGCATCGTCATTGCCGGGGACCGGGAACGTGATGCCCTCCGGGTTCGAATTACTGTCGACGACCGCGGCGACCGGAATGCCGAGCTTGTTGGCCTCTTGGATGGCGATCGATTCCTTATTCGTATCGATCACCACCAGCAGATCCGGCAGGCCGCCCATGTCGCGGATGCCGCCAAGCGCCCGCTCCAGCTTGTCCCGCTCGCGGGTGAGCTGCAGCTGCTCTTTCTTGGTCAGGCCGGTGATGCCTTCCTCAAGCTGGCCGTCCATCTCCTTCAGCCGTCTGATCGACTGGGAGATCGTCTTCCAGTTGGTCAACATGCCGCCCAGCCAGCGGTGATTGACGTAATACTGGCCCGAGCGTTTCGCCGCCTCGGCGATGCGTTCCTGCGCCTGGCGCTTGGTGCCCACGAACAGGACGCGGCCATTGTTGGCCACCACTTCGCGGATGGCTTCCAGCGCCCGCCCCAGCAAGGGCACGGTCTCTTCGAGATTGATGATGTGGATCCCGTTGCGGACACCGAAGATGTACGGCGCCATCTTCGGGTTCCAGCGGCGGGTGTTGTGACCAAAATGGACGCCCGCTTCCAGAAGCTGGCGCATGGTAAAGGTCGGCATGACCATCGGATCTTTCCTTCTCCGGTTCGTCCGCCGCGGGTCTTGTCCTCGGCGCGACCTCGAAAAGCCGTGCCGGAACACCGGAGCGAGCAACCGCCTGCTGACGGCTGACCGCATGTCCCGCGTGAGGATTGTCAATGACGGCGGGTAGATAGCCCCGTTGACACCGATTTGCAAGGACTTGCCTGCAAATGAACAGACACTTCCTTGCCTCTAAAACTCCCGCACGTCGCTGACCCCGGAGATCGACTTGATGGCCGCGCGGCCCTTGGTGCCGATGGCGTAGGTCTGCGGCAAGACGATCTCCGCCTCGCCGTCGTGATCGACCGGGATCAAGACGCTGACCCGGCCGCGCCCCTGGCCCATGCGCTCAAGAATTCCGTGCAGTTCGCCCGCGGCCTCCGGTCGGTCGATATGGACCTGGATCGCCATGCCGGCCTGGGCCACGGCGTCATCCAGCGGCGTGACATCCGTCGCCGTCAGCCTCAGATCCTCGTCGCGCGCCTGGACCTCGATGACGGCCAGCAGCGGCGTCCCCGCCTCCAGCAGCGGGCGCGCCTTCACCAGGGCCTCGACGAACAGGGTGATCTCGAACACGCCGCTGGCGTCGGACATCTGCACGAAGGCCATACGGTTGCCGGTCTTGGTCGTCATCTCGCGCTTGGCCAGTACGATGCCGGCGACCTTCATGGTCGACCGACCAGAGCTGCGGAAACGGGTACCGATCTCCGACGAGGGCACCGCGCCGACGCGCACGGTCGGAAAATTGTCGATCGGATGAGCCGACAGATAGAAGCCCATGGCCTCGAACTCCTGCCGCAGGGCCTCCATGCTGTCCCATTCGGGCACGATGGGCAGGCGCGGCCGATGGGCCTCCTCGGACAGGCCGCCGAACAGGCTGGACTGGCCGCTGTCCCGGTCCGACGCGGTGGCAGACGCATGACGCAGCAGCGTGTCGACCGCCGCCATCAACTGTGCCCGGTTGTCGTTCATGGCGTCGAACGTGCCGGCCTTGATCAGGTTTTCGATCTGGCGCCGGTTCAAGACGCGGGCATCCTGACGTTCGGCGAAGTCGAAGATGTCCCGATACGGCCCGCCGGACCTGCGTTCGGCCTCGACCAGCCGCATGGCCTCCAAGCCGACACCCTTGATCGCGCCCAGGGCATAGCGGATGGCCAGGTCTTGGCCTTCCCTGTCCTCGCCCGGCGCGCGTTCGACGCCGAACTGAGCCGGCGAAGCATTGATATCCGGCGGCAAGAGCCGGACCCCCATCCGGTCCAGTTCCTGCTTGAAGATGTTCAGCTTGTCGGTGTTGTGCAGATCAAGCGTCATCGAGGCGGCCATGAACTCAACCGGATAGGTCGATTTCAGGTAGGCCGTGTGATAGGCGACCAGGGCGTAGGCCGCCGCATGCGCCTTGTTGAAGCCATAGCCGGCGAACTTCTCGATCTGGTCGAAGATCGATCCCGCCTGTTTGGCCTTGATGCCCTGATCGGCCGCGCCCTCCAGAAAGACCTGCTTTTGGGCGTCCATCTCGGCCTTGATCTTTTTGCCCATCGCGCGCCGCAGCAGGTCGGCGCCGCCGAGCGTATAGCCGGCCAGGGTCTGCGCCGCCTGCATCACCTGTTCCTGATAGACCATGATGCCGTAGGTCTCTTTCAGGATCGGTTCCAGCTTGGGGTGCAGGTAGTCGATGCCGTCGCCGTTCGGCGCGTGCTTGTTGCGGATGAAGGTCGGGATGTTGTCCATCGGGCCCGGGCGGTAGAGGGCCACAAGGGCGATGATGTCCTCGAACACGGACGGCTTCATCTGGCGCAGCACGTCGCGCATGCCGCTCGATTCCAACTGAAACACGCCTGTCGCCGTGGCCCGGCACAGCATAGCGTACGTATCCCCGTCATCGAGGGGGATGCGATCGAGATGGAGCGGTGGGTCCGGCTCATCGGTTTCGCGCGCGTTCACCAGCTCGACCGCCTGCTGCAGCACGGTCAACGTCTTCAGACCGAGGAAGTCGAACTTCACCAGGCCGGCCTGTTCGACATATTTCATATTGAATTGGGTCACCGGCATGGGTGAGCGCGGATCGCGGTAAAGCGGCACCAGTTCCTGCAATGGCCGGTCGCCGATCACGACGCCGGCAGCATGGGTCGAGGCGTGGCGGTAAAGCCCTTCCAGCTTGATCGCCAGGTCAATCAGGTGGTTGACGTTCTCGTCTTCCGCGCGCGCCTGCTGTAACGCCGGTTCGCCGTCGATGGCCTGCTGCAAGGTGACCGGATTGGCCGGGTTGTTGGGCACCAGCTTGCACAGCCGGTCGACCTGGCCATAGGGCATCTGCAAGACGCGCCCGACATCGCGCAGCACGGCGCGGGCCTGCAGCTTTCCGAAGGTGATGATCTGGGCGACCCGATCGTCGCCGAACTTCTGCCGGACATAGTCGATCACCTCGTCCCGCCGATCCTGGCAGAAATCGATATCGAAGTCCGGCATCGAGACGCGTTCGGGGTTCAAGAACCGTTCGAACACCAGGTCCAGGGCAATCGGGTCGAGACCGGTGATGGTCAGAGACCAGGCGACCACCGAGGCAGCGCCGGACCCCCTGCCCGGCCCTACCGGAATGCCGTTGGCGTTCGACCATTTGATGAAATCGGCAACGATCAGGAAATAGCCGGCAAACCCCATCTCGATGATGATGTCGAGTTCGAACGCCAGGCGGTCGCGGTAGGGTTTTGCGACCTCCGCCCGCTGCTGGTCGGTCATCCCGGGCTCGAACAGGAAGGCGGCTAGTCGGTCTTCCAGCCCGGCCTCGGCCTGGGCGCGAAGCTCGTCGGCCTCCGACCGGCCGCCGTCGGTCTCGAACCGGGGCAGGATCGGTTTGCGCGGTTCCGGCATGAAGGCACAGCGCCGGGCGATCACCAGCGTGTTGTCGACGGCCTCGGGCAGGTCTTGGAACAGGGCGCGCATCTCGGCGGCCGGCTTGAACCAGTGGTGCTTGGTCACGCGACGGCGATCGCGTTCGGCGACATAGGTGCCGTCGGCGATGCACAGCAATGCGTCGTGCGCCTCGAACATGCCCTCATCGGCGAAGAAGCAGTCGTTGGTCGCGACCAGCGGCAGGTCACGCCGGTAGGCAAGGTCGATCAACGCCGGCTCAATCCGTCGTTCCGCCGCCAGGCCGTGGCGCATCAATTCGATATAGAGTCGATCGGGAAACAGGGATTGCAGGAGGTCAAGGGTAGCCTCTGCGGCAGGCACCTGGCCTTCCAGCAGCAAGCGGCCCAGCGTGCCGCCAGGCCCGCCGCTCAACGCGATCAGGCCGTCCGTACGGTCCTCCAGATCGTCCCAGGAGACGCAGGGCGCCTCCCCCGGCGGCGTGTTCAAGAAGGCGTGGCTGACCAAGGCCATCAAGTTCTGATAACCGGTCTCGTCCTGGACCAGCAGGACCAGTTGATCGGGCTTGGCGGGTTGGCCGTTCCGCGACGAGGCCGTGCGGGCGATCGCCACGACCGTCCCCGTGATCGGCTGGACACCGGCTCCGGCGGCCGCCATCGCCACTTCCAGCGCGCCGAACAGATTGCCCGTATCGGTCACGGCCACGGCCGGCATCGCATGGCGCTGACACAGCCCGACCAGTTCCTTCACCTTCAAGGCGCCCTCGGCCAGCGAATAGGCGCTGTGGACGCGCAGATGAACGAAATCGGCGTGGCTCATGTCAACTCCGACTCAAGCGGGCAATGGTCTTCAGCATGGCACCTTGGCGCGCGCTGGTCACGGCCTCGCGGAGATATTCGGCTGTGGATTGCGGGGACAGCGATTGGTCAACGCCCAGAACCCCAACCAGCGACGATACTTGCCTGTTACGGTCAATCTTCAACCAATGGTCGCTTCGAATCCAAGCACATCTAAAGTAAGTAAATATTCCTAAGATTGTTGACAATACTCTCTTCAATAAATAAGAACGCGCGCTTATACGAAACCCGGAGGTAAGAGTGCGACACTATTCTTTATCTATACTTATTGGAACATTAGTATCTGGAACCGCCCTTGCAGATTGTGGCGTGATGGGCGTGGGCGACCCGATTGGCTATACATTTGGCCCTGCCGACCGCTACACCTCCGCGCCCGCGACCAATAACGGCGTGAACTGGGTCAACGCTAATGGAAACCCGTACCTGTCAGTCAGGAACCCCACGGACGAAAACCAGATATTTACGGTGATGGTCAGATCCGGCCCGAATACGGGCCAGCAATATGGGCTGGAGGTTCCGCCGGGGAACAGTTTCGTGCCGTTTGCACCCGAGGGTGTCGACCCGACCACGTTTTACGGCTCCAGCTTTGACGTGACCTTCCCCGACGGCGAGGTCGACCGGCGCGACACATTCTCACGTCAGATCGAGCTTTGGATGCCCTCCGGCGATCCGATCTTCATCGACTTTGCCGGCTATTGCGACGCGCCGGCAGCCGACGTGGACCTGGTGTTCTCCGCCGTGGAATTGGCCAACGAAATGATCGGCACATTCCATGAGCGCGAGGGTACGGTTTACAACTACGGTTCTTGGAATGCGTTCGGACGGGTGTTCGGCCGAACCCTCGACCTGTCCGGCAGCGATCTCGATCTGTTCGGCGGCCAGATTGGCGTCGGCCATTTCGTCCAGGAGGATCTTCAGATCGGCGCCTTCCTGGGGTACGGCGAGACCAGCCAGGATTGGCAGGCATCAAGCGTCGACACGGACGGCTTTTCCGTTGGCCTTTACGGCACCTATTTCATCGGCGACGCCTATATCGATATCGTCGGCATGTACACCGATCTCAGCTATGATGTGAACAGCTTCGGCTGGCGCGGCGACGTCGATGGCGACTCCTGGGCGGCGTCGGCCGAAGTCGGCGTGCCGTTCGAGGTTGCCGAGAACTTCGTTGTCGAGCCCCAGGGCCAACTGATCTACACCAACGTGGATCACGACGACTTCTCGTTCGGCGTGCCGACGGATGCGGTTCGCAGCATTGCGCTGGAAGACGGGAACAATCTGCGTGGCCGACTTGGTGTTCGCCTATCGACGGATGTCGACGTCGACGGTCAAGCGCTGAACCTGTTCGGCGAGTTCAACTATATCCGCCAGTTGGATGGCGACAGCACCTATCGGGTGACCGATACGCTGGGGGGCGAGTTCCCCGCAACCGACAGCACGACGTCCACCAACAGCTATCCAGACAACATGTTCGAAGTCGGTGGCGGCTTCAGCTACGCGGTTGCGGAAAACACCGCGCTGTTCACGAATGTCGAATATGTCTGGGGTGACAACAACACCGACGGTGTTGAAGGAACGGTCGGCGTCAGGATCGGTTTCTGACCTCCGACCGCCGGTCGCCAAGTCCGCACCGGAGGCCGGTGGCGGTCACACCACCGGGGTCAGCAGCGGTCGGCCAGCGAAATGGGCGGCAAGATTGTCGCGCATGAGCTGGCCCATCGCCTGGCGTGTCTCGACTGTGGCACTGGCCTGGTGCGGTTGAAGGACCACATTCTCCAATACGTTGAACCGCGGGTCGTTCATTGGCTCGACCTCGAAGACATCCAGGGCGGCGCCGGCAATCCTGCCGTTTTCCAGCGCATCTAAGAGTGCGGCTTGGTCGACGGTGCTGCCACGGGAGATGTTGACCAGAAACCCCGATGGGCCCAGCGCATTCAGGACGTCGGCGTTGACGATCTTGGCGCTGCCGGCACCGCCGGCGACGGTGACGATCAGAAAGTCGCTTTCCCGCGCCAACGCCGCCAGATCATCGACATAACGGTACGGCTGGTCGTCACGCCGGGCGATGTCGTGATAGGCGATCGACATGTCGAAGGCGACGGCGCGTCTTGCCACGGCTGACCCAATTCTGCCCAGTCCGACGATGCCCAGCCTCTTGCCAAAGAGCCGGGCGCCCAGCGGCATCGGACCATCGGGCCATTTGCCCAATCGAACGTGGCTGTCGCCGCGCGGGATCTGGCGCGCGACAGCCAAAAGCAGCGCAAAGCCAAAATCCGCCACGTCTTCGGTTAGCACGTCCGGCGTGTTGGTCACCCGGACGCCGCGTTCGCGCGCGCAGTCGATGTCGACGGCGTCGAAGCCGACGCCGTAGTTCGCGATGATTTCTAGGTTTGGCAAGGCTTCCATCAGCGATCGCCCCGCCCCGCGATCACCGCGCGTCGCGATGCCGCGGATGATGTCCGCCCGCTCTGCGACAAACGCGTCACGGTCCTCGGCCAACCAGTATTTGTGAGCGTTGAAATCCCGCTCCAGCGGCTGAAGGTCGGCATCGGGAAAGGGACCGATGACAAGAAGGTGAGGCTTGGACATCTACGCTCTCCGGCCGGAAAATCGCCTGACCGTGCCGTTGGGTTGGCTGAGGGCCGGGCTGAGACTTCAGCGATAACACAGAAGACCGTTCAGCGCATTGGGCGCTTCTGCAGTCCGCCGAGACGGGTACTGGGAGTGCGGTTAATCGTTCGCGTCGGGTGGCAGGAAGTCGACCTCATGGTCGGCCGATATCTTCACGACCTCCTCCGGGTCGGTGAGATTGTCGATCCGGTCGAACAGCGCCTCCAGCTTGCGGGCCGGCGAGACCCAGAACAGCGCCCGTGCGGGCTTGTCGGACTTGTTGAAATAGCCATGCGGGATACCGCGCGGCATGCGCACCAAATCGCCCTCTCTGGCCCGCACCCATTCGCCATCCAGCTTCAGGTCCAAGGTTCCCTCCTGCACGAGAATGAACTCGTCCTGGGTGGGATGGACGTGCACCGGCACGAACTGTCCCGGTTCGCTGTTGGTCTCGAAGGCAAAGGCACTGTCGCACGCCGCCTTCGGGTAATAGGTCTGGCCCAGGATGTTCCAGGTCTTGCCGTCCTGGCCCGTGCCGTCGCGGGTGATGCCTTTTGCGAGGTCCTTGCTCATGGTTCGGGTGCTCCCTCTTCTACCATTTGGCTGTGCTGTCGCAGGGTCGGCCCCTCTTTGCAGGGGCCTCGGCGGTAGCCGTTGATCATACGGGGGATTCGCCCTGCCGCCGCGACGAAACGCCGGCACTGTCCAAAAAACGTAACAGAGCACGATCAACCGCAGGCAAAGGCGATTGGCACTCGTCGGACTCTGTGGTCAAGTTGGGCATGCCTCGGCTACCGTGCCCGGCGCGAAGGCTGCCGCTCGACCGGCACGTCTTGTTCGACCATCTGGACAGCATCGGTAATCGGTGCTGGGTCGGCTGCGAATACCGGCCGTCCGTGCCAACGGCAGAGAGTTTCGGTTGGATGCGCGGCTAAGACTACGTCACGAAGCCGTGCCTGCGCCTCTGATCGCGCTAAGCGTGACAGAGGGCGAAATCGCCTCGGGATCGATGGTCAGTTCGATCAGGGCGGGCCGGCCGGCGGCGAGCGCGGCGTCGAACGCCGCCGGGAAATCCTCGGTCTTGTCTACCCTAGTCGACCAGGCACCATAGGCGGCCGCCAGGGCAGCGAAATCCGGGTTCCGGAGGTCGGTGCCCAAAACGCGATCGGGGTAGTCCCTTTCCTGATGCATGCGGATGGTGCCGTAGGTGGCGTTGTTCGCGACGATGAACGCCACCGGCGCATCGTATTGTACGGCCGTGGCCAGTTCCTGGCCGTTCATCAGGAAGCAGCCATCGCCGTTGAAGCTGACCACCGTGCGCTCCGGCTTGGCGATCTTGGCGGCCACGGCGGAGGGAACACCGTAGCCCATCGCGCCGCTGGTCGGACCCAACAGCGTTCGATAGCGGCGATACTGGTAGAAACGTCCGACAAAGGCGGCGTAATTGCCGGCTCCGGTCGTGATTACCGCGTCGTCAGGCACGGTGTCGGAGACATGCCGGACGACTGTACCCAGATTGACCTGGCCTGGAACATCGGTTGGCTCAAAGAAGGCCTGCTGGTCCGCGCGGGCCGCCGAACGCCACGCTGCCCACGCGGAGCCGTCGACCGGTACCATCCGGCGCAGGGCCGCCGCCGCCTGCGGCATGCCGGACACAATCGCCAGATCGGCCTGGTAGACCCGGTTCAACTCCTCAGCCCCGGGATGGATGTGAACCAGGGATTGATCGGGCGCTGGTACCGACAGATGGCTGTAGCCGGCGGTCGTGATCTCGCCCAAACGGGGGCCGATGGCCAAGAGCAGGTCGGCCTGCCGAAGCCGGTCGGCCAGGGCCGAGTTCAGGCCTAGACCGACCTGGCCGATATAGTGCGGATCGCGATTGTCGAAACAGTCCATGGCCCTGAAAGAGCAAGCGACGGGCAAACTGTTCGAATGCACGAACGCGGCGATGTCATCGACCGCCTCAGGCGTCCACGTGCCACCGCCGAGCAGGGCCAGAGGCCGTTCCGCCTTCGACAGTCGCGCCCGCAACTCCGCGATGGATGCGTCGGACGGGCTTGCCTGGCTTGGCTGGTGGGGGCGCAGCGTCTGCGCGGGCGCGCGATCGCGCAGCATGTCTTCGGGCAGAGCCAGAACCACCGGCCCGGGTCGTCCCGACGTCGCGGTATGGAACGCCCGCGAGACGAATTCCGGCACCCGGTCGGCGCTGTCGATCTGGGCGACCCATTTGGCCATCGGCCCGAACATGCGACGATAGTCGACCTCTTGAAACGCCTCGCGTTCCATCATGTCGCGGCCGACCTGGCCGATGAACAGGATGACCGGGCTGGAATCCTGAAAGGCGGTGTGGATGCCAATCGAGGCGTTCGTGGCGCCGGGCCCACGCGTCACCATGCAGATGCCCGGGCGGCCGGTCAGTTTGGCGTAGGCGTCGGCCATGTTGGCCGCCCCGCCCTCTTGCCGGCAGGTGATGAAGCGCAGCGCGTCGCGACGGTCGTAAAGCGCGTCCAAAACGGCGAGATAGCTTTCGCCAGGGACGCCGAACACAAGATCAGCACCGTTGGTCACCAAACCGTCGACCAGCAGTTCGGCACCGGTGCATAGAGAGTTGCTCATGAAACGTGTCGGATCAGCGGGATATCGATGACCCTGCTATATCACAGCAAAACGGGGACGGTTAGAGACCGTCCCCGCATGCCAGGTTCGATGGTGCCGGATTACTTGCCGCCGCCACCGCCAGTGCTGGTGACGGTCAGGGCATAGGTGCCCACCCCACTGCCAAAGGCGCCGGCGCCGATATAGTAGGTCGCGGGCGCACCGACGGACAGCCGCAACTGGCTGTTCAGGTTCTGGCCGCCATCGTCGTTACGGTCGATTTCAAAGCCCTGGGCATTGTACAGCACCAGGTACGGATCGTTCAGCGACCCCATGCCCGTTGCCTGCCCTTCCAGATCGATGACGTAGTTGCCGGGTTGCAGCTGGATCCAGAACCAATCCTCGTCATTCGGGCTTTCCAGCTCGCCATAGACCGTGCCGTTGACCTGCGCCTGGCCGACGGTCGAGGTGTCCGAGGCATAGTCGTCGCGGACGACCGGCGCACCAACCTCGACGGTCAGGGTGTAGCTGCCCGTATAGTCGGAGAAAGCGCCGGCCGCGATGTAGTGCGTACCGGACATCCACGGCGTGAACGCGATTGCCGAGTTCAAGCTTTCGCCATCATCGTCGTTGCTGTCGATGAACTGGCTATTGCCGTCATAGAGCTCCAGATACGGGTCTTGCAACGAGCCGCCGCCGGCCGAGTTGCCGAGTTGGCGAATGATGACAGGCTGCCCGGCGTTCAGGTTCACCGCAAACCAGTCGGTATCGCCCGGAGTGTCGATCGAGCCCGAAGCCGGCCGGCCAATGCCCACGAAACCGGTGGTCGACATGTCGGCAGGGTAGTCGTCCGGCTGGCCGGGCATGACGGACAGCAGATAAGTGCCCGTGTTTTCGCCAAAGCCTTCCGCCGACAGATAGTAGGTGCCGGCGGAGGGCGCGATAAAGGTCAGCAGGCTGTTCCAGCTCTCGCCGCCATCATCGTTGTAGGCGACTTCGTTGCCGAACTGATCGAAGATCGCCAACACCGGATCAGGCAGCGTCCCCGCCCCGGTCGGCTGGCCTTCCAGCGACACGTCGATCGCCTGACCGGCGCTAAGCTGGATGGCGAACCAGTCCGTGTCGTCGATCTGCTCAATATCGCCGGACACGACGCTGCCGACGGACAGGAAGCCGGTGGTCGAGGCGTCGCTGGCGTAGTCGTCGCTGGGGCCTTTGCCACCGACCTGTGCCGGCGCCGCGCCGTCCACATAGAGCGTATAGCTGCCCGTGGATGAGCTGAAGGCTTCGGCCGAGACATAATAGGTACCGGCGGCCGGCGCGGTGAACGACAAGAAGCTGTTCAGCCCCTCGCCGCCATCATCGTTGCGGTCGATCTGATTGCCGAACTGGTCGTAGACCACCATCAGCGGGTCGTTCAAATTCCCGCCGCCGGTGGCCGATCCTTCAAGCGACAGATCGACCGTCTGCCCAGCCGCGAGTTGGAGTGCGAACCAATCAGCGTCGTCGGCCTGTTCGATGACGCCGGTGGCAAAGCCGTCAACCCCGACGAAGCCTGGCGTCGACGGATCGGCCGGGTAGTCGTCCGCGACAGGCGGCGGAGCCGTCGCACCTGGCGCCGCGGAGAGCAGGTAGGTGCCGCTGGCACCGGCAAAGCCCCGCGCCTCAACGAAGTAGACACCCGAGGCCGGCGCGGTGAAGGTGAGCTGGCTGTTGTAGCCCGAGCCACCGTCGTCGTTGCTATCGACCTGGTTACCGAACTGGTCGAAGATCGTCAGATACGGATCGGACAGCGTGCCCTGACCGGTATCCTCGCCCTGAAGGTCGAAAATGACCGTTTGACCCTGGGACAGAGAAATGGCGAACCAATCCTCGTCGCTGGCTTCCTCCAGATTTCCAAAGACACTGCCGCCAACGCCGATCTGGCCTGCGGTCGCTGTGTCACTGGAATAGTCGTCCACGACCGTCGGCGCTTGAGGTGCGGCCGCCTGTGCAGAAAGTCGATAGGTTCCGGAGTCTCCGCCGAAGCCGCGCGCCTCGACGTAGAAGGTACCCGTGGAGGGTGGCGTGAACTCCAGACGGCTGTTGAAACCGTCGCCACCATCATCATCGCGGTCAAGCTCGTTGCCGCCGAAGTCAAAGACGGTCAGATAGGGATCGCTTAGTGTTCCCTGCCCGGTCGGGTTGCCTTCGAGGTTCAAAACGACCGTCTGATCCTGGGACAGATTGATGGCGAACCAGTCGGTGTCGTTGGCGGCTTCCAGATTGCCGCTGACGCTGCCGCCCAGGTCCAACCGACCGATTGTCTCCGGCCCGCCCGGGTAGTCATCTGCCGCGTCGGCCACCGGCGGCTGGATCGGCTGAACTGCTTGCAGGCCCTGTTGGGCGGACAGGCGATAAGTGCCGCTGTTGCCCGCAAAACCGCGCGCTTCGACATAGTATGTGCCGGCGCTTGGCGCCGTGAAGTCGAGCTGGCTGTTGAGGCCGTCGCCGCCATCGTCATTGCGATCGATCTCGTTGCCCGCTGCGTCGTAGATCGTCAGGTAGGGATCGCTGAGCGTGCCTTGGCCCGTCGGATTGCCTTCGAGATCGAAGATCACCCGCTGGCCCTGGGACAGGTCGATCGCGAACCAGTCCTCGTCGCCGTCGCTTTCCAGGTTGCCGTTCACGCTGCCGCCCACCGTCAGGCGGCCGCCGGTGGCCGTATTCGCCGGATGGTCATCGGCGGCGGACGTTAACGGTGCCTGGGCCGGCGTAGCGTCCGCGATGTCGCCCTGCGCCGCCGCCGACAGCCGGTAAGAGCCGGTCGCGCTGCCAAAGGCGCCGGCGCCGACATAGTAGGTACCCGCCTCAGGGGCGGTGAAAGCGAGCTGGCTGTTCAGGCCCTCGCCGCCATCGTCGTCGCGATCGAGTTGGACGCCGTTTGCGTCGTAGACCGCGACCAGCGGATCGGCCAGCGTTCCTTGATTTGTCGGCGCGCCTTCCAAATCGATCAGGATCTGTTGGCCGGGCTGCAGATAGATCGCGAACCAATCGCCGTCACCGGAGGTTTCGAGCTCGCCATACGAATTGCCGCCAAGGGTCAGCTGCCCCAACGTGGCGGGCGTGTCCGCGAAGTCGTCTGTCGGCGCCGCCACCTCCGACGCCGTGAAGCCTTGTGAGAACGTCAGCAAGAAGTCGCCGGTCGCGCTGCCGAACGCACTAACGGAAAGCAGGTAGTCGGCGGTCGTCTCTGGCGTGAAGACCAGGCTGGCATCCAGGCCATCGCCGCCGTCATCGTCGCGCGCCACTTCGTTCTGTGCGGAATCCATCAAGACGGCCAACGGGTCGCCAAGCGTGCCTGCGTTGGAGGCCTGACCCTGAACATCGAATGCATAGGTCTGGCCGGCATCAAGTTGAACCCGAAACCATTCAGCATCGCCGGCGTCTTGGATCTGACCGATGACCTGTTCGCCCAAGATCAGCGGAATCGGGTCCGCCGCCGTATCGCCTGTCCCCTGCGCCAACGCCGGCACGGCCACCGTCATCGACCACGTCAATGCTGTTCCCACTGCGAGTTGTAACCGCACGGACCTATCCTCCCTGAGATGCTGTCATGAACTTAGCGGCATCGCCGAAACTACGATGCCAGTTGGGTCAAACCTAGGGCAAGCCGATGATGGCATCGAAGTGCTGCAGGTTGGTGAATGTACAAGAGCCGACCGGGTCACGCCGCGATCGCATGGTTGCGACAGGCCACGGTCCAGCCGCCTTGTTCGAGGCGATTGCGTACCCGGTCGGCCAAGGCGACCGCGCCGGGCGTGTCGCCATGAACGCAGATTGTATCGATGGCAACCGGCACCTTGACGCCGTTGATCGAGGTAACCGCCCCCTCTTCGACCATGGCCAGCACCCGGTCGGCCGCCACCGCCGCATCGTGCAGAACCGATCCGGGTTTGGCGCGCGAAACCAGGCTGCCGTCATCTTCGTAAGCGCGGTCGGCGAAGATCTCGCGGGCCAGCGGCCCGCCCGAGGCCTCGGCCGCCGCCTCAAGCTCGGTCGCCGGCAACACGTACCACACCAGCTTCGGATCGGTTTGGGCAATCGCCTGACCGATGGCATCGGCGACCGGACGATCCGCCATCGCCCGATTCGACAGCGCGCCGTGGGCCTTCACATGGCCGATAGGATGATCGAGCGCGGCCGCGATCGCGGCAAGCGCGCCGATCTGATAGGTCACGTGCCAAACCAGATCCGCCGGCTTCTCGCCGGGCAACGCACGACGGCCAAACCCCCACAGGTCGCGATAGCCGGGATGGGCGCCAATGGCCACGCCCTCGACCTTCGCGCGCTTGACCGTGTCGGCCATGATCAAGGGATCGCCGGCGTGAAAGCCGCAGGCGACATTGGCGCTGCTGACGATCTTCAAGATCGCCTCGTCGTCGCCCATCCGCCAATCGCCGAACGATTCGCCGAGATCGGCGTTGAGATCCACGCTGTTGCCCATACCGCTGTCGTCGCCTATCCATGCTCCACCACAAGAGGACAAGTGTCCGTCAAACCCTCGTCAATCCCAAGCCGAAAGCGACGATGACCGCAACAGAGCCGAACACAGCACGTTTTGACCGACCTCGGTTCCTCATTGCCGGTGACAGCGTGCTGATGGTCCAACTGGGCGATGTTATCGATGCGGGTTTGAGCGAAACCGTACTGGCCCTGGACGCCGCACTCAGGACGAAGGCGCCGGACGGGCTGGTGGAGATCATACCGGCCTATACAGGGCTGTCGATTCATTACGACCCGCTGGTCCTGCCCCCGGACCGGCTGCAAGACCTTGTACTGTCGCTCGCTGACGAGCGGCCCGACGATCGTCAGGCCCATCGCCGATGGATCCTGCCGACGGCCTATGGCGGCGCGTTCGGGCAGGACCTCGACTCGCTGGCCGCACAGCACGACATGACCGCGGACGACGTCATACGGCGCCACAGCCAGGCCGACTATCGGGTCTACATGCTCGGCTTCATGCCGGGCTTTGCCTTCATGGGCGGACTCGACCCGGCATTGGCGACCGAACGGCTGGCCTCGCCCCGCCCGCAGGTGCCGGCCGGCAGCGTCGGCATCGGCGGGGCACAGACCGGCATCTTTTCGATCGCGGCGCCATCCGGTTGGCATATGCTCGGCCGGTCGCCCGTGCGCGTCTTCGACCCCAACCGCACAGAGCCCTTTCTGCTCGCCGCCGGCGATACCGTGCGGTTCGAGCCCATTGATCATGGGAATTGGGAAGCGCTGGAGCGCCGGGCCGAAACCGGCGACCCGCTGGTCGCCCCCCTCCCATGACCCGCGCGCTCTACGTCATTCAGGCCGGCCCCCTGACTACGCTGCAAGACGGCGGGCGGCGCGGATATCAGCGCTTTGGCGTGCCGGTCGCCGGCGCCATGGATCGGACGGCGCTTGCCATCGCCAACCGTCTGGTCGGCAACGCGCCCGAAACGGCGGCGATCGAGATCGCGGTGACCGGCGCGCGCTTACGCTGTGGCGGCGGCGCGATCAGCGTGGCGGTCGCGGGTGCGGCGGGCTTGACGATCGACGGCGTTGGGCAGGGCAGTTGGCGGTCGACCGTGCTTCATCGCGGCCAGACCGCGACCGTGCTGCCGGACCGGGACGGCATGTTCGGCTATCTGGCGGTCGCCGGCGGCTTCGATCTGCCGCCCGTGTTCGGCAGCCTGTCGACCCATCTTCGGTCCGGCATCGGACCGTTCGACGGTGCCGGTTTAAAGACTGGCGATATCCTGCCCGTCGGCCCGGATGCCGAAGATCAACCGACCAGGTACTTGGCCGAGCCGCCGGCGCGCGACAAGCGGCCCACAATCCGCGTCGTTCTGGGCCCGCAGGACGACTTCTTCGACGACCGCACGCGCACGCAGTTGGTCGAGGCGCCCTATCGCATCGATCGCCGGTCCGACCGCATGGGTTTCCGCCTGGAGGGCCAGGCATTGGCCACGCAAGGGGTGGCCAACATCATTTCCGAAGGCATTGCGCCGGGCAGCATCCAGGTTCCGGGCGACGGCCAGCCGATCGTGCTGATGGCCGATCGGCAAACGGTCGGCGGCTATCCGAAGATCGCCACGGTCCTTAGCTGCGATATGGACATCCTGGCCCAGGGCCGGCCAGGCACCGAGGTCCAGTTCCAGGCGGTTTCGCTGGCCGACGCCATCGAGGCGCGGCGACACCATCGAGACTGGTTGGCGGCAATCGACGGCCAGCTTGTGCCGATCAGCGCAGCGTAACGGTTGATTGGCGTCCTGTGATGGGGATAGACCTGCCTGACGCGGCTGCCCATATCGCCGTTGCGGAACAGTAAGCCAAGGAACAGCGATCAAGTCATGGCGGACAAAGCGCTATACAACACGTTGGGGGTCACGCCGTCGGCGTCGGACGAGGAGATCAAGCGCGCCTATCGCAAGCTCGCCAAGACCCACCACCCCGACCTCAACCCCGACGATGCCGAGGCGGAAAAGCGCTTCAAGGAAATCTCGGCCGCTTTCGCCATACTCGGCGACGAGGAAAAGCGGCGTCGCTACGACGCCGGCGAGATCGACGAAAGCGGGGCGGAGCGACCCGAACATGCCTTCTATCGCCAGCAGGCCGGCGGGCCGGGCGGCCAGAAATACCAGAGCTGGCATACGTTTCAGGACAGCGGGCCGGACCTGTCATCCGTGTTCGACGATTTGTTCGGCGGCCGGGCAGCCCGTGGTAGGCGCGGTCCGGCGCGGGGGGCGGACGTGAACTACTCCATGGAGGTGGAGTTCCTGGATGCCGCCAAGGGCGTGACCACGACCGTGACCATGCCCGACGGTAAGCAGTTGCGCGTCAAGATCCCGCCCGGCACGCGCGACGGCCAGCGCCTGCGCCTGAAGGGCCAGGGTCAGCCGGGCGGCGGCGCACCGGCGGGCGACGCCTATGTCGAGATCCGGCTAAAACCCGACCCGCTGTTCACCGCCGACGGCAACGATGTTCATGTCACCATCGGCATCGCGATCGACGAGGCAGCGCTGGGCGCCAAGGTGCCCGTGCCGACGGTCGACGGCACCGTCATGGTCACCGTGCCCAAGGGGGCCAATTCCGGCCAAACGCTGCGCCTGAAAGGTAAGGGCCTGACATCGGGCGATACGCGCGGCGACCAGCTTGTCCATCTCGACGTCGTGATGCCCGAGACGATCGACAGCGAGCTCGCCGAATTCCTGTCGGACTGGCGCGAGCGTCACGCCTACGACCCGCGCCTGAAGCGCCGCGAACGGGCCAAGGCGGGAGCCGGGTCATGACCGTGGTCATCAAGGGCACGCGGGCCGTCTTCAAGGTCGTCACGGATTTGGACGCGACCGTTCTGGAAACCAGCCTGGCGGAGCATTGGGTCGTTCCGGTCTGGCAAGACGACGAGCCGCATTTCGACGAGGTCGATGTCGCCCGGCTGCGCCTGATCGTCAGCCTGAAACGCGCCTGCGACATCGACGACGAGGCGTTGGGCGTTGTCCTATCGCTGCACGATCAGCTTACGGGCGCACGCCAACAACTTCGCGCCATGGCGAGTGCGGTGGCCACGTTGGACGAGGCCACCAGGGCCGCCATCGCCAAGGCCTGCCGCGACGCCTTGCCCGATTAGGCAAGTCGCGCGGCGTCGCATCGACGGGCGCGCCACTATCGGCGGCGGCGAGTTGCCCCGATAGACTTCGCGTCAGCAGGTCACATCGGTCTCCGCGGTCCCAGCGATCGTCGGAACATTCGACGGTGTCGCCGGCCGGATCGTGAACCCGCCGTCGCGTCGGGTCATCCCGGCTCGCGCTGGAGGGGAAACTGCCGAATCATGACAAACGGGCCACCCGGCTGCGACTGATGAAATAGGCTCAACCGATCGACGCGGTGCGTCGTCTGACCGAGCGGCGCCATGAGGCGCCGAACGATCGGGGCGACTGTGTCCCTGACCTCTTCGGGCAGGCTTCCCGTCAGCGTCATATGGAACAGAAAATCCTCGCGCACATAGGGATAGCCCCAGCGATCAAGATGCCTGCGCTGCCGTGCCGTGAGCCTTTCCGGGCGGCGCTTGGCCCGTTCGGCAGCCGTCAATGGTGCGCGGAACGTGTCGAGGTCCATGACGCAGCGGTCGGCCAGCGCATCCATTTCGATCGACGGCTCGCCCAGGCACAGGGCCAGAAAGCCGCCCAAGGCGGCGACCTGTAGCGGCGGCAGCGCAAAGGGCACCAAGCCCGACGCCAATTTCGCGACCGCCTGCTGCAGCGTTTCACGGCTTTGTCCGGCCGCAAGACGAAAGGGCGCCTTCAGCGTCGCGTGAAAGCCATAGGTCCGCGGCATCGCCGTGGCCTTGCGCCAGATGTCGGGCGGCAGGTCCGGCCCGAGTTCACCAGGCGGCTGCCCTTCGCCAGTGGCCATCTCGACCGATCGGCCGAGCCAATCCTGGCCAAGTCTGGCGAGCAATGATTGAGGGTCGGGAAAGAAATAGATCGCGTAGCGATCGACGGCGATGTCGGTCATGTCGGCATTCTGCCGACATCGGCCGGTCGTGTCAGCGGTGGGATCGCCGGGGCGGCTGGCGGAGGCCTGCACCTGTCGCTATCGTATGCTTGATCGCGGCCCATCGAAAGCGATTCCAATCGACATCCGCCTTCACGAGCCCCCACCTCAAGGAGATGCAGACGATGAAATCAAAGTCCTTTGGTTGCACACTCGCTATAAGCACCGGCCTTGCCGTTTTGGCCTCGGGTGCGGCTCTCGCTCAGCAGGGCCAGGAAATCACTGGCGTTCCTCACATCCCACGCGGCGAAGTTGCATTTGAGGACTGTCTCGGCATGGCGATCGCCACCGTGGCGGGCGACGTGCGCGCGGTTGAGTTCAAGTCCGAGGAAGGTGTGCCGCGCTACGAGTTCCATATCGTATCGTCCGCGAACGGCACCGAGTGGAATGTCGACTGCAACGCCTCCACCGGTTTCGTGGAGCATATCGAGCGACATATCGACCCGAGCGGGGACGAGTTCGCCTCACAGGCCACCATCGATCAGTCGCAGGCAGACGCGACGGCACTGGCGTTAGCGCCGGGCCAGATCGTGCACCGCGAGTGGATCATGAACCAGGAGGGCCACGCCATCTACGTGCTCGATGTCCAAACCGATACCGGCATCGAGATCAAGGTCGAGGTGCGTGCCGACAACGGCGACATCCACGGCTTCAACCCGGAATACTGGGAGATCGGAGAGATCGGCGACTAGGCCTCTCAACGGGCCGCAGCCTCGGTCGGCACGCGGCCGAAGGCTGCGGCGCGAGCCCCTTCACTGTCGCGTGGCACGCCCAGCAATCAGGGTTGCTGCGATGATGACGGCGGCCCCGGCCCAAGTCGTCGGGTCCGGCCAATCGCGCCAGATCAGCACGGCGAACAGCACGCCCCAGATGAAGGGCGTATAGCCGAACGGCGCAAGCTTCGACGCCGGCGCGGTCTGGAACGCCCGGGTCAGCAGCAACTGGCTGATCGCGCCGGCAACCGCTACGCCGGCCAGCATCGCCCATTCATGCGCCCTGGGCCACGGTATGGACCGCCCTTGAAGTTCGCCGATCAATGCCAAGACCAAAGCGACAGCACCGGTACCGATGAGGCCCCACACGACCAGCGCCTCGGTGGTTTCCCCCGCCACTGGGCCTCGAACCATCAAGAGGGCAACGGCGTAAAAGACGACGGCCGTGAAGGCAGCGCCGGCATGGAGCAACGACACCGAGCCTTCTTCGCTGGCCATCACGGCCGGCAGGTCGATTGCCAGCAAGATACCGGCGAAGCCCGCCAGCGCGGCAAGCCAGCCCAGCGCGCCGGCCCGTTCGGCGAGAAACAGGGCGGCAAGACCGATCATGATGATCGGCATGCTGAAGGTGATGACGTAGGCCACCGGCAGCGTCAGATCGCTCAGCGACCAGAAGAACAGGGCCGTGCCCAACCCGAGCAGCACCGACCGAATGATGACGTATCCCCAGCGTTCAGGCCGCATCCGCCGCCAGCCGCTGCGCACGACGGTCAGCGGCGCAACGATGACCAGCGCCCCCAAGCTGCGCGCCATCAGCATGGCGACCGGACCGGGACGTTCGCTGCCCAGCTTGACCAGCACATCCATCATGGCCGTTATGGCGAGCGCGGCACAAAAGAGAACCGCGCCGCGCACCACCATCCGGCTGCTGTCTTACTGATCGCTCAATCGGCACCCCGTAGCCGCGGGTCGAGCGCGTCTCTAAGGCCGTCGCCAAGCAGGTTGAAACCGAAGGAGGCCAGCAGGATTGCCAGGCCCGAAAACACGCTGTCCCAAGGCGACAGCAGCAGATACTCGCGCGCCTCCGACAGCATCCGCCCCAGTGATGGCGATGGCGGCTGGCTGCCGATGCCCAGGAACGACAAGGAAGCCTCCACAAGGATGGCGGTCGACAAGGACAGGCTGGCCTGGACCAGGATCACGCTGGTCAGGTTGGGCAGAATGTGGCTGACGATGATACGGCCGGTGCCGGCGCCGATCGCGCGCGCGCCCTCGACATATTCCGTCGCGGCGACGACCAGCGTCGGGCCGCGCAGCAACCGGGCGAAAATCGGAATGTAGACGATGCCGATGGCGACCGCCGTGGTCACCGCACCCGGGCCCAGGATGGCGATGATGCCGATGGCCAACAGGATGATCGGAAACGCGAACAGTACATCCATCAGCCGCATGATCACCCGATCGGTCCAGCCGCGATACACGGCGGACAGGATGCCAAGCGTGCCGCCGATCAAGAGCGCGATCACCACCGCGCTGGCGGCAATGGCGAACGAGGCGCGGTAGCCGTAGAGAATGCGCGACAGGATATCCCGGCCGAACCGGTCCGTGCCCAGCCAGTGCGCCGCGCTGGGCCCCTGCATGCGGTCCAGGATGGATTGGGCCAGCGGGTCGTAGGGCGCCAGTAACGGCGCGAAGACCGCCAACAGCACCTGCAGCGCGACCAGCGTGCCGCCAACGATCACCAGCGGATGACGCGGCAACAGACGGCGACGATGGCCAGGGATCGAAGCCGCGCTCATTTCAGGCTGATCCTGGGATCCAGCGCCGCGTAAAGCAGGTCGATCAGAAAGTTGATCAGCACGAAGACCGTCGTGACCAGCAGGATCGAGGCCTGGACCAGCGGGTAGTTCCGTTCGGCGATCGCGCCGATCATCAGGCGGCCGAGACCCGGCAGGGCGAACACCTGCTCGACCACGATGGCGCCGCCGAACAGGTAACCGGCATAGATGCCGACCGCCGTGACGAAGGGGATCAGCGCGTTGCGCAACGCGTGGCGGAACACCACCCGGGTATCCGGCACCCCCTTGGCGCGGGCGGTCCGGATATAATCCTGACCCAACGCATCCAGCATGGCCGATCTTGCGATGCGCGAGAGCGACGCCAGCACGGGCACTGCGAGCGCGATCGTCGGCAGCATCAGGCGCGCCAGATTGCCGAGCGGGTCTTCAGAAAACGGCACCCAGCCAATCGAGGGGAAGGACGGGAACAGGATGAAGAACAGGTAGATCAGCAAGGCGCCGAGCCAGAAATTCGGCACCGTCACTCCGGCGATGGTCACGATCCGGATGGCGTAGTCGGCGAAGGAGCTGCGGAAATAGGCCATGGCACAGCCGGCCGGGATCGCCAGCGCCACGGACAAGGCCATGGCCAGAAGGCTGAGTTCCAAGGTGACCCAGATGCGCGCGCCGATCTCCTGCGTGACCGGCACGCCGGTCCACAGCGAGGTGCCCAGATCGCCGCGCAAAAGGTCGCCGAGCCAGGCGATGTACTGCTCGACCAGCCCGCGATCGAGACCCAGACGCTGGCGCACCAGCGCGATTTGCTCGTCCGTTACCTCGGCATTGGCGCCAAGCATGATTTCCACGGCGTCGCCCGGAATCAACCGGATCATCAAGAAGGCGACGACCGAAACGCCGAACAGGACGAACACGAGGTCGCTGAGGCGAACCGCGAGATAGCGCGCCATTGCTTACTCTTGGCGTGGAAGCAGCGGTGCCGGCAACCCGGGAGGAAGGATCACCGGCACCGTATCAAGGTGCGCCGCGGCGCGATTGCTCGCGCGTCACAGCGCCCCCCATTGGACCGATCGTCACTGTGCCACGCTGGTTTGGCGCAGATACCGTGTCGAGCGGTCACCAACCACTTCATACCCTTCTACACCCTCGGTGGTAGCAGTGTACAGGTCGCCGTACGCCAAATGCGCGATTGGCCCTTCACAGGCGAGCGTCTCCTGCAGTTGGGCGTAGATGGCCTCGCGTTCCGAAGGGTCGACGGCGCTGCGCCCGGCTTCCAACCATTCGTCGACCTGCGCGTCGGCATAGTTGAAGACGTTGGTCGAGCCGCCCGAATGGAAGGTGCGATAGAGATAGCCGTCCGGATCGGTGCGGCCGCCATTCAGGCTGGCGAAGGCCTGGAAGTTGGAATTCCGCCAATCCTGCACGAACGTGCCCTGCTCCTGCACGTTCAAGGTCACGTCGAACCCGGCCTCGTTCAACTGGGCCTGGACGACCTGGGCGGCGTCGACCACGGTCTGGAGCGAGCCAAGCACGTTGATGGTGAACGCCACCGGATCGGTATAGCCCGCCTCGGCTAACATCTGCTGGGCGGCCGCCGGATCGCCGCCATAGCAGTTGAACTCCGCCACCGGCAGCGCCCATTCCTCCAGCGCCGGCGACAGCGGGCCACCCGGCTCCGCCTGGCCGAAATAGACCGCCTCGACCAACTGGTCGCGGTTAATGCCCATATTGACCGCGGCGCGCACGGCCGGGTCGTCAAACGGTGCCTCGGCCACGTTCATGCCGATCAGGCTGTAGGCGAGATCCGCCGTCTGCAGCAGGGTGACGTTGGGCGTGGCCTGCAAAGTCACGGCCGTCGCGCTGTCGATGTTCGGCAGCATGTCGTAGGTGCCGGTCGACAGGCCGACCTGGCGCGTCGACGCCTCGGGCACGATATTGAAACGCACGGCCTCGACCAGCGGTAGTTCGCTGTCCCAATAGTCGGCAAACGCCGTCAGTTCGATATAGGTGTCGGGCACCCATTCGCCGAACTGGAACGGGCCGGTGCCGACCGGCTGGCGCTGCAGATCGACGTCGCTGGAACCGTCCGCCACTTCCGACGGCACGATGACGACGGTGGTTAGCTCGCTCAACAGGGCCGCCGCCGGCGTGCTGAGCGTCAAGGTCACCTCGGTGTCGCCGGTCGCCTCGACGTTCTCGACCATGTCGATGCGGCTGGCGAGCGGCGAGCCGGTGGCTTCGTCCTGCACGCGTGTGAAGGTCGCGACAACATCGGCGGCATCGAGCGCGCTGCCATCATGAAACGTCACGCCGTCGCGCAAGGTGAAGACATAGGTCAGCCCGTCTTCCGATACCGTCCAGCTTTCCGCCAGGGCCGGGATCACCTGCAGGCCGGAGTCCGTTGCCGTCAGCCCTTCATAGATCGGGCCAGTAATAAGTGTGGTCGAAAAGGCCGTCGCCACGTGCCGGTCCAGGCCGACGGGCGACTGGTCGGTCGCCACCTGTAGCGTTTGGGCCGACGCGCCTGCGGTTACGAGTGCAAGCGCCGTTGCCGCCGACGCCAACATGACGGATCGAAACACTGTCATTTTCCCCTCCCCTTGAAACAAAGACTCCGTCAGCTGAAGACAGCCAACTGGTATTGAATTGGAATTCTTGGCCAAACTATAGGGTGAGGCCCGCGAAGCGGTCAACGGTGAAAGACGGCCCCATGTTCCCTCGACAAATTGGTATTATCGGCAAGGCGCCGGATTGCGCCAAATCCGCAAGGTGGCTTTTAATTGGCATTGGATTCGGCCTATGCTGGCGATAGACGGTTACACTTCCAGCGGGCCTCATCCAATGACCAACCTCACCGCTCTCGGTCTGATCAGCGGCACCTCGATGGACGGGATTGACCTCGCCGTTCTGCGCACGGACGGGCATCGTGTCCTCGCCTTCGGCCCGTCCGCGACCCTGCCCTACCCGACGGACCTTCGACACCGCTTGCTGACGATCGCCGCCGATCCGGAACTGGCGGCTACAGCCCCCCTAACGGATGAGGACGCGGCCATCGTCGACGCCCACGCGAACGCCATCGGGTCGTTCTGCAAGGACGCAGCGGTCGACCTTGATACGATCGACATTGTCGGTTTTCACGGCCAGACGATACTGCATGCCCCAGAACGGCACCTGACCCGCCAGTTGGGCGACGGTGCGGCGTTGGCCGCCGCGATTGGCCGCCCCGTTGTCGATCAGGTGCGCCATGCCGACGTCGCCGCCGGCGGCCAGGGCGCGCCTTTCGCCAGCCTCTATCACGCTGCATTGGCCACGGATCTGGAGCGGCCCGTCGCCATCTTGAACATGGGCGGCGTCGGCAACGTGACCTTCATCGACCGTGGCCCGGACGATGAGGACGATTTGGTGCTGGCGTTCGACACCGGCCCCGCCAGCGCGATGATCGACGACTGGGTTGCCGCCAAGAGCGGTGCGGCCTTCGACGCCGGCGGCGCGCTTGCAGCCAACGGTAAGGTCGATGAGGCGGCACTGGCCCGGCTGCTCGACAACGGCTACTTCGAACTGCCGCCGCCCAAATCGCTGGACCGCAACGCCTTTTCCGCCGCGCCCGTTTCGGGTCTGTCGTTGGAAGACGGTGCGGCGACATTGACCGCCTTTTCCGTCGAGACCGTGGCGCTGGCCCTCGACCACCTGCCCGGGCCGCCAAAGCGTTGGCTGGTCACAGGCGGTGGCCGTCACAACGACACCATGATGAAGGGCTTGGCCACGCGGCTGGGCGTACCGGTCGAGCCGGTCGAGGCGGTCGGCTGGAACGGCGACGCGATCGAGGCGCAGATGATGGCCTTCCTGGCCGTGCGTGCAACGATGAACCTTCCCTTAAGCGTGCCGACCACGACCGGCGTGCCCTATCCGATGCCCGGCGGACGGCTGAACCAACCGCTGGCCGCTTGAGTTCAACGCATGGGCGCGTCGGCACCGCTGCTGCAGATCGACGATCTGACCATTTCCATGGGCGCGCGCTCTGCCACGACGGGCCGGCGCGCACCGGTCGTCGACGGGTTGAGCCTGTCGATCGCGGCCGGCGAGGTCTATGGGCTGGTCGGCGAAAGCGGCTGCGGCAAGAGTGTGACGGCCCTGTCGATCCTGCGCCTGGTGGCCCAGCCGCCCGGCCGTTATGACGGCGGGCGCATTCTGTTCGGCGGACGTGACCTGTTGACCGCCCCACCCCGCCTGATGCGCCAGATCAGGGGCGCGGAAATCGGCATGATCTTCCAAGAGCCGATGACCAGCCTGAACCCCGTGTTCACGGTCGGCGACCAGATCGGCGAGAGCCTCGGCCTGCATCGGCATCTGCGTGGCGCGGCCGCGCGAAACGAGGCGATCCGCCTGCTCGACATGGTCGGCCTGCCGGCCCCCGCCCGTCAGCTTGGCCGCTATCCCCACGAACTGTCCGGCGGCCAGCGCCAAAGGGTGATGATCGCCATTGCGCTCGCCTGCGACCCGAAGCTGTTGATCGCCGACGAGCCGACCACGGCGCTGGATGTGACGATCCAGGCCCAGATCCTGTCGCTGATCGACCGGCTGCGCAGCGAACTGGGCATGGCGGTGCTGCTGATCACACATGATCTGGGCGTGGTGTCGGAGCAGTGTGATCGCGTCGGCGTCATGTATGCCGGCCGGCTGATCGAGGAGGACTCAGCGGAGCGCGTGTTCCGCCAGCCGCGCCACCCCTACACCGCCGGCCTGATCCGGTCGCGACCTGCCGCGCATGATCGGGGTGGCCGTTTGCCGACCATCGAGGGCACGGTACCGGCACCGGCCGCACGCGGCGCGGGCTGTCACTTCGCGCCCCGCTGTTCCAACCGGCTGGCGAGGTGCGACAGCGAAGCACCGCCGCTTGCCACTATCGACACCGGCGGACGCTTCGCTTGCTGGAACCCGATCGGGTCATGACCGGCGCGCCGCCACTTCTAAAGGTCGAGGGGCTGACCAAGACCTTCGGCCAGGGCCGGTCCGGCAAGGTGTTTGCGCTGGCCGATGTCGACTTCTCGCTGAACAAGGGGGAGACGCTGGGCGTGGTCGGCGAGTCCGGCAGCGGCAAGACGACGCTGGGCCGCACGCTGCTGCGCCTGACGGAGCCCAGCGCGGGCCGCGTGCGGGTCGATGGTGAAGACATTGCCGCCTTGTCCCTGAGCGCGTTGAAGCCGCTGCGCCGGCGCCTGCAGATCATCTTTCAGGACCCGTTCGGCGCGCTGAACCCGCGTCATACGGTGGGCAAGGTCATCGGTGAGCCGCTGGCCGTTCATGGCGTCGGCAGCAAGGCGGAGCGTGCCGCCAAGGTGCGTGAGCTGCTGGACGCGGTCGGCCTGGAGCCGGACGCGGTCGACCGCTATCCGCATGAGTTCTCGGGCGGCCAGCGCCAGCGCATTGCGATCGCCCGCGCCATCGCGTTGGAGCCGGACCTGGTGGTCGCGGACGAGCCGGTCTCGGCTCTGGACGTCTCGATCCAGTCGCAGATCTTGAACCTGATCGCCGATCTGCGGCGCGAGCGCGGCATCGCCTTCCTGTTCATCAGCCATGATTTGTCGGTCGTGCGCCATGTCAGCGACCGGGTCGCGGTGATGTATTTCGGCCGCATCGTCGAACTGGCCGAGACCGACGCCCTGTTCGCCGGCCCGGCCCACCCCTACACCGCCGCGCTGTTGTCCGCCGTACCTCACGTGGCTGGTGACGCCATGCCGGCGATCGAGCGGGTGGCGGTGACCGGCGAACTGCCCGACCCGTCCAACCCGCCGTCCGGCTGCCCGTTTGCCGCGCGCTGTCCGAAGGCGATGGATGTCTGCCGGAGAGACCGGCCTGCACTTGTCAGGCGTAAGGTCTCCGAGCGCGGAACCCGCGAGGTTGCCTGCCACCTTTTTGACGGCGCCGGCTAAGGACCAAATCCTTAGATCGTCTAGTCGTCACGCTTTATGGGGCTCTGGGCGACTGAGACAGGATCAGGTCTTCGGCCGATACTGTCGCGTCATTCGGTTCGCGCGTTGAACGGCGTCCGTAGCCATCGGAACGATTGAAGGAGCGCAATCGTCCCCGTTGCCATGTGGCAGGTGCAGAACATAGCCGCTGCCGGGTCCGTGGAAGCTGGCGGTGCCGCCTGCGCCGGCCGTCTGGGTCAATTGCTGGCTTTCGAGCCGCGCGATATCACGCTCGATTTCGGCCACCGACCGCTGGGCAACCTTCAGCGTTATGCGGCCCTCAAGATCGGCGAGTTTGGCGGAAAGCCTGTCGATATCCTTCTGTTGTCCGCCGGCATCGATCAGTTGCTGGCGTTTGCGGGCCGTCTTTGCACGCATCCGCTCGGTTGCCGCAAGCTCGGTCTGCAGCGCCGCAATCCGGTCAGACAGCATGGCCAGTTCGGCATTCTTCTTGGCGATTGCCGCGGGATGGGAGACGACGCTGCCCGACGGCAGACCGTTGAACTGAACCTTCAGCGTTTCCGATCCGTCCTTGCCGACCGGGCTGACGGCCAAGCTGGCGAGTTGACTTGCCCCGCGCTTGCCCGCCGTATGGTTCGACCGTGTCGTGAAGCGTCCGATGTTGGCAATGCCGCCCGCGCCGACCTCAACCGGTACTGTCACGGTCCCGCCGTTGCCGTCGGAGATGGTGCAACTGATCGTGTCTTCGCCGCCGTGGTTTTCGTCCACCACATCGCCTGGCGCGCGTTTGGCCGCCGGCATGACACGGCCGTTGGAGACCGCCGCCTTTGGTGTGCCCGCGTCGGGATTGGAATCGTTGGCCGGGCAGTCGACAGCAGCGGCGACGTCACCGGCGGCTGCGGCGCCAGCCGCCCCCTTCTCCGGATCGCCGCGCCAGCCGTCGCGCGTAGAGACGGCGCGAACCATTCCTTTCACTGTGGTGCGATCGTCCACCATGCGAGCCTCCAAGAGTTCTAACCGCAATTCTTAATTGTAGTTACTACGGGCGCTCAGGCGCTTCTTTTAAATTGCTTTCTATCGATACTAGTTATTTTTGGTTGCCAAGAGGCGCGATGGGTGTCGAGACCATCGCACGGCACTCTCGGATAGCCGGTGACCCGGCTGACAGAAGCATACCGCGCACGACGCCGATGGCCGTTTCACCGGCGCCGCGCTGAGTTGCAGTCCGCCTGACGTCAGACGAACAGCAGATCGTCCTCGGTCAAGAACGAGACGCCGTTGACCAACAAGACGTCGCCGCCGCCGAAATCGAGCGCGAGCGGCGCGCCGGCGCCTCCACTGACAAGAGCTTCACCCGCATCGTCGGCATCGACCCGACCGTCGTCGTTGCTGTCCAGGTCGGCAAAAGCCAGCCCGAAGCCCGAGAACTGGATCTGATCGGCGACCCCGCCGGCGGTGCCGGTCGCCTGCTGGAAGCCAAGCAGATTGACGGCACCGTCACCTTGGCTGAACAGGAAGACGTCGCTGTCCGGCGTCCCCGTCATCGTGCCACCGCCGGGATCCTGCGAGGCAGCGAAGTTGCCCTGAATCGGGTTGGGCAGGATGGGAAAAATGACGTCGGGCGGAGGGCGACCTCCACCCCCATCGCCGGGCGGCGGACGGCCGCCACCGTCCCCCGGCGGTCGGCCGCCATCGTCCCCCGGCGGTCGGCCGCCACCATCATCGACAGTTACAGTTACTGTAGCGGTCGCCATGCCGCCATTGCCGTCCGAAATCTCGTAGGTGAAGCTGTCGGTGCCGACGAAACCTGCTTCTGGTGTGTACACCAACCCTTGAAACCCGCCGGGCAACTCGCGGATTTCGGCGGTCCCGTTGCTGGGGTCACTGACATCGATAATGCTCAACCGGTCCAAGTTCAGATCCTCATCGTTTCTCAGCACATCGAGGACGGGATTAAACCCCTGACCCGCCCTGACTGCGAAGGCGTCGTCGTTTGCGATCGGGTCCTGATTGGGGTCTGGCGCGGGCACAACCTGGGCCGTGGGCGCACTGAACACGTTTTCCTCGGTGCCACCATCGTCGGTGTAGATGACCCAAACGCGCAAGAACCGACCTTCGGCCTCGGGAGGGACTTCCAACGTCGATCCGACCTCGCCGAGGATGGTTTCCCAGTTGTTGATGCCGTCGGCGGAAACCTGCCAGGCATACTGGTTGATGGAACGGATGCCATCCGGATCGTTGATCGGGTCGGGGTTGGCCCTCAGTATCTGACCAACCTCAGGCGTGCCCGATAAGGCCGGGGCACCTTCCGGCAGGTCGTTTACGGGGATCACGGTCACGTTCACCGTTGCCGTGCTTTGGCCGGCGTTCTCGTCCTCGATCGTGTAGGTGAAGGTGTCCGAGCCGTTGAAGTTTTCGAACGGCGTGTAAGTGATGGTGCCGTTCGCATTGATTTGCACAGCACCATTGGTCGGTTCCGACACGTCGACCACATCGACCGGCGCATTGCTGTCGCCAAGATCGTTTGCCAGCACGTTGATGTCGACGGGCGTGTCTTCGTCGGTTTGGGCGTTGTCAGCCCGCGCCTGCGCGCTTTCCAACACTTTGACGCCGACGGTTGTCCTTTCGCTCGCCGCCTGACGGTCGTCATTGTTCAAGACCGGGTCGGATTCAAATGCCAGGGCTTCGACCCCGAGGACGAAATCCTCCGTCGTCCCCGGTGGCAGGCGCAGAACCCAACCACCGATCGACCCGTCGTAACCAACGAAACCGCCGAAACCGGGCGGGGGAGAGATCGTGAACGCCGCGATCTCCAATTCCAGCTCATCGATCCGCGCGTTCGACAGCCCTATCTCGTCATTGTGATCGCTGATCTGCTGGTTGAGGTCGTCGATCTCCCATTGCTTGGCGTCGATCTCCACCTGCGGCGCGTTGGTGCCTTTCAGATCCGCCAGTTCCACCAGCTTATCGTCAACCTGCTGCTGCTTAGAGACGACTTCGATCCGAAGAGATTTGATCGATGTGTCAAGGCTGCCCCGCTCCGCTTCACGTTCGGCAATCGCGCTGGGATTCGTCACCACGGCGCCGTCCGGCACGTCGCTGAGCCGGATCAGCAAGCTCTCGGAGCCATCATCGTCGGCCAAGGAGCCCCGGATGTTGTCGAGGCTGATGTCGGCAAGATCGATGGTCTCAAGGCTTTCCGGCACGGGCAGTCCTGGAGTATCGGCAACGCCATTTACAACGACCCTGACGGTCGCGGTGCTGGAGTTCCCGTCCGGATCTCTGATCGTGTAGGTGAACTGATCGTCGCCGCTGAAGTTGAGGTTCGGTGTGTAGCGGATGTTGCCGCCGCCCAAATCCTCCGCCGTTCCATTGGCGCCGTCGGTCACGTTGAAGATCGTCAGCGCGTCTCCGTCGCTGTCGATGTCGTTGGCAACGACGTTGATCTCGCCCGCTTCGTCTTCGCGGACTCTGAGTTCATCGTCCACCGCCTGCGGGCTTTCCTGGACACTGACCTGGATTTCGCCCGACGCGCTTGCGGTCTCGGTGTCCGGGCTCGCCAACGGCTCTGACTCTGTCGCGATTGCCTCGACGGTGAGCTTGAAATCGTCGATGACGCCGTTCGGCAATTGCAGGATGAAGCCAGGGCCAAAGCCCTTGATCTCGATATGGCCGTCCTTGTCCGCCGTTTGCAAGAGATCCTCGACAATGGGCCGTAGCTCGTCCCGCCTGACGACAAACTCAGCCCGCTGATCCGACAGGGTCTGCAGTTCGCCTTGCAAGGCGTCCCTGCCTTGCTCCAGCGCGGCGAGTTCATTGAGCTGATCCTCAGTTGGATCGGTAATGTCGCTCAACGCGTCAATCGCCGCATTGGTTTCGCCAAGGGTCCTCTCCGTCTCGGCCGTCAGGGCTTCAACCCTGGCAATATCGGCTTCGACGGCCTCGAGCCGGCTATTGAACGCCGCGAAGCGGCTAGGGAACGAGATGATTGAACCTTCTGGCAGCCCGCCGAACTTCACCTTCAGGCTTTCGGAGTCATCCGTGTCAGCCAGGCTTGCCTGGATGCCATCGAGCGAAATCGGCGCCAGATCCGTCGTGGCCAGACTGTCCGGCAGCGCCAGGTTAGGCGTGTCGGCAACGCCACCGACGGTGACCTCGACCGTCGCGAAGTCGACATCCCCAAAAGCGTCCGTGACCTGGTAGTTGAATGTGTCGACGCCACTGAAGTCGGCATTTGGCGTGTACACCAGGTCGCCATTGTCATCGATGACGACCGTGCCGTTCGCAGGGGTCCCGAGTTCCGAGATCTTGGGGCCTTCGCCAACGTCATTGGCCGTCGCGAAGATCGTTAACGGCACATCCTCTATCGTCGTGACAAAGTCATCTTGCGCCGCCAGCGATTCCTGCACGATGATCTGGAACGATCGCGAAACCGTTGCGGTCTCGAATTCGGGGCCTGCCAGAGGCTCGGATTCGATCGAGGTTGCATCGACCTTGACCACGAGATCGTCGACCGTGCCCTCGGGCAACAGCATGAAAAACCCGTCGCCGAACCCGTGGAACTCGATCTCGCCATTCTCATCGGCCATCTGTGACAACTGCTCGTTCTGCTTGAACAGTTCTTCGACCGTTGTCTCGTTCTCTTGAGTCCTGGCGACCAAGCCCTTGATCAGGTCCTCGACACCCGCCTTGCGGTTTCTCAGCTCCTCAAGTTCGGTCGGTGGAAAGTTCGGATCGGCCTCAGCGTCCTGAAGACGTCCGTTGAGGAAGACAAGCTCCTCATCTGCTTCGGTGCGCTCTCGAGCCAAGGTTTCGTTTTCAGCCCTCAGGTCATCGATCAGCGAGCTGTTCGCCGCGATCGCACTCGGGTTTTCGATCTTTGTTGTGCCTTGCGGCAGACCGCTGAACTTGACCTTCAGGCTCTCCGAGCCGTCCGTGTCCGTCAGGCTGGCGTCGATCCTGTCCAAGGGAATCGGCGACAGATCGAACGTTTCCAGGGCATTTGGCAGCAAGAGATTGGGCGTGTCCGCGACGCCGCCGACCAGCACCTTAACCGATGCGTCCGAAACCCCGCCATTGCCGTCCGTGATCGTGTAGGTGAACCCGCTCTCACCGCTGAAATTGGGGTCCGGGGTGAACGTGATCGTGCCGTCGTCATTGAGGTCGGCTGAGCCATTTGAGACGCCAAGGACGTCGATCACGGTCAACAGGTCCCCGTCGGTGTCGGTGTCGTTGTCGAGAACGTCAATCGTCACAGGCGTGTCTTCGGCGGTAACCGCCGTATCGTCATTGGCGTCCGGGCTCTCGCTGACGATAATCTCGATGCTTGTACTTCTTTCCGCAGTGCGATCGTCATCGTCGATCACCGGTTCGGACTCCGTGGCGATTGCCGTCACGCCCATCTCGAAGTTTTCCGTCGTGCCTTCCGCCAGCCGCAGCACGAAGCCGCTTCCGACGTCGTGGAACTCGATCTCTCCGTTCGCGTCGGCCTTCTTTGTCAACTGCGCCTTGTCAAACTTCGCCTGATCGATGTCCTGCCGGGCCTCAGCAAGCACGTCCTGCTTCTCGGCAAACTGTTTTTCAAGATCCGCTTTCTGCTCCCGCAAGGGCGGGAGATCTTCCGAATCCGGGTTGCCTTGCTCCAGGTCTTCGATCTGTTTTGATATTTCGTCGATGTCTTCTTTGAGCTGCCCAAGGTCAGCACCGAGAGCGTCGATCAAGCTGCCAAGTTCGGAGATTTGGCCATCCTTCGCCGCAATCGCGGCCGGGTTCAGGATCACGGCACCCTGGGGCAGATTGCTGAACTGGACCGTCAGCTTCTCCGAGCCGTCCCTGTCCACGAGGGCCGCAGTAAGCTGCACAAGCTCTACGTCGGCCAAGTCTCTTGTCTCGACCGATTGAGCGGCAAACAGCTGGGGTCGATCGGCCACGCCGCCGACGAGAACACTGACCGTCGCGGTCGAGACCCCGCCATTGCCGTCCTCGACCGTGTAGGTGAAGGTGTCGACACCGCTGAAGTCGCGGTTTGGCCGGTATTCCACGGTCCCGTCTTCATTGATGACGACCGTGCCGTTGGCGCCGTCCGTGACCTCCGTAATCGTCAGCTCGTCGCCGTCGCTGTCAGTGTCATTGTCGAGAACCCTGATCGTGACCGGCGTGTCTTCCTTGGTCGTCGCCTTGTCGTCCTCGGCCGATGGGGATTCCTTCACGACGATTTCGATCTCGACGGAACTCTCGGCCGTGCGCACGTCTTCGCTGGCCACCGGATCGGACTCCGTGGCAAGGGCGTGAACCTCTAGAATGAAATCCTCGGTCGTTCCCGGGGGCAGTTGCAACGCGAAGCCGGCGCCCAGATCGTCGAACTCGACCATGCCGTCGGGGCCGGCGGTCTTGCTTAGCTCGCCTTTTTCCAACTCCAGCTTGGCGCGATTGGTTTCCAGTTCCAGCTTGCGTTCGAGTTCCTGTTCGAGCCGGATTTCGCCAGCATCCCGCTGCTCGCGCAGGCCCGGCAGCCGGTCGGACGCCGGATCATCCTGCTCCAGAACGTCAATCAACACCCGCAGTTCCACGAGTTGACTTTCGAGAGCGCCGGTCTCTTCTTGCAGCCGCTCAATCTGATCGTTCAGGACCGCGATCTGTGCTTCCTTGTCCGCGATGGCCGCCTTGTTCAGGATCACCGCGCCTTCCGGCAGGTTACCGAACTTGACCTTCAGCCGTTCGGAGCCATCCCGATCCACCAGGTTCGCGACCAGATCGGCGAGCACGATCTCTTCAAGATCACGCGTCTCAAACGATTTAGGCGCCATTAGAGACGGCGCATCGGCCACGCCATCGACCTGAACCGTAACGGTTGCCGACGACGTTCCGCCATTGCCATCGGAGATGGTGTAGGTGATTGTGTCTTCACCGCTGAAATTCTCAGGCGGCGTATACTGCAGCGTCCCGTCGGTATTGATGTCGACCCTGCCGAAGGTGGCCGTGGCCTCCGCAACGGTCAGCGGATCGTCGTTGGGGTCGCTGTCGTTGGCCAGAACGTTGATCGTGATCGCTGCGTCTTCGATCGTCGAGGCCTCGTCATCGACCGCTTCCGGGTCGGACGCGACCGGGTCGCCGTTAATGTCGAACAGGCCGTCATCGAACTTCAGAAACTCAAAACGGGTCAGCGTGTCGGTCTCGCCGTTGCGCAGGTCGGTGACGAAAGTGAGACCAAAGAAGCTGGTGATCCTGTAGTCCGACCTGTCGCCGTCGAACTGTGCCGTGTCGACGCCGCTGCCGCCGTCGGCGAAATCACGGCCCTGGCCGGTCTTGACCAGATCGTCGCCGGAGCCGGCAAAAACGCGGTCGTTGCCGTCGCCGGCGTCGACGATGTCATTACCGCCCCTTGCAAAGATCAGATCACTTCCGGCCCCGGCCAGAATGAGGTCGTCCTGCCAGCTGCCGCGCAGAAAGTCGGCGCGAGCCGTTCCTTCGATGGTGTTGAGCTCCTGGTCCATGCGAGCCTCCTCTAACGTGCACTATCAATTCTTAATTGTAGGTTTCTAGCCGCATCGAACTGCGTTTGTAAATTGATTTCCAACATCACAATTAATTTAAGATTGCCGCCTCGCACGGATTCCCGGCCAAGCTGAACCGCGGAATAAGGGGACCTGCATGTCTTGCCGCGAACGGCTTGCTTTTGACTGATCAGCTACCGCCGCGGGCGCAGCAAGACTGAGTTTTCCGAGCTAAGCCCGGATCTGGGGCCGCGTTCGGCGACAACGCAACAGGCATCGGCCTGGTAGGGTCAAAGCAGCTCGACGACGCCTGTGACGACGATTGGTCTAGCCATTGATTTTCTCAAGATCAGATGGACGCGGCATCGACCCGTCCCGTCGGGTCAACACCGCCAGCCGCTTTCTGTCTCAGATGGTGGTCGAAAGGATCAGGCCCTAAAGGCGTGTCCCGCTGTCCGCCTCGAACAGGTGGATCTGATCGAGATCGAGGACCATGGGCACCGTACCGGTCGGCAGATCGCCGGAGACCCGGTAGAGCTTCGCGACCACCTCCTCGCCGCCGAGGTCGATGAACACCAGGGCTTCGGAGCCCAAGGTTTCGACCAGCACGATGGGCAGGTCCATCTGGTGCTCACGCGCAATCGCGCCGGCATCGGCGGCCTGGCGCGGGACCATCCCCTCTGGCCGGAAGCCGAACGTCACGGGCATGCCATCGGTCGCACCTGCCACCACGTCGTCGGGCAGCGGAATGAACACGCCCGTGCCGATCGTGATGCCGGATCGATCGGCCGACCGGTGCGCCACCGCCGGCAGCAGGTTCATCGGCGGGTTGCCGATGAAGCCGGCGACGAAGGTGCTGGCCGGCTGGTGGAAGATCTCGTGAGGCGTGCCGACCTGCTCGATCCTGCCGTCGCGCATCACCACGATGCGGTCGGCCAAGGTCATCGCCTCGACCTGATCGTGGGTCACGTAGATGACGGTGGTCTGGACCCGCTGATGCAGCTTTTTGATTTCGGTGCGCATCTGGGCGCGCAGCTTGGCGTCCAGGTTCGACAGAGGCTCGTCGAACAGAAAGACGTCCGGGTTGCGCACGATCGCGCGGCCCATGGCGACGCGCTGGCGCTGGCCACCGGACAGTTGCGCCGGCCGCCGATCGAGCAGCGAGGTCAGGCTCAGCGTTTGCGATGCCTTGCCGACCCGCTCGCTGATCTCCGCCTTCGGCCGACCGGCGATCTTCAAGCCGAACCCTTGGTTGTCGGCCACGGACATATGGGGGTAGAGCGCGTAGTTCTGAAACACCATGGAGATGTTGCGCGCCCTGGGCGGCAACTGGTTCACCACGCGATCGCCGATGCTGACCGTGCCCTCGGTGATGGTTTCCAGGCCGGCGATCATGCGCAGGGTCGTGGACTTGCCGCAGCCGGACGGACCGACCAGGACGACGAACTCGCGATCCTCGATATCCAGGCTGATCGGCTGCACGGCCACGACGGAGCCGAAGCGCTTGGCGAGGTTCTCCAGGGTCACGCTGGCCATCTGCCCTTACCCTTTCACGGCGCCGGCGGTCAGCCCGGCGATCAGATAGCGCTGGATCAGGGCGAAGAAGATCGCCGGCGGGATCAGCGCCAAGGTGGCTGCCGCCATCATCTGCCCCCAATCGACGCCGGACCGGCCGATGAAGGTGATCAGCCCGACCGCGAAGGTTTTGGAGGACTCGCTGCTGATCAGCATCAGTGACAGCAACAGTTCGCTCCAGGCCGCGGTGAAGACGAAGCCGAGGGTTGCGCCCAGACCCGGCAGCGCCAGGGGCAGGATCACCCGCACCAAGGCGCCGACCCGTGTACAGCCATCGATCATGGCCGCCTGTTCCAGCTCCGCCGGAATACCGTCTAGGAAAGTCGCCATCAAAAAGGCCGCGAACGGCAGATTGAACGCCGTGTAGACGATGATCAGCCCGACCAGGCTGTCGGTCAGGCCGAGCGGCGCGAGCAAGCGATAGATCGGCGCGATCACCATGACCAGCGGGAAGAGCTGTGTGATCAGCAACAGCGCCAGCAGGGCTTTCTTGCCGGCGAAGCGAAAGCGCGACAGCGCATAACCGACAGCGGACGCGAAGGCCGTTACCAGCAGCGACGTGCCGACGCTGACGATGACGGAGTTCAGAAAGTAAGTCGGAAACGGGCTGTGGTTGGTGACGTAGGTGAAGTTTTCGAACGTGATGCTCGACGGCAGCAGCACCGGTCCCTCGGCGTACAGCACATGGTCGGGCGTGACCGCGATGCGCAGCAGCCAGACCAACGGGAACAAGGCGAAGATCAGATAGGCAGCCAGGGCCGCATAGCGGCCGATGGTCAGGGCCGGTCGGGTCATGACGGCATCAAACGCTGGCGCATGGTCAAGATCACCAGCGCGCAGGCCAACAGCAGCAGCATCAGGACGGTAGCAAGCGCCGAGGCGTAGCCGAAATCGAGCCCGCGATAGGCGGTCGTGTAGAGGTACGACGGCAGGATCTGGGTGGAGTTGGCCGGCCCCCCGCCGGTCATGACGAAGATCAGATCCGGCGAATTCGCGATCCACACCGTGCGCAACATCACGGTGATCGCGATCGTCGGCATCAGCAGCGGCCAGGTGATGGCCTTGAACTTCTGCCAGGCGTTCGCACCGTCGATGGCCGCGGCCTCGTACAGCTCGTTCGGGATCGAACGCAGCGCGGCCAAGAGCGTGATGGCAAAGAACGGAATGCCCCACCAGACCATGGCCACGATCGGGCCGTAGAGCGCCAGATCGGGGTCCGACAGTATGTTTCGTGGTTCGTCCAGAATGCCAAGAAAAGCAAGCCCGTGCGGGATCGGGCTTATCAAGGGGTTGAACAACCATTGGAAGTTCAAGCCGGACAGGAAGGTGGGCACGGCCCAGGGCAGAAAGATAAAGGCCTGATAGACGCGCCGGCCGTAAAACGGCTTGTTCAACAACAGGGCGAGCCCCAGCCCCAAAACGAACTGCAGGGCCACCGACCAGACGGTCCATTCGATCGTATTGGTCAGCGAAAGCCAGAAACTCTCGTCGCCCCACATGTCGGCGTAGTGGTCGAAGCCGATATAGCCGCGCATCTGCGGCAAAAAGATCACGAAGTGCTGAAACGAGTACGAGATGCCGATGGCCAGCGGCACCAGCATGATCAGAATGACCGTCAGCAGTCCGGGGGCGACGAACAGATAGGGTTCGACCGCGCGCAGCACCGGTTGGAAGAAGCCCTCCCGGTGCTGCTGCGGTCCGGCGCGGACGGGCCCGCGCGCCGGATTGGCAATGGTCACAGTCTTGGCCCGCCGCTTCGCTCTACTGGTCTTGGTTGGCCAACCAGGCTTGCTGTGCCTCGGTCAGGAACGCAGCCCATTCGTTGCCCAGCTCCTCCGCCGTCATGTCGCCCAGCATCGCCGACTGGGCGGTCTCGACGGCCAGCACATCGAAGAAGTAGCCGAGTTCCGGCAGGTGCGCCGGCCAGGGCCGTAGATCGTAGCGCGGATCCTCAAGCTCCTGGAAGAAGCCGGCGAAGATCGGTGAGCGATAGTAAGGATCCTCGTCGGCACCTTCGGCGGCCGGGACCACACCGATGAACCGCGCCCATTCCAGATTGTTTTCAAAGCTGGACAGATGGTTGATGAAGTCCCAGGCCACATCAGGGTGTTCCGACGCCGAGGCGACCGACCAACCGATGATGCCCATTGGCGGCGACACGGTTCCCTGCGGCCCCAGCGGCACAGGTATGACGCTGAACTGGTCTTCCTCAAGCCGCTCGGTGATCTGGATCAGCGCGTCCGGGTCCTGGTCGAGGAAGGCGCAGTTCTGGGTGTAGAAGCCCGAGACCTGCTCGTTGAAGGCCCAGTTGACCGAGTCCGGCGGGGCGCCGCCATCCTGATAGAGATCGAGCATGGCCTGGATGGCCTCGATCGCCTCCGGCGTGTTGAAGATGCTGTTGCCGTCTTCGTCCCACCATTCGCTGGAACCGGTCATGGCCGACATGAACAGCCACCAGCCGACAAAGCCGCCGCGCCCGCCGCGCATGCAATAGCCATAGCGGCCGTCGAGGTTGTTGGAGACCTGCATCACGGCGGCGATGAACTCGTCCAACGTCTCCGGCGGGCTCTCAACGCCGGCCTCTTCGAGCATGGCGTTGTTGTAGAACATCGCCCGGATGAAATAGCCGTAGGGCACGAACATGGGCCGGCCGTCATAGATGCTGGCCAGGTCGATCGAGGCCGGCGACAATGGCGAGTTGTCACCCCACTGATCGAAATAGGGCTGCAGGTCGACCAGCGCACCGGCACCATCCAGGGTCGAGATCCAGCGCTCCGGCATCTCAATAACGTCGATCGCCTGGCCCGATTGGGTCATGGTCAGTACGCGCTCGAACGACGTGTCCCAAGGGATCGAGATCAGTTCGACATTCACGCCCTCGTTTTCGGATTCGAAGGCCGTGATCAGGCCTTCGAGGAGTTGCGTGCGCTCCGGCGTGGTCAGCACCTCGACGACGCGGATGGTCTGGGCGTTTGCCGTGGCGGCGGCCAAGAGCGCGGCTGTGCCCGCCGCGGCCAGAAGCAACTTTTTCATCAATTCGTCTCCTCCTGCTCGTTCATTTGGCTCCGTCCCCAACCGATGATGGGAGCCGTGAAATGTGCCGCACGGTCCATGCTCAGGCGGCAGTCAAGGCGCGATCGAGGTCGCGCCAAAGGTCGTCCGGCTCCTCCAAGCCGGCATGAAGGCGTATCAGGTTCGTCGGTACGTCGAAGACTTCGAACGGGTGTGTCAGCCCCGGCTGCGTTCGGCCGAGCGCCGCCGGAAAGGCCAGGCTCTCATGCCCCCCCCAACTCACCCCCAAACGGAACAGGGACAGGCCGTCACAGACCCGCCGCGCCATGGCCGCGTCACCGGCGACCGTGAAGCTGAACAGGCCGGAAGCGCCTTTCAGCGTGCCCCAGTCGGTTCGGTTCAACAGCGGATGATGCACCGTCGCCACCTTCGGATGGTCGGCCAGCCGGCGGGCCAGCGCCAGCCCGGTGTCGTGGTGGCGCGCCATGCGCAGCGGCAGGGTGCGCAACCCGCGCACCAACAGCCAGGCGTCGAACGGCGACAGTTTCGCGCCGAGGCTGGGCATCGTCACGGTATTGATCTCTTCGATCAGATCACGGCGGCCGGCGACCGCGCCCGCCACGGTGTCGCTATGGCCGCTCAAATACTTTGAGGCCGAATGAATGACGAGATCGGCGCCCAGCAGAAGCGGCCGCTGGTGGATGGGGCTGGCCCATGAATTGTCGACGACCACGACGGCACCGGCCCGATGGGCGATCTCGATTTGCTTGGGCAGATCGTGGAGCTCAAACACCATGCTGGTCGGGCTTTCCAGATAGACCAGCGCGGCCCCCTCAGCCGCCGCCGCCAGCGCGGGCAAATCGCCGCCGTCGACGAACTCAGTCTCGATGCCCATCCGCGCCATCAGGCCGGTCATGAGCCGGAAGGCGTCCGGATAAAGATGGCGCACGGCGACCAGCCGGTCGCCGGTCTTCAGAAGCGCCAACAACGTGCCGGAGATCGCCGCCATGCCGCTGGCGAAGCCCCTGGCCTCTTCCGCCCCTTCCAGCATGGCCAGCTTGGCCTCGAACGCCTGAGCCGTGGGGTTGCGTCCCCTTGTGTAGACCGGCCGGCGCATCGGGTCGGCAAAGGCCGCCTCCATCTCCGCCACCGTCTCGAAGGTAAACAGAGAGGTCTGCACGATCGGCGGCACGACGGCACCGAAGGCCGCCTGCTCGCTCATCAACTGGGTCGCGATCCCGGGCGGCTCGTCGTCGGCCAGGGTGGCGTCGGGTTCAGCGCTCATTACGGGTCGCCTGGCTGGGGCCGGTGCCTTGGGCCCGGATCTCGGTCTCGACATAGTCCACGATGCCGCGCGCCGCGGCGGCGGCGGCGTCCGGATCGCGCCGGGCAATGGCCTCGAACATCACCCGGTGCAAGGGCATCGAGCCATCGGTATAGGGCTGGATGAACGGGTTGGCGTCATTGGCGTTGAAGGCGTCGTTGAAGCGGTTGATGACACTTTCGTAGATCTGCCCGAACACCGGATTGTGCGAGGCCTCGAAGACCGAGAGGTGGAAGGCCCTGTCCTCGGCCACGGCCACGCCGAACTTGGCGTAGGTCTGTTCCAGATCGATCAGCCGCCGCTCGATGATTTCGAGGTCGCATTCGTCGGCGCGCACCGCCGCCAAGCGCACACTCTCCGCCTCAACCACGCGGCGCAGTTCCAGAATGTTCAGCAGCGCCTGGCGTTCCAGTCGCAGCGTGATCGGCGCGTGCAGATCGTTGCTGCCGATATCGATCGCCAGGAAGGTGCCCCTGCCCTGTTGGCGCTTGACGATGCCCAGCGCCTCCCAACTGATCAGCGCCTCGCGGATGGTGGCGCGGCTGACGCTCAACCGGCTGGCCAGGTCCCGTTCGGCCGGCAGCGCGTCGCCCTTGGTCAGCCCGCTGCGCAGAATGAAGTCGGACAGCGCCCGCAGGACGGCCTGGCCGCTGCTGACATGCTGGGTGGGCTGCAACAGGCCAAGCAGCAGGCCGCCGCTCTCTGGCTTTTCGGTGACCGTTCCCGTGTCGCTGTTCTGGTCCAAACTCTTGCACGCACACTAAGTGGTCCGATGGTCTGACCAATTTGGAGGACGATCAGCCGGCTTGTCAACACCGGACCTCAGGTTTTCGCCGGTCGATTGGCACTTAGCCGTTCAGTCGGATCGGAAGTGGTCTTTAGTCCAGCCTTGAGTCAGCTTTCGTCACTCGCGCGACTATTTTGGCATGAGCACGTTTCTATTGAGTATATTCAATATCCGCGCTTACACTTTCGCTCCGCTCTCACACTTGAGAATAAAATGATGAAATCTGGACGTCTATTTACTGCCGCGCTAGTTCTGGCCGTCAGCGGGGCATGGACGCCCGTTGCCCGTGCTGACGACACTGCAACACTCGTCGTTCTAAGGGGGCCGGCAACGATTGACGGGGCTCGCCTGCACATAGAGCCCGAACTCGTCGAGTGGTTTACCGATCGTCCGGTTCACGACGCCGGCGATATGACGGCCGACCAACTGGCCGATGTTTGGAGCCGTCACCTTGAAGCCTCGCCGCCCAATGCGGCAATCACGGGCGATCAGGCAAACGCTGTCGTGACGTTGACGAGCTTCTCGACGCCCGGCGATGCGGTCAGCTTCGACTATGAGATCATCACCGGTGAACTGAACGACGGCGACATCGGGGTGGTCTCCATCTTCATCGATCCGATCCAGGAGACGATGACAATCACCGGCGACTAGTGCGGAAGCCTCACCAGCCCCGACCATAGGACCATAACCGCCGGCATTGAGTCTGCCGGCGCTTTCCTGTGGCCCGAAGATCTGGGCAATCCCACCGATGGCCGCCTAAAGCCCGTCGACGATTCCTACCGCGGCGTCCCACGCCCATGATCTTCGCTTTCGCAGGACCGGGATTCGGCAGCCATGATTGGGGCGCCGTCTAGCGGTAGCCGGCATGCGCCCCCAATCCTCTTGACTGATCGATCGATAAAATCGAGGATGAGTGCCGGACAAGAGGTGCGCAAAGTACCCTTACCGTGAGACGGGAGGCTGGATTGGCTGCCGAAGGCACGCGGGCGGCGATTTTGGACGCGGCGGAAACCGTGTTCGCGGAGGCCGGCTTTGCCGGCGCCTCGGTGCGGGCGATCGCCCAGCGCGCCGGTGTCAACCAGCCCTTGATCCACTATCACTTCGAAAGCAAGGACCGGCTTTATGCCGAGGTGATCGACCGGCGGGCCGGAGACATCAACGGCCGCCGGGCGGCAGCACTTGACGCGCTGATCGCGGAGGCGGCACCGAAGACCCCGCCCTTGGAGGCGGTGATCACCGCCCTGCTGCGCCCCACGATCGAGCTGGGGCACGATCCGGCGCGCGGCGGCCAGCACTACGCCAATCTGGTCGTCGCACTGGGCAACGGCACCGACGAACGATCCATCCGGCTGACGGCCGAACACTACAATCCGATCGCGCGGCGGTACATCGAGGCCATTCGTAGCGCCCTGCCCCGGCTCAGCCACCCGGATGCCGTGCGCGGCTATCTTTACGCCATCTCGATCGCCCTGCCGCAGATGGCGCGTACCGGCCGGGCGGCTTCCCTGTCCGGCGGTGCGGCCGACGACAGCGATGTCGACACGATCCTGTCGCGCACCGTGCCCTTCATCTGCGCCGGCCTGCGCGCCCTCGCCGATACGCCGGCACCGTCCCAACAAAAACAAACCAACCAGCGTGAAAAGGAGGAAACCCGATGAAAACCCCATGGCGTACCCTGACCGCCGCAACCGCCCTGTGCCTGACGGCGGGCGTAGCCACGGCCCAGACCTACACGGTCAATGTCGTGAACGGCCATCCGCCGATCTTCCTGTGGGTCAAGCACCTGACCGAGACCTTCATCCCGACCGTCGACGCGGCCTTGGAAGGCACCCAATACGCCATCGACTGGAACGAGTTCTATGGCGGCGAACTGGCCGCCGTAGGCGGTGAACTGGAAGCGCTGGAGGATGGCCTGGCGGAGGTCGGCGTCGTGCCAACGGTGTTCGAGCCGTCGAACCTTCCTTTGCAAAACGTCACCTATGTGACGCCGTTCGGCTCGCCGTCTCCCGAACTGATCCTCTCCGTCATCGACGATCTGCATGCGGACGTGCCCGGCGTGGTCGAAAGCTGGCACACCTATGATCTTGAGTATCTGGGCGGTGGCTTCGCCCTCGACGACTACTTGCTGATGACCACCTTCCCGGTCGAAAGCCTGGCCGATCTCGAAGGGCGCCGTATCGGTGCGCCGGGGCCGGCCGTGAACTGGCTGGAGGGCACCGGCGCCGTCGGCGTCTCGGGCAACCTGACCACCTATTACAACGATATCCAGACGGGCGTGTTCGAAGGCGTGATCGTCTTCCCCACGGCGGCAGCGCCGGCACGGCTGTACGAGGTCGCGCCCTACGTCACGATCACAAATTTCGGCGCCCAATACGCCGGCTCGCTGGTTGCCAACCGGCCCTGGCTGGAAGCCATGCCCGAGGAGGTTCAAGACGCAATGCGCGAGGCGGCCGTGGCCTACACCGAAGCCTACGTCGCCGAGCAGGCCCAGCGCATCGAAGGCGCTATGCAGGCCATGGTCGATGGCGGCGCGACGGTCTTCCAATTGCCGGCGGCTGAGCGCGCGGCCTGGGCCGCCGCGCTGCCCAACGTGCCCGCCGAATGGGCGGCAAATGCCGATGGCCAAGGCCTGCCCGGCTCGACCGTGCTTGGGGCCTACATGGACGCGTTGCGCGGCGCGGATGTCGAGCTGCCGCGCAATTGGGATCAGGAATAGGCGCGCCGACACCGCGTTCCGTGAGCACCCGCGCCCCCGCACCAACCGGCTGGCGACCCTTTGACAGCGTCGCCGGCTGGGTCGACCGCGTCACCTCGGTAATGAACGCGATCGGTACGGTCTGGATCTTGGCCCTGATGCTGTTGATCAGCGCCGACGTGGTCGGGCGCGGCACCTTCGGCAACCCGATCGCCGGCGTGCCGGAAATGGTCTCGCTGTCGATCATGGGCATCGTGTTTCTGCAGCTTGCCAACACGTTGCGGGCCGGGCGGCTGACCCGGTCCGATGCCCTGCTCTCCACCGTCCGCCGGCGGCTGCCACGGCTGGCCGCCGCCATCGACGCGCTGTTTCATCTGGCGGGCGCGGCGCTGATCTGGGTCATCCTGTCCAGCTTCTACCCACGTTTTCTGCGGTCTTGGGAGCGGGATGAGTTCGTCGGCGCCATCGGTAACTTCACCGCGCCGACCTGGCCGATCAACCTGATCGTGCTGATCGGCGCGGCGGCCATGCTGGTCACCTTCCTGATCACCGCCATCGGCCTTGCCGTTCAGGCCATTCGTGGGCCGAACTCATGACGCCGCTCGACATCGGCATCCTGTCCCTGGTGGCGATGGTGCTGCTGGTCTATTCGGGCCTGCATGTCGCCATCGCGCTGGCGCTGGTCAGCTTCGTCGGCGTCGCGCTGATCCGCGACAGCACGGTGCTGGCCGGCCGACTGATGGCCCTGGCCACGGGCGAGAGCATCTCAAGCTATCTGTTCGGCGTCGTGCCGCTGTTCGTGCTGATGGGGCTGGTCGTGGCCGAGGCGGATATCGGCAAGGACACGTTCGACGTCGCCAACCGGGCCTTTCGGCGCATCAAGGGCGGCCTCGGCATGGCCACGGTGGGTGCGAACGCCGTTTTCGCCGCCGTAACCGGCATTTCGATCGCCTCGGCCGCCGTGTTCGCGCGCGTGGCGGTGCCGGAGATGCTGCGCGTCGGCCATCGGCCGCGCTTCGCGGTCGGGGTCGTCGCCGGCTCGTCCGTCTTGGGCATGCTGATCCCGCCTTCGTTGCTGCTGATCCTCTACGCGGTGCTGTCGGAACAATCGGTCGGCGCGCTGTTCATCGCCGGCATCCTGCCGGGCCTGGCACTGTCCGTTGCGTTTTGTGTGGCGATTTACATCATGGCGACGCGCTTCAAGGGCTTCACCGGGGTCGCCGTGGCACCGCCGCCTGACGACGATGACGGCAAGCTCGACATCCTGACCAAGCTGCTGCCGCTGGTCGCTCTCGTCATCCTGGTTCTGGGCGGCATTTATGGCGGCTGGTTCACACCGACCGAGGCCGGGGCGATCGGCGCCCTGGGCGCGATCATCATCGGCGCGGCCAAACGTCGGCTGGGCTGGCGCAGCCTGTGGAAGGTGACGATCGAGACCGGCCACATCACGGCCGCCATCTGCTTCCTGATCATCGCCGCGACCATGTACAGCCGCATGCTGTCCATGAGCGGCCTGCCCGAAGTGCTGGCCACCTGGATCACGACCGCCGAGTTCGGCGTTTACGGCATGATCGCGCTGTACGTGCTGGTCATCATCGCCATGGGCACGATTCTCGACAGTTCGTCGATCATGCTGATCGTGCTGCCGCTGGTCCTGCCCGTGGCGATTGAGTTGCAGTTGGATCTGATCTGGTTCGGCATCATCACCGTGCTCGCGGTCGAGATCGGCCTGCTGACGCCGCCGATGGGCCTCTCGGTGTTCGTAATCAAGGGCACGCTGGCCGACCAGAATATCTCTCTGGGCGACATCTTCAAGGGCGCGGCGCCGTTCGCGCTGATTATGCTGCTGGTGTTGATCCTGGTGATCGCCGTGCCCGGTCTCGCCTTGTGGCTGCTCTAGGGGGAACCTATGCCAAGACGTTTCATCGACATCTCGGTTCCCCTGGAGGCGGACATTGCCTCCGACCCGCCAGGCTACACGCCCGAGATCGACTATCTCGGCCACAAGCAGACAGCCGGTGCCGTCGCGTCATTCTTTCCCGGCCTTGACGTCGATCAGTTGCCGGACGGCGAAGGCTGGGCCATCGAATGGCTAAAGCTCACGACCCATACCGGCACCCATCTGGATGCGCCCTATCATCACCACTCGACGATGAACCGCGCGATGAACGGTGGCGAACCGGCCTGGACCATCGACCAGGTGCCGCTGCACTGGTGTTTCAACCCCGGCGTGAAGCTGGACTTTCGCGCCCTTGAGGACGGCTATGTCGCCACGGCCGCCGATGTCGAGGCGGAGTTGGCGCGTATCGGCCACGACCTCCAGCCGCTCGACATCGTTCTCGTCAACACGGCCGCCGGTGCCGCCTATGGTCGCGACGACTATGTCTCCAAGGGTTGCGGCATGGGGCGCGAGGCGACGCTCTACCTGCTCGAACGCGGCGTGCGCGTGACCGGCACGGACGCCTGGAGCTGGGACGCGCCCTTCGTCCACACGCGACGGAAGTTCGAGCAGACCCATGACCCGTCGCTGATCTGGGAGGGTCATCGGGCCAGCATGGAGATCGCCTATTGCCACATCGAAAAGCTGGCCAACCTGGAGACCCTGCCCGACCACGGCTTCACCGTCTGCTGCTTCCCGTTCAAGATCAAAAAAGGGTCGGCTGGGTTCACCCGCGCGGTCGCGATCATCGACGATTGATGCGGGCCGCCTCAAACCTTCGTTTTGACCCAGGTCAACAAATGGCGGCCGACCTTTGATTACAGACGGTATGGTGTCACCCTAGGCGCTGAACACCTTGGCCTATCGGGCCGCTGTCGACGAACGGGTTTGCATGATCGATCTGGTCGCCGCCTCTGTGTTCTATCAAGTGGCGGCCCTGTTGGTCCTGGCGGCGCTGATCGGCCTGATCGGCACCTTCTTGCGTCAGCCCCTGATCGTCAGCTTCATCGCCGTCGGCATCATCGCCGGCCCGTCCGTTACCGGCCTCGCCAGGGCGCATGAGCCGATCGAGTTGCTGGCGGAACTCGGCATCGCGGTGCTGCTGTTCCTGGTCGGCCTCAAACTCGACGTCAAGCTGATCCGCACGCTTGGCTTCGTGGCACTGATCGCCGGCCTGGGACAGATCACCTTCACCGCCGTTATCGGTTATTGGTTGGGCCTTCGGCTGGGGCTCGATGCGATCACCAGCTTCTACGTCGCCATCGCGCTGGCCTTTTCCAGCACCATCATCGTCGTGAAACTACTGTCCGACCGGCGGGAAATCGACTCCCTGCACGGGCGCATCGCGCTCGGCATCCTGGTGGTGCAGGACCTGGTGGTGGTGCTGGCGATGATCGCCATGTCGGCGGTCGGCGTGGGCGGGGCGGAGGGCGCGACCTTTGCCGATGTCGGGCTGATCGTACTTTACGGCATCGCCATGCTTGCCGTCGTTGGCCTGTTCATCCGTTACGCCGCCGACCCGCTGGTCCACCGACTGGCGTCGTCGCCGGAGCTGCTGGTCTGTTTTGCCATCGGCTGGGCGGCCCTGTTCGCGGCGGTCGGTGACTTTGCAGGCTTTAGCAAAGAACTTGGCGGCCTGCTGGCCGGCGTCTCCCTGGCCTCGACCAGCTTTCGCGAAGCGATCGCGGCGCGCCTGACGCCGCTGCGTGACTTTCTGCTGCTGTTCTTCTTCGTCGTCCTGGGCTCACAGATCGACCTGTCCGTCATCGGCACCCAGATTGGCCCCGCCATCGTCCTGTCGCTGTTCGTGTTGATCGGCAAACCCCTGGTGGTGCTAACCATCGCCGGTCTGATGGGCTATCGCAAGCGCACCGGGTTCCTGGCCGGACTGACCCTGTCCCAAATCAGCGAGTTTTCGCTGATCTTCATGGCGATGGGCGTGACGGTTGGCCAGGTCGGCTCGGAGGCGCTGGGCCTCGTGACCCTGGTCGGCCTCCTGACCATTGCGCTTTCGACCTACGGTATCACCTACGGCCATCAGCTCTTTCGACTGCTGGAGCGCGCCCTCTCCCTGTTTGAACGCCGGGGCACGCCGCGCGAGCGTGAGCAGCAGCCGGCCGCGCCGGAGGGCACGTTCGATGTGATCTTGTTCGGGCTGGGCCGGTTCGGCGGTGCCATCGGCCAGAGGCTGGAGGCCCAGGGCACGCGCGTCCTCGGTGTAGATTTCAATCCCTCCGCCGTGAGGCTATGGCGCCAGGAAGGGTTCGTCGGCGCCTTTGGTGACGCCTCGGACCCGGAGTTCGTCGGCCATCTGCCATTGGAAAGCGCCCAATGGGTCGTCACGTCGGTGCCTGAGCCGGTGGCCGGGGTGACCCATGACGATACGCGGCTGGCGCTGATCCATGCGCTGCGGGCCCATGGCTTCCGAGGTCGGATCGCGGTCACCTGCCATCGGCTGCGCGATCGCGACTGGCTGCTCGAATCAGGCGCCGACCTGGTTCTGCTGCCGTTCCAGGACGCCGCCGACCAGGCGGCCGCCTTGCTGATGGGCGCGCAACCAAGCCCCCGGCTGGAGGTCGTGGAACCCGACGATCAGCAGCCGCTGGCGTCTTGAGGTTTTACGAGGCTTCAGGAGCCGTTCGCCGATGATGCGATCGGACAGGCCGCGCTGGCATGTGCCGAAGCGTCGAGCACGGTGGTGACATCGACTTCGCAGATCGTCCCGTCGATGGAACACGCCAGGCTGGTACGGGCCGTAATGCGAAGCCCGCCGATGCTGTCGTCATCGAAGAACACCTGCCGCCGGCTACCGTCCGCGCCGCGCCAGCCATCGGCGATCGCCGCCGACAGGTCTTTGGCATCCTCGCCCTCAACGCGATAGACAACCCGGGTCACGCCATCCATCGCCGCCAGCAAGGGTTCGGAGCCGGCGAACCAAGACGACTGCTCCGGGTCCACATAGCTGAAGATTGCCGCGGCGTCGTTTTCGTCCCAGCCATCCGGACCAACGGGAACCGCGACGCGCCCGATCTCGGCACGGCAGTTCTCGTCGTCGCAGGACAGGCGCACGTGGCTGGCAAACGTCCACGGCCCTACCGCGTGCAACTCGCCCGTCCATGACAGGCCGCTGGCGTCGCCGAGAAGCGTGCCAACAGCTCCGGCATCACATCCTGTCAGCCGCAGATCGGCATCAAAGGCGGTTGCTGGCATGGCCAGCAGCCCGGCCGCACCACAAGAGGCAATCAGCAAACGCCGGGACCAGCCGGCGCCTGGGGATTGATCGCTCATCCCTAAACACTCCAAAATGTCTTGATCGATGGCGCCATTGCGCCTTTGCCGTGAGTATCTACAGGGCACGTCAAGTGCCCGTGAATCACCCAAATCGACGCAGACCCTAGCCCTCAACGGGCCGTCACAGCCATGCGCCTATTGCACCAGAGGGCTGCTTGCCGCGCCGATGGTCAACAAGAACCCTGAAAGGCTGTCGGAATCGGCAGGTTGTTGAGATCGAACAAGAACTGATCGTAGCAATGGGCGTTGGCGAGATGGCCGCTGTCGCCGAGATGCGGGAAGTAGATGTGCAAGACCTCGTGCACCAGGGTGCTTGCCTGCTCGTCGACAGGGTCCGACCACCAGGGCCGGCAGAGGCTGACACGGGACACGCCGGGGCATGTGAAGGCCCTGGTCTGGCCGACGCAGCCGTCGCCGACGCAAGGCCCCGAACTCGACCGGCGTGCGCCGATACAGGTGTAGCGCATGAAGCCGCTGGTCAGCAGACGGCGCGCCGCGCGATACCGCCGGATGAGAATGTGAACCGATCGTGCACTGGTGCCGGTCCAAACCTCCTGACTGTTCGGGTCGAGCCCAAACCGGTTTTGCAGCGAAAGCGCCAGATGGTCGGAAATGGCCGGCCAGGCGATCGGCGCGCCGTTGACGATCCGGTCGCGCGTGGTTTCCAGCGTGTCGAGCACCGTATCCAGCAGTGCGATCGCTCTGGCATCCGCGGCACGGATCGCACCGACCGGATCGGCGCCGACCGTGGCCTGAAGCCGGGCCGACGGGTTGCGGCAACTGACGCGGCCGTCCCGCACCTCGCGCTGCACCAGTGGCGCGCTCTTGCCCTGCTGGACCGTGTGGGCCAGTTCATGGGCGATCAGCCGTTGCCCGTCCGGCGTTTCCGGACGGTATTCGCCAGGACCGAAGACGATGTCGCTGCCGTAGGTAAAGGCGCGCGCGTTCAGCGCCTCCGACGATTGCTGCGCCGCCTCATCGATATGGATGCGGACGCGGTCAAAGCTCTGGCCAAAGCGCGGTTCGAAAAACGCCCGGACGGATGTCGGCAATGCCTGCCCGGCACCGATCCCGCGCCCGACACTGGCGGCGGCGGAGCTCTTCTCGCCGGCCTGGTCCTTTGATTTCGGCTGAACAAGCTCTTCTTCCTCTTCGGCGGTTTCGCGCTGCACGAAGTCAGAGTCCATCCGCTTGGCCTGCACCTCTTCTTCGCACTCCGCGCAGACGCGCTGAACTGACGGGGCGGTTTGGCCCAAGCAGATCCCCGCCTCTTTGGCCGGCATGCGCATAACGGCATCGGCCGTGCGGTCGGCCTCGATCTCCAACGGGTCGTTCGGCGCACTGACCCTGAGCTTGGCCTGAACGGCAGAGCGCCCCAGCAGGTGGCGGAGTTGTCGCGATTGATCCAGGGCGCGGCTTGGCGCCGGCACAACTGTTGCAGGTCGGATGCGTTGCACTGCGCGGCTGCGAAGATGGGCAAAGGTCTGCATGGCTCGATCGCCTCGGTCAGATCTTCTTGATGTGGGCGTCGTATTCTGTGTCCGGCGAAAAGAACATGTCGGTCACGTTCTGCTGGGGGTCTTGATCCACGACCGCCTCAAGCCGGCGGGCGTCTTCCGCGTTGTAGTTGGCGCGCTGCAGCCGCCGAAGGCCGGGCGCGCGTTCCGCCCAGATGCTGCCCAGCCAATTGTCCATCGCCCGTTCGCGCAGCCGGTGCAGCATCAGATACTGAACATCCTCGGCATTGCCGCCGACCCGTAAGGGCAAGACCAACGCCATCTGCAGGTAGTAGCGCAGCTTCTCCTCGGTGGTGAAGTTGCCAATGCGCTCCAGCTCGCGGCGGTTGCTGTCGATGCCTTGCTGTGCCGAGGCGATCAGCGGATTGGTCAACGACCCGGTCGGGGCCAGCGATGGCCCGGAGCCTGTGCCCAAACCGCCGCTCAGTTCCAACTGCGGCAGGTCGATGCCCGGCAGCATCGGCGGGACGATCCCCAGATCCTGGGGCAGCTGTAGACCGCCGGACAAGCCTGGCGGTTGGAGTTGCCGCCGTTGCGCCTCGATCTCCTGTCGCTGGGCACGGATCAGCATATCTTGATGCAGGATGATCATCGCGCGCAAATGGCTTTCGATGCCGGCGACCGTGAACCAGTGGTCCAGCGCCGTCTGAACGTCGACGTCACCGGCGAGGCCCGCGATATCGCCGTCGACGATGGTCCGGTAACCGGCCAGCGGGAAGGTCTGCCACCAATCCGGCGCCGAGACGTGCGGTTTGTCGGCACCCTGGCCGAAGAAATCCTGCACCGCGCGCATGTAGCTTTGCGTACCGCCCACGCGACAGCCCCTGATGTCGATCCAACTGTTGGATTTGAAACGGGCCCGGACGCGCGCGAGGTTCTGATAAAAGTTGCCAGCCGTTGCCCTGTTGGCGGCTTCGAGATCGGTGACGAAGTCGGCCGGCTGAGGCGCGAGGGTGAAGACAAAGGTGTTGATGCCGAGGATGGCGGCGTGCAGATCGTCAGCCTGCTGCGCCGTGACGCCGGCCCCGTCGGGGGCGGGCAGTTGGACCTGACGCTTCAACTCGTCGATCGCCGGGCCTAACGAGGCGGTGATGATCGGGGCTTGCCGCGTCGCCTCGGCTTGCTCGGCCTGGGTCAGGCCCGGGTCGGCCGCGCCCGTTGTGTGCATCAAGAGTTCGGCGCTGCGCAGGATAAGCTGCTCGACCGCGCCCGCTGGCGAGGCGGCCGGCTGGTCGAGGCCGAACGGGGCCAGCACCGCCGCGTTGTTGTTGCGCAAATGGGTAACGATGTCGCTGACCGTTTGCGGGTCTACCAGACCCGGGCCGAGAAGCGCGTGCATGCCGGCCCCGGCGGATTGGGCGAAACCATTCAACACGCCTTCAAGAATGCCGGGCGTGCCGCCTTCGAACATGGCCATGAACAGGTTCGTGCGACTGGCATGGGTGACAATGCGGATACGCCCGATATCGCCGCTCCCGCCGGCCAGATGGTTCACGATGTCCTGCATGGAGTCGATGGTACGGGGCCGCAGACGCCAGGCATTGTGATACTCGATCGCGGCGTTCAGGAACCCATCACCACGCGGGTTCTGCCCGGCGATGAAGGTGACATCCGGCACATGTTGCGGCTCGCCGAACAGGGCCGGTTTGTCTGCATCGCGGCGTTCCTCCACCTGCGCCGCCTTGCCGGCCATGACATCCGTGGCCGCCGCGTTGGCGTCGTCCTCGACACTGCGCTGGGCCGCCGGGCTGCCGCCGCCCCTGCCCTGCGCGACATGGGCCAGTTCATGGGCAATCAGCCAGCGGCCGCTCTGGCTATACGGCGTGTACTGGCCGGCGCCGAAAACAACGTCGCTGCCGACCGTATAGGCCTTGGCGCTGATCGCCTTGGCGGAGGATGCCGCCCGGCTGTCCGTGTGGAGACGCACGTCGCTGAAATCATGACCGAACCGTGTCCCGAAAAAGCTGCCAAGACCGGATGGCAGGCGGTGACCGCCGCCTGAAACGCCATCGCGGACGATGCTGTCCGTCGAGGGAGCGCCGTCCTGGTTGGGCTGCCCCTCGGCTTTTGGCAGAACCAGGTCTTCGTCTTCTTCTTCGGCCTGCCGTTGAACGGTGTCGTCGGGTTTGGTCTGGACTTCCTCTTCGCAGTCTTCACACACGCGTTGAAGCGCCGGCGGAGATGCGGCCGCGAGATCTGGCCCGCCACCACCAGCGGCACCAACAATCTCATCAGCGGCGCGATCGGCGTCTCGTTCCTGCGGGCTGTCGGGCTCGCCGATTTCCAGCTTCGGCTGCACACCGCTGCCGCGCAGGATGGCGCGGATGCGACCCGCCTGATCAGCGCCAGCGGGGCCCGCGGCGCGCGTCGAAGATGATCCCGACGGCATCTTTGTCGGGCGGCGTTGACGCGGCGCGAAGTCGCGCACGATGCCTACTCCTGCAGGCGCCGCTGGGCGTCGCGGACCAGCCGGCGGGCCGTCGTCAGGTTGATCGATCCGCCTTGAACGACAAGCCTGCGGGCGTCATCGAGTTTCGCCACCGCTTCGACATTGTCGAAGCCGAGCCGAACCATCTGGTTCGACACGTCCGCCTTGTCCGTCAAGGTCTCGACCGGACGATCGCCCCGCGCCTTCATGGTGACCTCGCGGAACCGGGTCTGGGAATCGTCGATGTCCTTGACCAACCGTTCCGACTCTCGCGCCAGCACCTCGCGGCGGGCCGCGAGAGTCTCCAGGCGGGCCTGCTCGGCCTCGGTCGCCTCCCTCAACGCCGCCTGCTCCTCCTTCAGCTTGTCGACATTGGCCTTCATCTCGGCCAGTTCGTTCTCGGCGGCGGAGCGGTCTTGCAACAGTTCCGACAGGCCGTCGCGCAGTTCCCGCGTTTCGGCGATCTCCCGTTTGCGCTTTTCAAGCGTATCAAGCTCTTCGCGCACGCCTTCCAGGTCGATCCTCGCGGTCGCCGCCGGTCGCCGCCTGACGGCATGGAACTGGGCCTGGCCCTTGCTGGTGACCAGCACAACCTTGTCGCCCTGGTTCAGTGACAGGGGCGTGAACGCGGCCTCGACCACGTCCAGGTCCGGCGGCAGGTCGTCACGATCGAGATCGATGACCTCGACGACTTCAACGCCGTGCAGTTCGAGGTCCTGCTTGGCGACCTCCTCCGTCTTGCCCGTCACGTTGATGGATGCGATCTCCGGCGAGCGGATTTGCGCCTCCACCACCCGGCCCGCCAAGCCCCTGATCCGCGTGCCGGCGAGCCGTGAACCGTAGTTCCCCATGGTCGACAGCGATGCCGCGAATTGCGGGCTGGTCGCCATGATCGGCAGGGCGACCACTGCTTGCTGGAAGCTGGACCCGAACTGCGTTTCCTCAACCGCATCCGGGCTGTCAGGCTCGTCGGGAACCAGGTTCGACAGAAAGTCGAACTCAAGATCGCAGCACAAGCGATGCAGCAGTTCGCGCAAGTATGGGATCAGCGGCACGATCGACATCCAATAGAACAGCGTCGGGAACGTGACGACGAACTTGCGGCAGCCGAGATTGCAGATCTTGTCGACGGTCGCCTCGACGATTTCCAGGCTGGCCAGCGGCACCTTATGCGGCGGATCGCCAAGCGTGGGGCAATCGGGCAAGAGCTGGTGGCATATGCAGTCACGCACCGCCTTCAGCCAAAGCTGCATGAGGGTGACAAAGGCCGCGATGACCTGGCCGCGATAGGTCTCGACGGTGCTGCGGATGGCGGCCGCCTGCGAGGCCGTGTTCAGCCGCAGGATGGCGTCGGCGTCGATGCGAACCATGGATTGGCTGCCCTGGTTAAGGGCAACCAGCCGTCCGTCCGCCCCTTCGATCTGATGCGGCAGGATTTGCAGATTGACGTAACGGCTTTGGCGGAAGCTTTCCTTGAACGGATCGAACCACCACAGGCTGTTGACGACGGTGGCCGCGCCCAGCGAGACCGCGAAGAACTCTTGATTATCGGTCCGGAACGTCGCCAGAGACGGGACGCCCTGGCCCAGGAAGAAGTTGGCTGGATTGGTCCAACTTCTCTGAGCGGAGTAGAAGCGCAGTTCCGCCCCGTTGGCCGTCTGGCTGACCACGCAGAAATGCTGGCCGCCGGAGACGACGGCGAGATCGCTGGGCACGAAGTTGCCCATCAGCGGCACGGTCAACAGCGTGCTCGCGCTGGTTCCCAACGAGAAGCTTTCGACGACATAGGACGTGCCGCTGTCGAGCGACTGGGTGCGCACGACCCAGCCCTGGCTGCCCTGCGGGTTGATACGCAGGTTGGAGACGTAGCTGCCCTCAGCGATTTGAAGCATGTTGCCGCTGCTGACCGTCATCCGATAGACGCCGTCACCGGGCGCAAGGGCGTAGAGTGGCCCGCTGGGGCCGCCGGGCATGGCCAGCTCGGTGTAGTTGCGTTCCGCCGTCTGGTGGCGCACCGAGACGCTTTGCGGGTTGATGCGCACGATCGCGCTGATCAGCCGGCCTTGTGTCGTTTGGGCGCGCAGCGAGGCCATAACGACCGAGCCGTCGCCATTGGCGGCGACGTCGTGGACACCCAGCACGTTCAAGCCCGGCGGCTGCAACGTCACCGTGCGCAGAACCTTCAGCCCATCGACATTGACCACCAGAATCTCGTTGTCCGCCGCGCCGAAGGCGTAGGCACGCCTGCCGTCGCCCTGAAGCCGGATGTTGGGCTTTGTCTTGCCGAAGCTCATGCCATGAAAGGCATTGGCCGGCGGGAACGGGTACGGCGGGAAGTCCGGGAACTCGCTGGCGAGCGCGCAATCGGTCGGGCTGACGATGCGGTCCTGCAGAACCGTGTAGAGTTGTTCCAGGATCGCGTGCTGTTGCGGCGTTAGATAGGGATGGTCGTTGACCGCTTGCCCCCGGCGCATCACGGGCCAAAGCAGGTCGATCAGCGCCCAGCGAACGTCACGCTTGGCACCGCCGCCCAGAGTGCGCCAGGCATCGACGATCGGCTTCAGGCAGGTCTGGTAGATCCGCCACAGCAGCGTACCTTCCAGGATCGACTGAATGGTCTTGTCGGTTTCCGCGTCCAGATGAAACTGTACCGTGCCGTCCTCGCGACGCGAGGCGCTGAGGCAGAAGGTACCGGACTGGCGTTCGCCGTCGAGCAACTCCAGCGTGTCGATCACGGTGCGCTGGGTCAGATCGACTTGGTAGCCGGCTTGATCCAGGAAGCAACCCGGCGTGATCGCAATCTTGCTGGTCTGCGTGCCCTCGCAAATCACCTTCAGCCCGCAGATCACGCCCCAGCCATGGAGGTAGCGGTTGTGCTCGCGGATCAGCTTGCCAAAATCGGCGTCGCACAGCGCATCAAGCGCTTCCTGGACGTTCTCGGCCGGGCCGTACAGGTCCGGGCAATTGTTGTCGAAGCTGACATGGGTGGCCGGAATGTCCGTCAGCGGCGGAAAGCTGAGCGCCCGGCGCTGGCTGTCGCTCAGCGACCGGAACTCGCCGTCATCGTCGATCGCAACCAGGCGCGTGTAGTGATGCACGATGCCCAGCGGCTCTTCAGTGACGACCGAAACCCGCTGATCCGTTGTCTCGTCATGGGGCGCCCGCTCGCGCACCTCGACCAGCCAATAGTCGCCGGCCAGGAACGATTTGCCGGCGGTGTCGAGCGTTAGCATGAGGCTGGTCAACTCAAGCGTCAGCACGCCAGCCGCCATCTCGACATGGCCGAGCCCGGCGGACGTCGTAAGCGGCACGCCCTCGTCGGACCCAATGGGATTGCCGTCGCCGTCCATATCGAGCGCGAGAGTGCTGCCCGACCGGCGCAGCGCGATAGTACCGTCCCAGCGGCGGACATAGGGCCAGTCGGATGTGTCAGGCGCGCTGGCGGGATACGCGTCATTCAACGGCCGGCGCGTCGGCGTGAAGCCGGGCGCCCCGTGAGCACCGACATGGCTCTCGCTCTCCCGGCTGAAAAACTCGTAAACGTGCTTGCCGGTTTTGAAGTCCGACGGCTCCTGGCCGCTGCGATGATGCTCGGCGCCATTTTCGGCCGACCATTTCAGAATGACCGTATCGGGATTATCGGCGGACCCCGTGACGTCATGCACCTCCAGGCGGAAGAGGTAATTGCCGACACGGGCGTCAACCTCCAGTTCCTCGGCGCAGGGATCACAGGGATCCGGCACCGTGACGGAGGCGCGCAACTCGGCCGCCAGCAGCGCGTTGCCCTTCTGCGGATTGGCGGCGCTTTCGAAGAACGGCTCGTCATCGTCCGGGCACCATTTGATCTGGGCCATCTGCTGGGTGCGGAAGCTGGTGTCGGCACCGTGCAGGCCGGCATCGAGCAGGTTCTGGTCCTCGACCGCTGTGACGGTCCGCTCCCACAGATCGACATAGGCCACGACCTCGCCTGAGACCGGCGGCGGGTTCGGGAAATCGACCTGATTCTCGTAGAGCCCCAACGGATCGAGGGGCGCGTCGGTGGACGCCCTCACCTCACCCCGCACACCGTCGGCGTAGACAATGCCGGGGCGCAGCGCGACGGGCTGTCCGTCCGCGTCCAGCTCGACGACACCGCCCTCGACCGGCGCACCGCTGTCGATCGCGTCGAGGCCCAGATCGATCAGCCCGTCATTGACGATCTCGCGCAGCTCGATCTCGTCGGCGTCGGTCAGCATCCGGCCCATTTGCCAGAAGACGCCGGAATAGCGCTTGTCCGGCCGATGGCTGTACCGGGAAATCTCGCCCTTCATCGTTCAGTCCCCCTCTGCCGGCTACGCGCCGTCGCCTAATCTGGGCGGGGCTTGCAGCAGTCGACGGTCATAGAGCGCGACCGCCTCCAGTCCGATCGGTAGGTAGTCTTCGAGCTTAGTCAGCAGGGCGCGCACGGCGGCGCTGGCCTTGTGCTCGTGCAACGCGCCCATCTCGCCGTCATCTTCGGCCCCGGCCAGGATCGATGGCGGCGACGCCAGATGCAGGACCGCACACCCTGGTTCGCCAAAGCGCGCCGGGCGGGTTTCGAAGCCGCCATTGGTCTTGATCGGAAACGGATAGAAGATCGGCCGATCGGTCGTATTGGCGTGCTGTGTCAGGTCGGCATGGTCCCAGCCGGCGATGACGTCGGGCACGCGCGAATAGCGGATGCAACTGCGCGGCTCGCCGACGCCAGTAAGCTCCACCTTATCGCTAGCGAAGACTGCCTCGCTGGCTTGGATGCGGCCCAGGATGGCCTTGTCCAGCACGGTGACGTATTCCATCCGAATCAGCGCCGTCCCCGCATCGATGGTGTCGACGATCGCCGATTTCAGCGTGGCCGCCGGTGTCTCGTTCCCGACCACCGTGACCACCAGGTCTCGCACTGCGCCGTTCGACAGGTCCAGGAATGATGCGCCGGCAACCGTAATCTCGCCGTCAAACAGGAGGCCATCGTAGCGGTGGCGCTTGCCGTCATTGATCGTCACGTCCTGCTCGACGACCACTGCTTCATCGCTGATGCGGGTCAGCGTGACATCGAAATCGTCTTCGGTTCGAGCCACGGCCTCGGCGTCGACCGCGTCCGCGATGGTGGCGAAGACCAGCGCATCGGGCTGGAACAGGCCGTAAGGCGGAGCCAGGAAGAGGATCAGCCGCTTGGGATGGAAGTGGCCATGCTTCCAGGTTGGCGGCGTGCGGATGTCGACGGTGCGCTTCGACGCATCCTCATAGCTGCCGGGGAAGCAGGGCACGCCGCGCGGGTTCAACTGCCGCCACCAGAACTCACCGGTGAAGAAGGAGGTGCGCTGACTGCCGGCCGTGCCCGGCGCCACGGCCACGGCACGTGAGATCTGGCGCAGATCCAGGGTTGCGGTATTGAGGCCCGGATGGTCGGCGGCCACCAGCGGTTCGATGTCGAACACCGAGTCGGGTCCACCTTCCTCCGGCGCCAGGTCCAGGGGGTGCGTCTCGTCACCAAGGGCGCTGGCCGGGATCAGGGGCGTGTCAATGCGCGGCGTGACCGCGACCCGCTGCCAACCCTCCTGGCTCTCCGCCTCCTTAAAGGCGACCGCCTCGGCCAACTGCTCGACGACAGTCAGGGTGCCCCTGCGCTGGCGCCAGCTGATCGCGTTGGCGACCTCGGCCCGCCTGCCATCCGCATAGGGCGACAGCAGGCGCGCGGCGACCAGGTCGGCGAGATAGGGCAGGATCCAGTCCTGGGCCGCGTTCTTGTCGTCCAGCGGCTCGGGGAAGGCGTCGGCGTAGCGTTGGCGCAACGTGTTGGCCAGCAGATCGAACAGGTGACCGAAGCCGTCGAGATAGGCCTTCAGGTCGCCGCTTTCGCGGTCGCGATAGCGGTGCTCTTCCGGCAACAGCCGATAGAGTTCCTTGCCGCTGGGGTGGTGGCGCAGGCTCATAGCTCGAACTCCTGCGAGACCACGGTCAGGGTCGAGCCGCCATCCAGGCATAGAAGCTGGTAATCGGTGACCCGCACGGCCCTGATGTCGCCATGGGGACCGCGGCTGACCCACTCAACCAGATCGTCGGTGCCGCTACCGCTGCTGACGGTCGCGGGCAGGATGACCGCCTTGGCGTTCGAGACGCCGTCGACCGATTCCGCGACGGCCAGAACATCGGCCAGAAACAGATCCTGGCCAAGGCCGCGCCGCTGCAGCGAGAAGGCGTCGCGCAGGGCGATCTCGACCGCCTCTTCGATCTCGTCCGGATCGAAGGCAGCGCCGTCGACGCTGATCTGAACGGCCAGATGCAGGCGCACATGTTGGTAATCGACGACATCGACCGTGCGGCCGGGCAGCGAGCGGTCCTGGAGGAGAGCGATCAACTCGCCCTTCAGGTCGCCCAACAGGCCACCCTCGGCGGGCACCACGACGACGATCACCTTTTCCTCGCGGCCGACCGCCGTCTTGTCGATGAAGGACCGTGCCTGCCAGACACTGCTATGGCGGCGGGCGAGGTCTTCATAGTCGGTGATCGCAACGGCCCGACTGAGCGCACGGACGCTGGCCGGGGCCGACTCGCGCACGGCGGTGGCCGGTTCGCGATCGTTGCCGCCGGTCGTCTCGAAGGGCTGGCTGATCGCGTCGACCAGATAGTGCTTCTTCGCCGGCTTCTTCAGGCTGCCTGGCGGCACACCGTTGCCCGCCGTGCCGACACCTTCCCGCCGAAACTCCAGGCGCACAGTGTTCGTGCCGGTACGAATGCGCTGATCGAGCGTGATGCGCAGCCTGTCATCTTCGGTCAGCGCCAGCCGATAGGTAAAGTCGTCCGGGTCGACGGGCTCATAGAGCGATACCTGGCGCCAGAACCGGCCGTCGACCGTGAGGCCGATATCGGCCCGCACGCCAGCATCGATGGTGCGGTCGGCGACGAAGGATGTCTCCTTGGCGTCGAGCAAGAAGCTTTGCCGGTGTTGGGTCGCATCACCACTGCCCAGCACCTTCGCGGGCTTGGTCTCGCCATGGCCCATGGCCCCGACATTGCCGCGCAGGACCGTCGAGCCCAAGTCGAATGCGTCCAGCTCTTCAGGCTCGGCATCTACATCGATCCGTGTCCAATAGGCCGTGCCCGCCGCGCCGGTTTCGGTCGTTACCACTACATCGGTGATGGTGCTCTTCAACGCAGCGACAACTTCGCCGTCTGTTGTCTTCTCGAACAGAACGGTGCGGCCCTTCTTCAGAAGCGGCGGCGGTTCCGCCCGGCTTTCAAGCAGCAGTGGCCGGCCGAGATTGCGGATCGAAACCGGGCTGCGGTCGTGATCACGCGGGAAAACCCGGGTGGCGAACGGCCCATGGAACCGGGTCACATCGTCCGGCAAGGCACCGGTAAAGGCGCTGGTATCGAAGGTTGCCAGGAAGCTGTCCTCGCGTTCCTCGATGCGCGTGACCTTGATCGGGTAAAGTGTGCCGTCATCGGCTTCCGCGACCATCCAGTCGCCGGTCGCCAGACCATCGGGCGCCCCGTCGAACTCGGCCGCATTCGCCGCTGTTTGCGCCGAGACAGTCGCGATCGCCGCCTGACCATCGAACTTGAGGAACACCGTTTCGACAGTGTTGTCGTCGATGTCGCCTTCCAGATAGACGAAATCGCCATCCTCGTAATGGCGCGTCAGCCTGCTGGGTTGATCACGATAGTAGGTGGTGAAGCTAGTGTCGCCGGCCTCGCGAAAGGCGATCCGGTTCGTCGTCTTGGGGATCTGCCAAGCCGTGCGGTCATTGCCCTCGGGCAAGGTGTGCGGCATCATCAAATAGAGCGTTTCGCCGGGATCGGGGGCGGCGCGGTCGAGAATGACCGCCTTGTCGTCGAGCGCGGTGATCTCGGCGAATTGCCAGCCGGCGTCGTACCAACCGAGCACATTGCCGGCCGCCAAACCGCTGGCGGCACTCAGCAACGCGACATTGTCGCCCTTCGGTCGCGCAGTCCTGACCTCAGACGGGATCGCCCAAAGGCTGGTATCGCCGCGCACCCAGACCGCGCTTGCGACCTTGTCGGAGGACCGCAGCAACGGCGCATTATCGGCCGTCAGACCGTCGATGCGAGTCGCGATCGGTTTCGGCATCGGGCCCGTGCCTTCGACCAACGCCACCTGACCGACAGACAGGTCGTCATCCTCACCAACCGCCCGCCAGGCGCCACCGCCCTGGTCGAACGGATCAAAGGTCATCGGGTGGCGGTCCCAGCCGGCGAACCGCATCTCGTTTAGCGCGGCGTCGACCTCAAGATCGGCCAGCGTTTCGAAGATCAGGGGCTTGCCGCCGTCGGGTGGCAGATACTTCGCCTGCAAGCCCCGGTCGACGACGCCGTCGAGACCGCCCTTGACGATCAACGCGACCGTCGTACTGGCCGAGGCCGGCGGTGCTGGCGCGTAGCCGACCATGTCGGCCAGGCAGCGCATATTGTCCCATTGCGTGGCGGTGCGGATGTAGCCTTCGTTGGCATAGGCATCCAGCGCTTCGGTCAAGACATGGGTCACCCTTGCGACGGCACGGGCGATCTCCGATGTCTGATCGGGGTGGCGCGCGGCGTAGTCGTCCAGCAGGCGCTCCAAACAAGCCGCATCGCTCTCCGACTGGTCTGGACGAACGCGCCAGAGCCCCGGCCATTTCAGGGCGGACCGCGCCAGCGTGAGGTCGGTGTCCAGGGCGGCCAATTCGACCGGATCGTTGGGCAGGTTGGCGAACAGATCGCGCCACCAATCGACCTCGCCCATCTCGTCGCGCGGCAAGGACTGCAGATAGGCGACCAGATGGGCCAGGCGCAGCTCTTCCCGCCAGTTCGCCGCGTTACCTTCGACATAGCGGAAGCGCGAGAGCGAGGCCCGGTTCCACCGGGTCATGTCGGTGCGCGGCGTCATCCCAGCAGCCCTCCGGTCAGGCTGAGCTGATAGAAGCCGCGCGCGGCCTGGCCTGGTGTATTGTCGCAGACCGCGATCTCGTCGCCCTCAAGCCGGATGACGCCGGCATGGGACATGTCCGGGAACTGGTTGCCGACCTTCTTGAAGCGGTTGATGCAGACCGCATCGACGCCATCGAGTGCCATCAGGACCTCGACGATGTCGCTGAGATGCAGGTCCTCGCCAAAGCGCAGGCGGCCGGGCGCGAAGAAGCCGGTCGGGCCGGTGCCGAGCGCCTCGGCGATCGCCCGCCGGACCTCGGAGCGGTAGAAGGTCGAAGCGACCCGCACAGAAATCGACATGGATATCCCGACCGGCAAGGCGTCGTTCAGGAACACGTGCTGGCCGGCCATACGGTAGGCGTCGAGGTAGATCCGCAACAAGGCGCGGATGGTCGGCCGGGCCGACCACGGCGGCGGCGTCAGGCCACGGACCTCATAGAAGCGGTCGATCTCGGCGATCTGCTCGGCCGACAGCGGCTGGGCATCCGGCACGCCAGCATCGTCAGTCAGCGCCGTGTCGAGCGGCAGGTTGCGCCAATTGACTGTAACAACCCGAATGCTGGTCCAAGACCCTGTCCACTCATCGCTGGCCTGGGCGCGCAGGACCAGCGGGTGGTCCTCCATCCGCTCGGCATAGTCGTCCAGCGTGACCATGCGGTGCTGAGTGTGGACCTGCTGTGGCCCCAGCACCCGCGCCTCCTCCATGGCCTGCGGCAGCCGGTACCAATACCGCTCCAGCTTCCGCTTCAGCGTCTGGCTGTCGTCGCCGATCTCGCCGCCATAAAGCGCCTTCGGCGTTTCCAGGGTCGCGTCATAGCCGATGAAGGCGAGCAGCCGGCGGACGGATTCCGGCCGGCGCGCCGTCTCCAGCTTGGCCTCGCCGTGCACGACATCGAGCGTGTTGGAATAGCGGTCGAGCAGGCTGGCGATCACTTCGACGATCACCACCTCCATGTCCGCCGGAGTCCAGCGTGTGCGCTCCGGATAGCGGGCCGCAAGTTCCTCCATCAGGAACATGCGGATGCTGTCGTAGTCGCGCGCGTCCCAATCGTAGTGATCGTCGATCGGCGGCAGCGGCTTCGGCAGGTCGACCTGCCGCGCGCCGCAATCCGGGCAACCGTCGCCGAAGATCAGCTTTGCTTCGGGCGTCGCGGCCATCAGGCCCCTCCCCCTGACGGTGCGCTGACCCGGAACTCATGGCTCTCGGCCTTGCGCACGGCGCTGAGCTCGTACGAGATGCGGATGATCAACTGCTCCTCGTTGCCCGTCGGCGCGCCAACCTCCAGGCGCAGAGTGCGCGGATCGACCTCGCCCTGCAGCGCCTCAGCCAGCGAGGCCTCCAGCCGCTTTTTGGTCAGCTCCCACAAGGGCGCGGTGTTGGGTTCGAACACCAACCGGCGCACACCGGCCCCAAACTCCGGCCGGAAGACGCGTTCGGGCGGGGTGGTGAACAGCACCTGTTCGATCTGCTCGCGCACATGGGCCAGCCGGCCGCTTTGAGCACCGCCCGCTTCGGTCATCCGAAACGGAAAGGCCAGGTAGCCAATGCTTTGCAGGCCCGCCCGCGGGACATCGGCGTTATAGGCCTCGATCTTGTCGTCGATGATGCTCATGACGTGGTCACCGTCGTGGAGAGCTGGGCCGGGGTCATCGGAATGACCGGCGGCGAGGTCGGCGCACCGGGTGCGGCCGCGATGTGGGTGTGGGTGTTGAACAGGGTCATCAGCGAGATGCCCTTGACCAGGAATTCGCCCCCTGCCCCGCCCAAAGCGACCTGCGTGCCCTCGACCGTCACGATCTGGCCTTTGACCGTGACTTGCGGACCCTGCATCTGGATCTCGCTGCCGGCCGGGTCGGTCAGGGTGATCTTGGAGTTTTCCATCACCAGCTTGTGGCCGCTGGCGTTTTCCAGGATCACCTTGTTGCCGCTGGCGTCCAGGATCAGTTTGGTGCCGTTGTTCGCCTCGACATCGACAGATCCGTTCTCGTCCATGGCCAGCACCGCGCCGGCGGAATGCTCCAGTCGCACCTGTTCGGCCCCCGACGCGTCGGCAAATTCCAGGACGTGGCCGGACGTGGTCTTGAAGACCCGGCTGGTCGGTGGCGAAACCTGGGCCTCCTGCGGCACGTCGCCGGCCGACTGCCAAAAGGTACCGACCCAGATCGGCGCCGACAGCACACCTTGCTCGAACTCCACCCAGACCTGGGCGCCGATTTCCGGCACGGTGAAGAAACCCTGATCGGTCAGGCCGCCATGGGGCAGGCAGGGCAGCGCCCAGTCCGTCTCGACCTCGTCGCCCAAGACCGACGGCACGCGCAGGCGCAGGCGTGCCAACTGCTCGGGATCCTCGTTGTCAGCGACGAAGCCGCGATACTTGCCGAAATACTGCCGGCTGACGCGTTCGAGTAGCTGTTCGGCCTGGCCGTCCATCGCCGCCTCCCTCACAAGACCCCGGCCAGCACGCCGCCGGCCTCTTCCAGATTGTCGCCATAGGCGTTACGCAGCAGCTGGAAGCTTTGGCGATAGCCGCTGGTGTCGAAGATATGGTCGACCGTGTCGACGTAGTAGACGCCGCCATAGCGCTGGCCGATGCCATCGACACCGACCGGCTCGCCCACACGCAGGACATGGCCGTAAAGAGCGCCGTCCAACTCGCCGGTCGCCTTGATCTTCATGGCGTTTTCATTGGCCTTGGCCAGCGCCCGCGCCGCCGCTTCCTCAGGCGTCGCCTCGCCCGCGCGGGACAGGCGCCAGGTGAAGTCGCCGAGGCCGCTATCGGCGCTGGTCGCCGGCTCGGTGCCCAGCAGTTCCAGGTCCGGTTCGATCGTTTCGGATTCGGTGTTTTGCCCCTCGCGCGCGGCAATGTCGTACGCCACCGAATCCGGCAGATGACCATCATCGGTCAGGCTGAAATTGATGCAGTTCGTGTCCGTGCCCGCATAGACCATGATGGTGTCTTGCGGCGCCAAGGTCAGGCGCATGGGGCCGAAATAGATCGTGCCCTGGCCGAAGATTAGCTCGTAGCCGTTGGCCTCGGCCCGCTCGCGCAGGAATTTGATGTCGGTATCGTCCTGGTTCAGTGAGACCGCTTGCAGGCCGTCCGCATTGTCGCCGTGGGGCGCCAGATTGTGCCGGCCGGCAATCGTGGTGACGATCACGCCATCGCTGGTCGGGCCATCAGCCCCCCATTGCTCGCGCACATGATCGCGGTCGAGCGGCAGGGACTCGTCCTGGCAGGTGACGGTCAGGGTGGTTTGGCCCGGATTGGCCGGATAGTCGGCATCGACGTTGAGGATGAAACCGCGCATCACCTCTTCGATGCGCTCACCGAAGGCCGCCTCGATCTTGATTGGCGCCCAGGGTTTCAGCAGGTCCAGGTCCTGGACGTTCCAGCTACCGTCCTCCAAACGACGCGTCTCAAATGTCAAGGTCGCTGCGGCGGCTTGCGCCCGGCTGGTGCTCACCTGGACCGAGACCAGCACCGGGTAGAGGTCGTCCAAGGTCTTACCGTCGACCGTGATGATGCATTCGGCCGGCGCGCGGGTTTTGTCGCCGAACAGATCGAGGCCGATATCGACGCTGAAAGCCATGGCCTTACTCCCGCGCCTTCGGGATCAGGATGACGGAACCCGGCCGCAGATTGCGCGTCGCCGCGGTCCGTTCTTCCGGCGTCAGGCTGTCGAGCGGCGGCAGATCGTCCTCTGGCAAGGTCTCGAACACCAGCGGCCCGGCGAACAGGAACTCAGGGTTGGCGTCGGCGATGCGCCACCACAGCCGGTCGTTCTGGTAGTAGTGCAGTGCCAGCAGATCGAGGCGATCACCGGCCGTGACCTCATGCTCGATGACCGGCGTCGCCGGGCCTATCTGTCGCGCGCGCACGCCGCTGAACGGCAGACTGCCGTCATCGTCCGGCTCGAATCGACGGGCGTTTTCGTAGCGGGAGCCCTTGCGGAAGGTCATGCTAGAGCCCCCAGGACAGAGCCAACGGTCTGGCCGAGATTCAAGGTCGCGCCAGCAGTCTGGCGCAGCTTGTCGACCGTGGTGAACGGGTTGTTGCCCTCGATCACCTCCATGGCGAGCTGCACCTTGGCGCGATAGGGCAGCAGCGAGGACAGGTGCGCGACCTCGTTGATCGTCACGCTGGTCAGGAACACGGGCAGGATCTGGATGCCCCAGATGAACAGCAGGACCGAGGCGTGCTCTTGCCGCTGGAACGCGCGGGAACCGCCAAGGCCGAGGCTGGACAGCACCTGCAGGCCGCCCGGCCCCTGGGTCTTGGGTTCGAGCATGCTTTTCAGCGTGTCGATCTGCGGCTGGATGCCGAAGGCCTGGGCGATGGAATCGCCCTCGTCCATCGCCTCGGTGCCGTCGAACAGCACGTCGATGCTGAAGCTCTCCTTTTGCAGTTCGACGCCCTGGGCGACCCGCGACGTTTCAAGCGGTGAGGTGAAGTCGTAGCCGCCGCGCGTGCCCGGTGCGTTGCCGGTCGTGACCGTGATCGACCGCGAGCGCGAAATCGTCTCGGGATTGAACTGGAAGATCAGCGCCAATGGCGGCAGGGACAGGCCATACTCGACCAGGGCGCCCTTGATGAAGTTGGCCATGGCCTAACCCTCCCGCCCTTGGCCGCGCTTGGCCGTCAGTTCACGCCCGATTGCCTGTGCAACATCGCCAGCGATCTGGTGGCGTGAGGCCCCCTTGGCGGCCGTCACGGGGCCAACCTGTAGGCGGTCAATCGAGCCATTGGCGCTCGGTGCGGTCTGACCCGCCAACCGCTCGGCAGCAAGGCGGGCCACGGCCTCCGCCTGATGGCGCAAATGGCCAGGCAGGTGCAGCCGCATCTTGCGCACGCGCATCATCCGATCCCCCTTGGCAGATGGTCCGCCATCACGCCGAGCTCGGACCGTGCGACCTGCCGGTTCTCCTTGTTCAGCTCACGCCACATGGCCAGCGCCGCCTCTTTCTTGCCGATCGGCCCGCCCCGGTCGGCGGCCAAATAGGCGGCGTGCAGGGCCGCGTTGCGGATCGACCCGCCGCTCAGGTTCGCCGCCCGTCCCAGTTCGTCGAAATCAAGGTCCTTGGCCAGCGGCGCCTGGGGCGGCAGCAGGCGTTGCCAAAGGGTGCACCGGCTCGCCGCATCAGGGCGGGGGAAATCGACAACGATGTGGAAGCGGCGCACGAACGCCTGGTCGAGTTCGCGGCGCAGATTGGTGGTCAGGATCACCGGGCCGTCATGCAGCTCGATGCGCGACAAGAGGTGGCTGACCTCCATGTTGGCGTAACGGTCGCGCGCCTCCTTCACCTCGCCGCGCTTGCTCAACAGCGCGTCGACCTCGTCGATCTGCAGGATGGCCTCGGCGCCGTGCAGCGTATCGAGCAGCCGGTTCAGGTTCTTCTCGGTCTCGCCGATATACTTGCTGACCACCATGCCGAGATCGAGCCGGAACAGGGGCCAGTCCAGCGCGGCGGCGATGATCGAGGCGGCGAAGGTCTTGCCGGTGCCCGACGGTCCGGCGAACAGTGCCACTGGACCGCCCGTATTCTGACCGCCCCAGTCATCGACGACCGTCTGCTTGTGGCGCAGCAGAACCAGCAGTTCGCGCAGCCGCTCGACCTGCTCCTTCGGCAGCACCAGATCGTCCCACTGGCCTCTTGTCGTGACCGGGACGGTGCCGGGCGGTGGACCGTGTCGGTTGGCGCGGCCGAACAGTTTCTCCGCCGTTCCCGGGCCCGGCATGGCGATGCGGAACGGTCCCTCGCCTTCGATCGCGATCAACCGGCGCTGCACCAGCGGTCCGCCGGCCCGCAACGCATGGAACAGCGCGTCGCATTCCGCGTTTTCCAACAGCAACAGGTCCTGCAGCAGCGCGAGCGTCGGATACGGTTCGGCCTGGCCAGGCTGTAGGCGCTGATACTGCCAGGCGATCTTCGGCGCAGCCTGGGACGCCAGGGCAGCCGCCAGAATATCGCGCTCAATGCCGTCGAGCCCGTCGGTGGCAAGCCCGGCCCAGCCGCCGGCGGTGCGCAGTATCTCGGTCCGCTTCTGTAGATCGGCCAGCCGCGCCATGGCCTCGTCCGACAGCGGCTTACCCTGGCGCAGCAGCTCCAACCGGTCGGCCAGAAGCGCGATGCGGTCCCATTCGACCGAGAGATCGACACTTTCCAGGGCCGTGACGGTCATCTTGCCCTCCTCACGCCGCCTGGACTTCCAGCAGCAGCGGATTGCTGCGGACCGTGGCCGGCTGGCCCGGCTGGATGTCAAACGTGCGTTCGGCAAACAGGATCCAGAAACCGGGCACCGACGTGTCGGGCAGCCCAATGCCGACCAGATCTCCCGGCACGGGCAAATTGTCGGGATCGATGCCGGCGGTGACCGGCTGTGTCGGCACGGCTGGCGGCACCGATGTCCAGCCCGCCGTCTCCCACCGTTCCCAGCGCAACGTGACGTTGACGCCGGTATCGCCCGCGATCCAGATTTGGGCGGTGAAGCCGGCAAGCACCGGGTCGGTCGACAGAAAGGTCAGGCTGGCCAGGCAAGCGCCAGCCTCGACGAAGCAAATCGCGGGCTGCCAGTCGATCCGACCGGTATCGACGGTCCTGGGCCGGACCGGCGGCAGGAAGCGCACACCGTTCGCCGCCTCGAACGGCTGGTCACTGGTCTCGACCTGGCCTCGTGTTTCCCAATCGATCATTTCGACCGGCGTGTCCTGGCGCTGCGGCTGGCCGGGCACGATCGGCGTCAGGGCGAATTCGTAGCAGACCGAGGTGCGGTAGGTGACATCGCCCTGGGTCGACCAGATGTTGTGCAGCTCCTCGTTGCTGATCGGGATCATAACCGCCTGCAAGGTCACCTGCTCGCCGGCCACATTGAACGGCCCCAGCACCGGTGCCTCGTGGAACACGCGGATGGCGTCGCCTAGAATGCGCAGGTCGATCTCGCCGGTGGGGATGTTGTCCTCGCTGGTCGAGAACGCCGTCACCAGGCAATGCAGCCGGATGAACCACGGGTCCATCGGCCGCGCGTCCGGATAAAAGCCTGAAGATTCAATGCGATAGAAGAACAGGTTCAGAAAATGGTCGCCCGCCTGCGCGTTCGCCGGCAACGCGTCGATCGGCGACCCGATCACGGGCAGCACGGTCGCCCCGCCCGGCTCCAAGTTGGCGCTCAAGAAGTCGCGCACGGATGTGCACGCGATCGACAAGGCGGAGGGCGGCGGCGCCGGCACGGCTCACAACCTCCTGAGATAGCGCCGGCTGGCCGAGATCGCGGCCAGGCGGGAGCGTGCGGGTGCGGCCGGCTGGGCCGGGGCCGGATCGGCCACCACAACATCGATCTGGTCGATCTGCAGCAAGGGCGGTTGTTCGGGGGCTGGCGGCTGTAGTGTTGGTGTCGGGCGATACCGCTCTGGCTGAGGCGTGGGCACCGGCTCGAAAACGGGCGACGGCGGCCGCCGGGATGTGTTGGTGGTATCGTCAGCCTGCCGGGCCGGCGCCGCCGGCACTTGCGGTTTACCTTGATCAGTATCGGTGCCGGCAACCGCTTGATCGGACGGCGATTTTGCTCGCTCTCCCGCCTGCTCGGTCGCGGCCGGGACTGGCGGCCCGAAAGACGCTTCGCCAGGCACGGGTTCAGCGCGTTGCAACTGCGATTCCCGGTCGGGCGGAGTCTCCGGAGGCGATGCAATCGGTTCCGGAGCCGATGCTAGGGCCGCAGCCCTTTCACCGCTGTCTTGCCGCTCATCCGATGACGGCGCGACCGTGCCAACATCCTTTACCTCGACACGAACCACAGAGTCCTGATCGCGACCACTGAGCGCCCCTCGGTCCGCAGTTACGGCGTCCGCGGCTGGCGGCGGCTCTGGCCGATCGAGATCAGTTGCTTCGACGGTCTGGGGCCTCGTGCCGGCCGCACCCGCGACAGCCGCCAGTCGTTGATCGAGCGCCGATTGATCCGGCCTCTCGGGCGTGGCCGGCTCAGACATCGAAGGGGCTGGCGGCGTTTCGTCCGAGGGTCCCACAACGGTTGGCGGCGCTGCCTCAGGGGCGGTAGCCGAAGGTTCAGTCCGGGAGGATGCAGGCTCTGTCTGCGCTGGCCGATCGACCGGCGCGGCCATCGCCGGCAGGCTTGGCAGCAATCCCTTTGGGCGCGCCACGGTGTGCCCCGGCATGACCGGGCTCCGCGCTTGCTGGGCGATGCGGCTGAGGAAGCTCATGCCGATTGCCTCATCATCCGCGCCGGCGCGGCATCGCGCGCGATCAGGGCCAGATAACGCTGCCGGCGGCCACGCGGCAGCGCCAGGATCGCATCCTCCGACCAGTGATAGGTCGAGGCGATCCGGTGGACCTCTTGATAGAGCGTGTCGGGCCTGGGCAACGGCATCGTGTCGATACCGAGATCCACACGGCATGTCCGACCGCAGGATGGGCAATCGAGCGACGTCTCGGTCACCGCCTCGGGCGATACGGCCTCCAGTGCGGCGTCTACGCGCGCCAGATCCGCCTCTTCCAACTGCCCGACATCGACCAGCATTTTGCTGTCGACAAGGCAGAGCGCGACGACCCTTCGTCGCGCCGCCTCTCCTTCGAGACCCTCGGCGGCTAGCACCTCTTGATCGCCGCCGCTCGGCACACGGTACCTGGCGCCATCCACAATCACGTTTGGGAAACCCTCCCCCGCCGGCTTGCACGGCAACTCGCCGAACCGCATGGCAAAGTCGAAGGGCTCACCACAGTGCTGGCAATCGGCGGTCATCCAGCCGGTTTCCGTGTCGAGCAGGGCCACAAGTTGCTGCATCAGGAACTGGCGGTCGCCGACGGCAAGGGCGCGGACGCCCTCAATCGTCGCCGGCGAGCCGCCGAGCGTGTCGAGCACTGCGGTCAGGATTGCGGTGATCCGCTGAGGCACGCGATCATCGGCGACGAAGGCCTCGGCGATCGCCAACTCGTCGCCCCCGGTCAGCGTCTTGAAGCGACAATCCCGCAGCCGCTGCCCGTCGCGCATGATGCCGCCGGGCAGGGTCATCAGCTTTCCGCGGGCTCCGCGACACCCTCGTCGCGCTGCCAGCCTTCATGCTGCAAGGTGATGCTTTGGATCCCGACCGTGTTCATCGAGTTGCTGTCGAGGTCCGGCAGCGCCTGATAGTCCGACACCCAAGCCCTGAACAGCTTGTAACTTATCGCCACAACACCTTGAAGATTAAGGACATTAATCGAGATGTTCTTGCGATAGTTCTTTAAGCTGGTGGCCACGTCGCCGTCGAAGCTGTTGACCATGTTGGCCCAGCGTTCGAACACCAGATCGTGGCTCAAGCCCTGCTCCAACGTCACCGGCTCATAGCTGGTGCCGCCGGGCATGCTGCGCTGGAACGAGGGCGAGCCCGCGTCGCGCCACTTGACCGGCTCGGTGATCTTCTTCAAGGCCCCCATCTTCTGCAGGCCGGCAACAACTTCGCCGTCGATCACCACCTGGAACTTGAAGGTGCGGTAGGGGTCAAACCGGTGCGCATTCACCGGAAACATGGGTGCGGCCATTGTCCTGCCTCCCTACTGCTGGTTCAGCTTTTGCTGAATCTGGATGATGACGAATTCGGCGGGTTTCGCCGGGGCGAAGCCGACGATGACGCGGACGATACCGCTGTCGATGTCGGTCTGGGTCATGGTGTCACCCAGGCCACAACGCACGAAATAGGCGTCCGAGGATTTCTCGCCCTGGAACGCGCCGGCGCGGAACAGCCCCTCCATGAAGCCGCCGATATTGGCCCTCAGCGAGCCCCACAGCACATGGGTGTTCGGCTGGAACACCACGGATTGCAGGCTCTGATACAGGCTCTCGCCGATCAGGATCGCGGTCCGGCGCACCGGCACGTAGCGGTATTCAGGGTTCGCCTTGGTCGCGAGCGTGCGCGCACCCCAAATGACCGGCGGGCCGACGACGTTGCGCAGCGCGTTGACACCCCAAACGTTCAACTGGTCCTGCTCGGGATCGCCGACGACGAATTCGGTGTCGCGCATGCCCTTCACGTCCGCCTCCAGCCCGGCCGGCGCCTTCCAGACACCGCGCCTGCCGTCGATCCGAGACCAAACCCCGGCGGCAAAACCGGAGGGTGGCACCAGCACGGTCTTGGGCCGGTTGGGCGCGTTTTCCGGGTGATAGTACGGGTTGGCGACGCGCACATAAGGGTAATAGAGCGCGCTGTAAGATGACGTCGTAAAGCCTTGGTCTTTGACGAGCTTTTGGGTCTTGAGCTCAACCGATACTTCAGGATCGACGATCACCATGCGGTTGCGCATTTTCTCCGCATGGCCGACGGCGGCGCCGATCACCGACTGGCCGATCGTATCGCTGCTGCCGTCCGGGTCCCATTGACGGCCCGGCAGGCAGATAATGCTGGCGTCGCGGAAATTCTCCAGCTTGGCGAAGGCGGCCTGATAGTCGCTCAATTGCGGCTCTTCGCCATCGCTGCCGGCCGACAGGGCAGCGTCTTCGCCGACCGCGTAGGGCAAATCGGCGGTACTCGTGATGTCGTTGGCGACCGCCGCCGCTCCCAAGCCCAACACGGCGCGGGCCGTCCCGGCGCCGGCGCCACCCACCGCCGCAACGCTTGAAGGCGATGTGCCGTCGCTCTCGGTGCCCGAGGTGAAGACCAGGCGGTTGTCAACGACCTCAGCAGTGAAAGCCGAGCCGGACGTCCCTGGCAGAGCGCCGTTCGCGCGGATCTCGGCTTGAATGAACTCGGCCACGGCAGCCAGATTGGTCTTCTTGTCCGGCGCGGCCAAAGCCGGGAAGAGGATCGCGGTCTGTGTCGCCCCGCCGCCCCCGTCCATCTCTAACGTCAGGGTCTTGGCCGCCAGCGTGTCAAAGTCGCCGCTGGCAATGGCGGAGAGGTCATCGCTGGTCAGCGTACCGCGGCGGGTATAGCTGAGGTCCGCATCTGTCTGGCCGTCCTCAACATTGACCAGGCTTGAACCGTCATTGATAACCTCGACGAGGTAGCGCGGGTCGGTCGAAACGAGGCTGATCTGATCGAACGCCTCAAGCGCCTGAAAGTCGTCGCCCACGCCGTGGCCAATCTCAATCAGATAGCCCAGTGCCGGGTCGCCGGCGTCCATCAGGTCCATCCTGACGACCAGATCGTTCGCCCAGCCGCCTTCGTCGACGGCGGTGAACTCAAAGATCTCAGCCGCGTTGTCGGGGTTGGTGATGCCGGAGCTGGCGGCGGTCAGTGCCGGCGTACCATTGCGCGCCAGTCGCACAATGTAGGCCTGTCGGCCGCCGTTCTGGAAGTAGGCGGAGATCGAGTGCCCCATCGGGTCCCCCAGCTTCGCCTTCGCGGTATCGCGGATGCCGCCATACTGGTCATTGATCCGGCCGAACTTCTGCACGAAGTCATCCTGTTTGAAGATCAGCTCCGGCTGTCCGACCGTTCCTCGCGTCAGATAGCCGAGAAACACGGTGGTCGATGTGCTGGCCGCCTCGATGGGAATAAGGCCGCTTGGGATCTCTTCGATATAGATCCCCGGATGCAAATAAGTCGGCATGCTTCGTCCCCCTCCTCGCTGCCTGCGACACCGGAAAAGCCTGATGGCTCTGGCGTCGAGAACACTGGTGTCGATGCGTTAATGTGGTGTTAGAAATCCGGGACGCGGGCGCTCCCTTTCCGAGCTTCTTGTACTTTATTGTATCATCAAAGGAATAATTGGCAATAAAGTGACATTTCTGAAATGCCGATACTAGTAATATTGCTCGCGAAAATGGCGCTTCACGGATGATGAGATCTCATCCCCTTCACAAATCGGCGATGAAGACCGCTCAGTTCGCGGATTGGCACCAAGCCGCCACGGCATCGGACCGAACAGATCGCAGTCACGCCGTGGCGCGGTCCTTGTACCATCAGCCGCGGGAAGTCTTGGGGCCGGACGCCGCCTCTGGCCTGCCGTTACCTTCGGTCCGCTCGCTGCGCACCAGCACCCGCACCCGCAAGCAAAAGCATGTTCGCCGTTCCGCCCATCAGGCGTGGAACTTCGTTTCAGGCGCCGATTGACTTGGATTACTTGGACTAGGGAACATCGGGCGCAGGCGCGGGTGCAGCCGAACTCTGATCCATCGATCCGCCGTCCGCCTCATGCCGTCGACGTGCACGCCCGGCATGATGCTTTTCCCAACTGAGCCAGGCGAGCCCAATGGCAAGAGCGCCGGCGGCGGCACCGATTGCAAAACCAACCCAAACACTCAACGAATCCATAAGCGGCCCCTCTACTGGCCGTGCAGACTATAGTTCTCGATGTCATCTGATTGCAACAATCGTAATCGACGTCATTAAGATCAGACAGTATCGTTATGCAAGATCCTTATGATCACATCTAACGTAATCGTTTATTTGGCGTGAAATATGATGAAATCCGCCGCTTGATCCACGGAGAGGTAGTATTACTTTCTAATACTCCCAGTTGATTTCAAAAACATGGCGGGCGCCATCATGGCTCTCCGGCTCATTGACGATGGGCATGGCTGCTCGCCCCCCTGCCTTGCGCGCCGGAACCGCGTGCACCAAGATAGCATCCTCGCCGCCCGGGGGCGGTGACGAGGTCGCAAGGGTCTTCTGCGATCGATCGCAATTCGAGCCTGTAGGCGGAATGGAGTGCACCGATGGAGCTAGGGAACTTTTCGGTCAGCCTGGCGGTGAAGGATTTGGCGACATCGCGGGGCTTCTACGAAAAGCTCGGTTTCGAGGTTTTCGGCGGCGATCAGGGCCAGGGCTGGCTGATCATGAAGAGCCCGAGCTGCGTCATCGGCCTGTTCCAAGGCATGTTCGAAAAAAACACGCTGACCTTCAATCCGGGCTGGGACGCGACTGGGCAGGCGCTGGACGCGTTCACCGATGTTCGCGAGATCCAGCGAAGGCTGAAGGCCGAGGGCATCACGCCTGTCAGCGAGGCCGACGAGACGACGACCGGCCCGGCCAGTTGCATCGTAATCGACCCCGATGGAAACCCCATCCTGATTGACCAACACGTCTGAGTACCGCCGCCTGCCCGGATGGGTGCTATTTCAGGTCACATGTACGGCAAACATCGCCAGCATGACCATCAGGGCAACGACCAGCGCAATCAAAAAGACGTCCGCGGCCAACGGCTGGTCATCCTGTTGCTTTGGGCTGATGATGCGTCGGCGCACCGACAGCATGCGAACATAGGCGACCAAAACCACGAGGCCGCCCGAGCCGATCAGCATCAGTTCAGACCAGGGGGGCGTGTGTATGTCGCCCAATCGCGCCGCCGCGAGACCGAAGCCGACGACGGCAATGGCCGTCCGGACCCATGCCAGAAAGGTGCGTTCGTTGGCGGCGTGCTCAGTGTATTGCGCGATCATCGGCGGCCTGGATGGTCCCGGTTCCGTCTCGAGGGTCGCCCAGCCTATCGCAGCCGCAACGAGGTTAGAAGGCGACGAATGATGTGCCGGAACGGCTCGGGTCTCCCCCCATCAATGCACGTCGAGCGGTGTTTTGAGCGGCGTATCGTCGTGCCTCGGCACGGTCTGGCGTTCGATGGTCAGGCGAGACCGCAAGGGCGGACCGCGATGCAGCGCGCGCAGCCGCTCGATGTTTTCGGCATCTGACTTGGTGCGGCGCCTGTTGTGGCGCTCGTACTCCACCAGGGTCGGCACGTGGTAGGTCTCGGTCCAGGTGTCCGTGTCCTGGAGGTTGCGCAACAAGGCCCATTGTCGCGCACCATCGCGAATGCGGATCCGCCGCCGGTCGGCCATAAGGGCGAGAAAGGCGGGCACGTCGGCCTGGTCGATCTGATAGTCGATCATCACCACGATGGGACCACTGCGCGACGCGAGATCGAGCCGAACCACCGGCTCCCGGAACTGGCCGAGCGGATCGAGGTTCAGCGCACCGAATTCAGGCAGCGCCCAACGCAGACCGACGGAGGCGGCCACGACCAGCGCGATGGCCGAAATGACCAGCGCCTGGTCCGACCCGAAGGCCTGGGCCACCGACCCCCACAGCCAGCTGCCCCCGGCCATGCCGCCGAAGGTCGCCGTCTGGTACAGCGCCAGCGCGCGACCGACGACCCAGCGCGGGGTCGACAGCATCACGGTGACGTTGAACAGCGACAGCGAGACGACCCAGCAGGCACCGGCTGGAAGCAGCACCAAGGCGCTCAGCCAAATCTCGCGGCTTAACCCCAAGGCCAGGGCCGCCATGGCGAAGACGATGAAGGCGCCCCTCACGATGGCCTCGTTGTTGAACCGCTCGCGCAATCTTGGGTTCAAGAACGCGCCGCCGATGGCGCCGAAGCCGAAGGCGCCGAGCAGGAAGCCATAGGTCAGGGCATCCCCCTGAACCAGATCGCGGGCCACAAGCGGCAGCAACGCCAAGGAGGCAATGGCCGAACCGCCGAACAGGAGGCCGCGGAACATCACCTTCATCAGGTTCGGCGACATGGAGACATAGCGCAGCCCGGCGCCAATGGCCGGGCCAATGGCCTCGCGCGGCAGAACCGACTCCTCCGCCGTCGGACGCCAGCGCGCCAACGCCCCGACCAAGAACGTATAGCTAAGCGCGTTGACCGCGAACGCGGTCGCCGCACCGCCGATCTGCACGATCACGCCGCCGAGCGCCGGGCCGATGCTGCGCATCAGGTTGAAGCCCATGCTGTTCAGCACCACGGCGGCCGGCAGGTGCTGCCGGGGCACGATATCGCCGACGGACGCCTGCCAGGCGGGATTGTTCAGCGCGATACCGCAGCCGATGGCGAAGGTGAAGCCGAGCAGCAGCCAGGGCGTCAGCAGCCCACCAAAGGCGAAGATCGCCAGCAGGGCCGATACCACCAGCATGAAGATCTGGGCCGTCAGCAGAATGCGCCGCCGCGGGAAACTGTCGGCGAAGGCGCCGGCGATCAGCGAGAACAGCATGATCGGCAAGGTCGACGAGGCCTGGACCAGCGCCACCATGTCACGCGAGTCCGTGATGGTGGTCATCATCCAGCCAGCCCCGACGGCCTGGATCAGCCCGCCCAGGTTAGAGGCCAGTGTGGCCGTCCAGAGCGTGCGAAAGGTGGGGTTTCGAAACGGGGCAAGTTGCGGACTGTCTTTCAGCACGCGACCGATCCTACCAGCTGCCGCCCCCCGCGCGCATCTGATTTGTCCGGTTGGCGGTTATGCGACTGGCGCGGTATCGCCCGCCATGACCAAGAGGCGGACGATAGAACGTCGTCAAAAGACCAAATCCGGTCCCTCGGCAGGGCTGCACTGTCAGCCAATTACCCCCTCAGAACAGGCCGGGGTTAGGCGACCGGTCTTCTGTTCCCGGTGTCGGCGGCCCAAGTGTTCTGGGTTGACCTGGTGATGCGCTGACGGCTCCGATACTGGCCCTACCCGGTCACTGCTATCCTACGATGTCGCCGCCTGCCTTTCCGTCGCCATCCCATCAATCTCCCCCAACAACCCCTCATAGCCCGGCCCGTCCGGCGCGGCATAGTTGAAGTTCTTGAACAGACCCGTCAGCTTGGTGAAGTGCTCACGGATCGCCTCCTTGTCGGCGAAATCGTAGTCGCGCGTGACGATCTGGTAGATCTTTGAAAAGGCGAGTTTTTGGCGTTCTAGCGAGACCGAGACATCGACCGGGTCGAAGGCGTCTTGCTGGAGGTAGACCATGTCGACGAACAGGGCCTTTTGGAAGGTGGTGAAGTCGTCGAGGGTCACACCCTCCTCGCCCGTCACCTGCATCATCTGGCTGACCGCATCGCCCTTGTGCAGGAGCTCTTGCAGTTCCTCGGTGCGGGCGGTCCAGCCGGCCTCCATGTTTGCGTCGTACCAGGCGCTGAGCTGGTCGCGGTAGCGGGACCAGGAAATCAGCGGGTCCACAGCGGGGTAGAAGCGCTTGTAGGCGCGGTCCGACGACAGGCCGAGGAAGGTCTTCACCGTGGCCATGGTGGACTGGGTCACCGGCTCCTCGAAATTGCCGCCGGCGGGCGAGACGGTGCCGATCATGGTCAGGCTGCCGACGCTGCCGTCATTGGTGCGGATGACGCCAGCGCGCTCGTAGATGCCCTTGATGGAGCTGTCGAGATAGGCCGGAAAGGCCTCTTCGCCCGGGATCTCCTCCAGCCGGCCGGAGGTTTCGCGCATGGCCTGAGCCCAGCGCGATGTCGAATCCGCGATCAGCAGCACTTCGAAGCCCATCTGCCGGTAATACTCGCCCAGCGTGATGCCGGTATAGACCGAGGCCTCGCGCGCCGCCACGGGCATGGAGGAGGTGTTGCAGATGATGATGGTGCGGTCCATCAGGCTGCCGCTGCCTTGCGGGTCTGACAGGTGCGGGAACTCTGTGATGGTCTCGACCACCTCGCCCGCCCGCTCGCCACAGGCGACCACGATGACCACATCGACGGCCGAATAGCGCGAGATCAGGTTCTGCAGCACCGTCTTGCCGGCGCCGAACGGGCCCGGGATGCAGCCGGTGCCGCCGCGCGCGATCGGGAAGAAGGTGTCGATCAGGCGGATGGTGGTGACCAGCGGCTCGTCCGGGTAGAGGCGCTTTGACGCGCGCTGGCGCAGCACGCCCTCGTCCAGGGCGTGGCGCACCGGCCAGCGTTGGGCCAGCGCCAGATCGTGGGTGGCGCCCTTTTGGTCCTTCAGGCGGGCGACCGTCTCTTCGACGGCAAAGGCGCCCTCCTGGATCCAGGAGACCTCGTAACTGTCCGGCCAGCCGAACGGCACCATGATCTTGTGGGTGAAGCGCCCCTCCTGCACCGTGCCGACCACATCGCCGGCCTTGACCGTGGCGCCCGTGCGCAGGCTGGGGGTGAAGGCCCATTTGCGGGCCACGTCGAGGGCCGGCACCTCGACCCCGCGCGGCAGAAACGTGCCGTGGGCGCTGGCCAGCTTTTCCAGAGGGTTTTGCAGCCCGTCATAGATCTGGCCCAGCAGGCCCGGACCGAGTGTGACGGAGAGCAGCTGACCGCTTTGCTCAACGCTGTCGCCGACACCGACGCCGCCGGTGCTTTCATAGACCTGGGCGTCGGCCGTGCGGCCATGCACGCGCAGGATCTCGGCCTTCAGCCGCTCGTCGGTCGATGTGTCGGACTTCTTGGCCGCGTCATCGGGCTTGGACGGGCGGACATAGACGACCTCGTTCTTGACCAGCCTGGCGGCCTTGCCCTTGTCGTCGTCGAGCGCCTCGATGGTCACCAGATCATCCTGCACGGCGACCACGCGCGCGGTCGCGGCGGGCGCGTTCCGCCGGGCTTTCTGCGCCGCTGCCTTAGCCATGGGCCATCTCCGGCATGATGTTCTCCTCAACGTCCTGAAGCGCGGTTTCGACGAGCTGCTCGAACCGCTCAGCCGCCGCCTTGCCGTCGTAGCGGACCCAGCGGTCGACGATGTTCCAGCGCAGCACGTAGATTACGACGGCCTCGAAATCGAACTCATGAGCGCCGGCCAGGCGGCCGAGTTGGGTCCAACTCTGCTGCATCAAGAGCCGTTCCAGCGCCATGGGATCGGGCAGTGCCAGCAGGTGCTGGGCCTCGGCGATCCAGGGGAAGACGCCTTCGAGCCTGAAATTCGGCTCGGTCCAGTTGCGGGCGATCTGCTGGGTCCAGCGTCCATAGCCCCAAGCGCCCTTCGGCGGCCCGTCGCCCCGGTGGCGGGCGCGCAGGGCGGCCATGACGGTCCGCATCTCCAGCCGGTCGCGGATGATCTGGCGCAGAACCGGGTTCTCCGTGTCGGCCATGGCCACGCGGACGCGCTGGATGACCTGATCCGTCGTCAGGTCGATCGGCAGATGGCCCCAATCCAGGGCGTCCTCGATCAGCCGCAGATCCTTGGCATCTTCCTCGTCCAAGATGCGCAAGCGGCGATCCAGCTTCAACCGCGAGATCGGCGTCTGGGTCGCGCCGAACAGGCTGAGCGGCCTTGGCAGGCTGGACATCAGCATGACGTAAGCCATGGAGTCGGCGAGCGAGGCCATCGTCCGTCCCTCGGCCCCTGCCTTAGCGGATAACGCCGTCGAGCACCGCGCGGAAACGCGGCTGCAAGTGCTGCAACAGCAAGGCGGCGACGGCCTCGTCGGTCAGGTCCAAGGTGACGTCATGATCGACCAGGCGTACACGGATGCCGATCTGCGGGTCTTCCGCCGGTGAGAAGCTGACGCCTTCGCGCATCAGCTCGCTGGTCAGCGCGAGCACGAAATCGGTCAGCTTGCCCTGGGTCGCCTCGTCCGGCTGGTGGCGCAGCGTGTCGAGGCCCATCACCTCCTCCGGCAGTACGACCTCCAGCTTATCGTCCGGCTCGATCTTGGCCCCGTCGCGGACCCGGCCGACGATCTCCAGGATCATCTGGCGCAGCAGCTTTTCGTCATGCAGATCATGGCTGACCAGCCGTTCGACGTCGCTGGAAAACCGCTGCATGAGCTGGGATTTCAGGGCCAGCACGGTATCGCGCATGGCCACTTTCAGCGCGTCCTTGCCGGCGGAGGTCAGGTCGTCGGCCTCCTTACGCGCCCTTTCCAAGCGTTCCTGCGCCTTGGCTTCCGCCTGCTGCACGATGGTCTGGGCCTGGGCCTTGGCCTCGTCGATGATGCGGTCGGCCTGTTCCCGGCCCGCCGTGGTGCCTTCCTCGCGCAGCCGGGCGATCAGCGCGTCGACGCCCGACGCGATCGTCTGGTTCTTGGCCGCCTCGTTCATTGCGACGCCCCCGCGGCGGTCGATGCGGCCTCGGGAATCGTGCCGGCGACCACCAGCGCGAAGATGAAGACGAAAACGCCGAAACCCTCAACGATCGCGGCCGGTGCCAACGACAGGCCGAAAATCTCGGGTTTCTCCTTCGCCGCGTTGATCGCCGATGCGCAAGCGCGGCCCTGCCAAATGCCGCAGATCATCAAGGCAATACCTGCCAGCAGGCCAACGCCAAATAGGCCGCCGGCATTGTCGGCGGTCACGTCGCGATTGAGCGTGAACATGACCACGATGCCGTAGATCACGAAGGATGAGGGCAGCGCCGACAGGCCGATATAGCGGCCGTAGCCGCCTTCGGTCTCCAGCATCCCGCCGATGCCGGCCATGCCGGCCAGCGCACAGCCGATGATGCTGCCGATCGCCCCGATTGCCATGGGGGCGAAGATGCCGGTCCAGCCGAACAGGATGACGAAATCGCTCACCGTTGCACCTCCTTGCGGGCAAAGGCCCTGAAGGGATAGCCCTCGCCCTCCATGCCCCAATTGTAAAATTCGATGTAGTTCAGCCTGAGGCCGTGGACGACGCCGCTCATGATCGCCAGGCCAATGTTCAGCGTATGGCCGATCAGCAGGATCAAAAGCTCCAAGAGCAGGCCCAGGCCCGGCACGTCGCCGGAGACCTCGCCCGCCAACTGATTGAAGGTGAGCGCCAGGGAGGCGCTGGCCAGGCCGAGCGCAAACAGCCGCATGTAGCTCAACACGTCACCGAAGGCCTTGGTGATGTCCGTGACGCCCTTCAGGCCCTCAAGCACCCGCCAGACCAAATCCACCGGCTTCTTCAGCGACCGCTGGCTGGTGAACAGGAAGACGAAGGCGATGCCGACCGCGACCAGGACAAAGCCGACCGTCGCCGCATCGCCAGCGCCGCCGCCGGCATAGGCGGTGAAACCGCCGATCAGGAACAGACTCCACCCCACCTTGGCGGCCACGATCCCGAGATGCCGCCGGTTGTTGTAGGCGACGATCAGGTTGGCCAGCACCAGATGGGCTGCGCCGACCGCGATCGACAGCTCCATCATGGCGTTGAAATTCTGCAGGTTGATCACGTGCAGGGCGCCGAGCCAGCTGCCCGGGTCCGGCGTGACGCCGAAATAGCCGCCGACCAGCACGCCCCAGACGAACGACCCACCCAGCAGCCAGGCGAACAGGTTGCGCATGCGCTTGCCGCCGTCGCTGCGGCCCATCTTGCGCCAGATCAGGCCCAGGAACACGGCCAGCACGACCGCGTAGCCCGCATCCGACAGGATCATGGCGAAGAACACCGTGAACGAGAAGAACACGACCAGCGACGGGTCCCAGGTGCGGTAGCCCGGCGTCTGATAAAACAGCGCCAGATCGGTGCCCGCTCCAAAGGCCGGTGCATTCTTCAACAGGGTTGGTGGTTGCTCGTCGTCGGCGGGTTCCTCGGCCAGCATGGCCAGCCCGTGATCGTTGGCGAAGTCGCCGAGCCGTTCCAGATCGGCCACCGGCGCCCAGCCCTGAACAGCGAAGACGCCGTCTTCGTCACGGGTCTGTTGCGTCGCATGGTCCAGCGAAGCGGCGTTTTCCGCCGACGCCAGGTTCAGGTTGATCAGATAGATATAGCGGGTCAGCCCCAGACGCCGCGCCATCAGGGCCTCGATCTCCGCCTCGGTCTCCTCCAACTCCAACTGAAGCTCGTTCAGTGGCTTGCTGCCCGTATGCGTGCGCGGCACGGGCAGCAGATCCGACGGCGGTTCATCCCTGGCGATAACCACGACACGGATGTGGCGTGGATCCCTGTGCACGATCTGCCATGGCAGGTCGATCTTTTGCAGCGCCTTGGCGCGGCCGGCCGGCAGGATGTAGAACCACAGCCGATACCCGGCCAGTTGTTCCTGCGGCGGGAATACCAGGTCGCCCCACGGGGTGACATCCCTGATGCGCTGATCCAGAAAGTCCCGCTTGTCGGTCGCCTCGCGCAGGCCCTGTTTGATTTCCAAGGCCTCGGCCGCGACCGCGCTGACATCGAACGAAGGGTCGCGGGGCAACTGCCGGCGCTTGAACTTGGTCCTGACCAGGAACCGCAGCGCCTGCACGACATCGTCGGCGTGGGGCGAGGCCGCACGCTCCGGCTCCGCCGGCGGCGGCCGCAACGGCACCAAATGCAGGCAGCCAAGGTCCTGCAGGCCGTTCAGCACGCGCTGCTTTTCCGTGGTCAGGCCGCAGACCGTGACCTTTTTGAGCGCAACAAGGGTCATGCAGCAGCCTGACGATGATGTTTGGCCTTGGCGATCTTGGCGCGCACGACGGCCGCGCGTTCCGCGTCCGACAAGTAGATTTCGATGCGCTTGATGTTCGCCCTCGTGCGCGGGATCAATACCTTGTCGAACAGATTGACCCGCTGGGTCACCGTGCGCACGGCCTGTGCCAGAAGCTCCAAGCGGCGCTGTTCGACCTGCAAACGCAGGCGCAGATCCACCATGCGCTTCAGGTCTTCGGCGACCTGGTCGACCCAATGGGGCTTGCCGAGATAGGAGTATGGGCGGACATCGACCTGCGCGCCCGACAGGCGCGGCAGCCGAACGCCGACCACATTCTCCATCTCAACTTGAACATTAGAAACGTGCACCAAGGCGTTGAGATCAATGTCAGTATTGGCGAGCATCGGCAAGCGATCAGCGACTTCGGCGCGCAAATCCTCAACCTGCTTGGCAAGATCGGCAATCGTCGCGGCGGTGCCGGCCCTCAGCGCCGTCAGCTGTCGGCGCTTCAGGTCGAGCGACGGCAAAAAGCGTTCGAAGCCCTCAAGCCGGCGCTTCTCGTTCGTCAGAGACGTCTTGCTGAGTTGCAGGCGGGCCATGTTCGTGCCTGGTCTCAGGCGGCGGAGGTTTCAGGCGTGGCGGATTCTGGGGTAGCGGCCGCCGGGGCGGACGTACCCTCCTCCGCCGTTTGCCTGGGGAAATACTTCTGAACCAGATCCTGCTTCATCAGCAGCTGTTCGGGCCGGAAACACTCCGCCATGGTCTGCCAGCACAAATCCAGCGCCGGTTCCAGCGGCATCGAAACGTCGATATCCATGAAGCGCTTCCTGAACAGCCCGCCGAACTTCAAGAGCTGCTGGTCATAGTCGGACAGTTCGAAGGCCATGGCCTGCTTCTGCTCCGCATCGCGCGCGCCGGAATAGAGCCGGATCATGGTGTTCATGACCTGACCGTGATCCTCGCGGGTGACCTTGCCGATCACGTGCTGCTTCAGGCGCGACAGAGAGCCAAACGGATCGATGGCGCCGTCATGCAGGTAGAATTGCCCCTCGGTGATGTAGCCGGTGTTGTCCGGCACCGGATGGGTCACGTCGTTGCCGGGCATGGTGGTGACGCTGAGGATCGTGACCGAGCCGCCGCTGGCGAAGTCGCAAGCCTTTTCATAGCGCCGCGAGAGCTGGGAATAGAGGTCGCCCATATAGCCGCGGTTGGAAGGCACCCGCTCCATGGCGATGCCGATTTCCTTCAAGGCGTCGGCAAAGGCGGTCATGTCAGTCAGCAGCACCAGCACGCGCTTGCCCTCGTCGACCGCGAAGCGCTCCGCCACCGCCAGCGCCATGTCGGGCACCAGCAAGCGTTCGACGATCGGGTCGGAGGCCTGGTTCACAAACATGACGGTGCGGGCGAAGACGCCAGCATCCTCAAACCGTGTGCGGAAGAAGTGATAATCGTCGAAGATCAGCCCCAGCCCGCCGAAGACGACGATGTCGGCGTCGGCCTGAATGCCGATGCGGGCCAATAGCGAATTGTAGGGCTCTCCGGCGACGGAGAAGATCGGGATCTTCTGGCTTTCGACCAGGCAGTTGAAGACATCGATCATCGGCACGTCCGTGCGGATCATCTTCGAGGCCAGAACGCGGCGCACCGGGTTCACCGACGGCCCGCCAATCTCGACCTTCGGGTCCATGGTCAGGTCGGGGCCGCTGTCCATGCGCTCGCCGTCGCCGCGAAAGACCCGACCCAGGATATTCTGGGAATAGGTCGCCTGCATCGGGTGGCCGAGGAAGCGGACCGAGGCGCGGGTCGACAGGCCCTTGGTGCCGGTGAAGACCTGCAGCGAGACTACCGTATGATCGACGGCGATGACCTGGGCCGGGGATGGCGCGGAGTGCGCATCCTCCACCACGGCCAGATCATGCAGCCGAACCGGCGGCGGCTCGCCAGGCTCGGGCACCGGGACATAGACCTTGATAATGTCGCCGACGATCTCGAGTACGCGCGAGTATCGAACGAGGTTCAGCGCCATGGGACTCTACCGCTCCATGCTCTCGGTCGGGGGCACCATCTGAGCGAGATAACGCCCTTGGTTAGTAAACCAAGTCGACGGTCGCTGCTACGATGAATTCGGAAATTGGTTTGGATTGCTTCAAGTTGGCCTCAGCCCTCGCGGAAAGCGCGATTGAACGTGTCGACCAGCGGGCTGATCAGGTAATCCACCACCGTGCGATCGCCGGTCGTGATGAAGACCTCGACCGGCATGCCGGGACGCAGCTCGACAAAGTCTGGCAAAGTATCCAGATCCTCCGGCGTGACCCGCACGCGGGCGGCATAATAGGGTGGCTGGGTCTCGGTGCCGGCGACGGAGTCGGCCGACAGGGCAACCACCTCGCCCTCAAGCGGCAGCAGATTGCGTTGGGGGTAGGCGGTCAAGACCACCCTGGCCTGCTGGCCCATTTGAACATCGTCGATGTCGGTCAGAAGAACCTGGGCCTCGACCAGCATATCCTCATGCAGCGGCACGATATCCAACAGCGGTTCGCCGGGGCCGACGACGCCACCCGTCGTACGCACCTGAAGCCCGACGACCGTGCCGGTGATCGGCGCCGTGATCAACGTGCGATCGAGTATGTCGCCTGAAGCCGTCAATTGCTCCTGGATCGTCGCCCGCTCCGCCTGCACCTGGACAAGCTGGTCGCCGACCTCTTGAAGGAGATCCGTCTCCAGGCTGATTAGCTCAAGCTCCGTCTCGCCGATGCGCAGCTCCGCCGTGGCGATCGAGGCCTCGTTCACGGCGCGGGAGCCCTCGATCTGCGCCGACTCGCGCTGCAGCGCCAGCAGGCGCGGCATGCGTTCCAGACCCTGGTCCAGAAGGGATTGCACGCTCTCGACCTCCTGGGCGATCAGGGCCAGCTGGTCGTCCTGCGCGGCAATCTGGTTGTGCAAACCGTCGATCTGGGCATGAAGCTGATCAATGCGCTGGCGCAAGATCCGCTCCTGTTCGTCGAGATTGTCCCGCCGCACCTGGAACATCAGCGCCTGGCTCTCGACGATCGAGCCCGGCACGCCCGCGACCAGATCGGCTGAATCGGTGGCCGGGTCCCAATCCGTCACGCCGGTCTGTTCGGCAATCAGGCGCGCCTCCAGCGCGCGCAGATTGTTGTCCTGGCCGCGCAGCTGTTCGAACATGGCGCGCGCCTGCAAATCGCTGAGCACGATCAGCGGCGCCCCCTCCTCCACCAGGTCGCCGTCGCGAACCTCGATGGCCTCGACGATACCGCCCTCGAGATGCTGGATGGTGCGGCGATAGCCTTCCGGGCTGATCGTGCCCGAGGCGATGGCGGCACCGGATATCGGCGCCGACCAGGACCAGTAGGCAAGCCCGCCGAAAAACAGCAGCAACACGACCATGCCGATCAGGATCGGCGCCCTGAGCGAGCGGCCGATGCTCTTTTGCGCAACGCCGATCACGTGCCGGTCCTCAACTGCACCGCCTTTGGCGTGATTTCGGCCAGCACCTCGTCGCGCCCGCCGAACTTGGTCATACGGCCCTGCTGCAGCACCAGCAGCTTGTCCATATGGCGTACCAGCGATGGCCGGTGGGCAATCAACAACACGGTCGCGTTGCGTTCCTTCAGGCCTTGTATCGCCCGCTGCAGGGCCAGTTCGCCCTCCTGGTCCAGATGGGCGGCCGCCTCGTCCAGGATGACCACGGCGGGGTCACCAAAGAGCGCGCGGGCGAGGCCGATGCGCTGGCGCTGGCCGCCTGACAGCGGCACGCCGCCGGCGCCGATCGGCGTCTCATAGCCAGCCGGCAGCGCCAGGATCAGTTCGTGCGCACCTGCTTTCGTGGCCGCATCGACCACGTTCTCCGGCTCCGTCTTGCTCAGCCGGGCAATCGTCTCAGCCACGGTCGCCGGCGGCAGCCCGACATCCTGCGGCAGGTAGCCAATATGGGCGCCAAGCGTATCGGGATCCCATTGATCGAGCGCGGCCCCGTCCAGCCGGACCGTGCCCATGGTCGGGACGTAAAGACCGGCGACCATACGGCACAGCGTGCTCTTGCCCGCGCCGGACGGGCCGACGATGCCGAGCGCATCGCCCGGGTCGAGGCTGAAACTGACGCCGTGCAGCAAGAATGCATCGACCGAGGTCGCCCCGGGCGGCCGGTAGGCGAGTTGCGCGACGGTGATGCGGCCTTTGGGGGCCGGCAACGGCAGCTTCTGCGACTCGCTTGGCCCTTCGATCAGCAACGGCTTCAGGCGACGCCAGGCCAGGCGGGCGGTCATGAAACCGCGCCAGGCGGTGATCGACTGATCGATCGGGGCCAAGGCGCGACCGAGAAGGATGCTGGCGGCGATCATACCACCGGGGGTCAGCTGGGCCTGGAGGACCAGATAGGCCCCGAGCGCCAGGATGCCGACCTGCACCATCTGGCGCAGGCCCTTTGCCGTGCCGGTGACCATGGCGCTGCGCTCGTTCAGGCCGCGCTGCATCTCCGATGCCTCGTGGCGCGCGTGATCCCAGCGTTCGGCCAACGGCTGGCGCATGCCGAGCGCGGTTACCGCCTCGGACTGTTCGATCGCGGCATCGACCTGCCGTTGGGCGACCATGACCCGTTCCAGCGTCTTGGCCTGATGCTTGCGCGTGGTCAGCTCGCCAATCAGGCCGATGATGAACAGGATCACGGCCATCGTGGTGGCGAAGATGCCGATCCACGGGTGCAGCAGCCACAGCACGGCCAGAAAGATCGGCGTCCAAGGCGCGTCGAAAAACGGGAAGAGCGTGGGTGCGGAAACGAAATTGCGCACCTGTTGAAGATCGCGCACCCCCTGCCCCGTGCCGGGCGTACCGCGCAAACGCGCAGCCAGTGCGGCCATCAGGGTTGGCTTCGCCAACGTGTCTTCCAGCCAGGCCCCGGCGCGCGCCAGGATGCGGCCACGCACCCATTCCAGGAAGCCGTAGGCGACGAAAGCCACGACCGCGATCACTGTCAACAGTATCAGCGTTTCGACCCGCTGGCTGGACAGCACCCGGTCGAACACGACCATCATGAAGATGGGGCTGACCAGCATCAGCAGGTTGACGAACGCGCTGAAAAAGGCGGTCCAAACGAATGCCTGCTTCAGCGGGTGGACCGCGTTCTCAAACGCTTGTTCGTTCTCGCCGGTCTTCGACGCTCGCGCCATGCGGAATTTCCCGAACTACAGTTCACAGAGTGGTGTGGTCAAACCGACGACGGATTGCCTACAGATACTAGCATTTTACTTCCAAAAGCCGAACTATGAATAAGCTCGGTGGGCCGACCGTACAATGCTCGTGTGTCAAGGCGAGGCCCGAAAAACCGGGCATTAGCAACCCCGACCTTAAGGCGGATGTATGACACATTCATGGACCCCTTGCCCCAATGCCAACTCCGGCGCGCAAACAGCAGGTCATTTTCATCAGGGCGGCAAACCTCTCTCAGCCAGCACACAGCCTGGCCATAGAGGCCAAGGCCGTGCATGATTCAAGCAAAAATTGCCGCTTTGCGCCAGACTCCTGTAAAATTGTAGCTATTGCCGTCGTCCGCACGGCCGGCTTAGCCGGACATTCCCATCAGCCGGTCAAAATGGCAGGGCGTCCGAAAGGCCTTGCGATCTGAGCGTCAGCACGCCGCGCCCACCATCGAGGGAGTAGATTTGCTTCTCGCCGAAGCCCTTGACGTCGACGACGCCGAGATCGGTCAGTTCGAACTCGTGGCGGATCAGCGGATACATGTCCTCGCACAGCGTGATCTGCATCGGATCGGACATCTCCTCCATGCGCGCGGCCAAGTTCACGCCGGGGCCGAAGATGTCGTAGACATATTTCTGCACGCCGACGATGGAACCGATCACGGGGCCGGAGTTGATGCCGATGCGGCACAGCCATTCCTGCCGGTGCGCCTCGTTGCGGCGCCTCAGATAGCGCAGCATCAGGACGGCCAGCTTGGCGATATTGACGGCATGGTCGGGCGTCGGCTCCGGAATGCCTGACACGGCCATATAGGCGTCGCCGATGGTCTTCAGGCGCTCGCAGCCGAACTGCTCGGCAATGCGGTCGAAGGCAGTGAAGATGTCGTTCAGTTCGGAGATGATGCCGGCCGGGTCTTGCGAGATCGCCATCTCGGTGAAGCCGACAAAGTCGACCATCAGCACCGAGGCGTCGTCGTAACGCTGGGGCGTTGTCACGCCGAAGGTCTTCAGCTCTTCGTAGACCGATTTCGGCATGATGTTCAAAAGCAGCTTCTCGACCCGTTCCTTGCCGGCCTGCAAGGTGCGGTTCTGCTTCTCCACCATCTTGGAATAGGATTCGATCATGTATTCCAACTCCTTGATCTTGGAGATGTTCTGACACTCCATGATCAGGGCCGGCATGTCCTTGTGTTCGCTCTTGGAGATGTTGATCGCCAGCGTCACCTCGCGACGCTTGACCTTGACCTTCGCTTCCGCCGTATAGCTGCGACCACTGGCGAAGCGCGCCTCCATCTTCTCGACATCGAAGTCTCCGACGACGTCGCGCAGTTGCGTGCCGGCACCGGCGGCGCCCGGGAACCACTCGATGAAGCGACGATTGCCGAACAGAATTTCAAGGCTGTCGGAGTCGAGAATGGCCAGGCCGACCCCCGCCGACTCCAACAGCATCCGGTTGAAGTGTTCAAGGTTCATCGGTCGATGCGCCTAGGCATTTACGATGTAGCGTTCGCGCGCCCGGATGCCATCGATCACCTGATCGATGTCGGCCGGTTCCAGCTCGAAGTCTTCCAGCGTCATGCGCAAGAGAGACACGATCTCGTCATAGGCCTCTTTGGTTATGTCCAGATGGGCGTGGATACGCTCCAACGCCTCGTTACTGTAACTGGCCGGGCCGCCCATGATCGAGGCAATGAACTTGGTCTGGTGGTCGACCAGGGTGGGCATGTCGACGTCGACGAAATAGTCGCCAGCGATGTCGGAGTCGAGCACGAGGTCGTAGAACTCCATGACGATCTTGCTGACATTGGCGAACCCGCCATAGCGATTGAAAATACTGGTCGCCACCCTTGGGACCCCCGCCCGTGCCTCTGCGGCACAATTATCGTTGACCTGCCTCCGCTGACAGTGTGCTGACTGTAGGGCAGATGCCCGCGCTTCGACAAGCGGGCCGATCACGGGCGTGCTTGCGGCCGCCTTTGGCCGATGGCCCCTGTTGTTTCGAAGGAGCCGGACCCTGATTGGCGCCCAATAAAACCGACGGTGGTGGGTGACGAAAAGAGTCACTTAGCGTTAGCTTGACATATGGCAGAGTCGTCAGCATCCGCCCCCGCCGAACCGAGGGAAAACGTTGCGCTCGGCGCCGTCTTCTCGCTGCTGGCCTTTTTCTGCCTGGCGGTGATGGGCGCCTTTGCCAAGGTGGCGGGCGAGGATGTGCCGGTCATCGTCATTGTCTTCATTCAGAACCTGATCTGTCTGGCCTGCGTGGCGCCGGTTGCACTGCGCCACGGTCTTGCGCCGCTGAAGACGAAACGCATCGGCATGCAGCTTTTGCGCGGCATCGCGGGCGTCGGCGTCTCCTACGGGCAGTTCCTGGCGCTCACCTTCATGCCACTGTCCAATGCCGTTCTGCTGACCTACAGCGGCCCCCTTTGGATGCCCTTGATCGCCTGGCTGGTTTCGCGCGAGAAAATCGGCGGTCGGCTCTGGCTCGGCATGGTTCTGGGCTTCATCGGTATCGTCCTGACGCTGCACCCCAGCGGTGCGTCGTTCAACATCGGCGCCGTGTTCGCGTTGGGCGCCGCCATCGCCGTGGCCTTGTCGCTGCTGTCGATCCGTTGGATGAGCACGACGGAGCCGACCGTGCGCATCCTGTTCTACTACTTCCTGTTCGCCAGCCTGTTGACGGCGCCGTTTGCCGTGGCGTCCTGGACCGCCATTTCCATGACGGTCTGGGCCACCATCTTTGGCGTCGGGATCAGCCTTCTGGGCTCACAGGTCTTTGTCGTCATGGCTCTCCGCAACGCCTCGGCCGCGACGCTGGGTCCGCTGGTCTATTCGGTCATCGTCTTCTCCGCGATCATCCAATGGCTGGTTTGGTCGCACAGGCCATCCTTACTGGAGTTCGGCGGCATGGCGCTGGTGATCCTCGGCGGCGTTATCGCCGTGGTCCATTGGGGCGCCAAAAAGCCAGCTTCGGCGTCATCGTGACGGATCGCGGCGCGGCAGCCAGGCCAGCGCCTTGTCCGTCTCGCCGACCGGACGTGTTCACACCGCGTTCGAACCGGCGGTTGCCGTTGGCAAGCACGATCGCGTTTCGATAGTCTGACACCATGGCAGAGCCCGCCTCATCGCGCGAGCCCGCGGAAAACGTACCAGTCGGCGCCGTCTTCGCGCTGATGTCGTTTCTGTGTCTGGCGGTGATGAGCGCCTTCGCCAAGGTCGCCGACGGCTATGTGCCGACCGTTGTTATCGTCTTTTTCCAGAACTTGATCTGCCTGGTTTTCGTCGCCCCGATCGCGTTGCGCCATGGCTTTCAACCGCTGAAGACAAGGCGTGTTCCGTTGCACCTTCTGCGCGCGGCGGCGGGCAGCGCGTCCTGGTTCGGGCTGTTCTATGCGCTGTCGCTGATGCCGTTGTCGAACGCGGTCCTGCTGACCTACAGCGCGCCCTTGTGGATGCCGCTGATCGGCTGGATCGTGATGCGCCAGAAGATTGGGGGGCGGCTGTGGCTCAGCATGGCCATCGGTTTCGTCGGCGTCGTCCTGGTGCTGCATCCAAGCGGGTCGGCCTTCAACATCGGCGCGCTGTTTGCAGTCGGCGCCGCGATCGTGCTGGCGCTGGCCCTGATGTCCGTGCGCTGGCTCAGCACCAGCGAACCGACCCTGCGCATCCTGTTCTATTACTTTCTGTTCTCCAGCCTGATGATCCTGCCCTTCGCAATCGGCTCATGGGCGGCGATCGCGGCGATCGGCTGGGCCTATATGGGTGCGATCGGCCTGTGCCTGCTGGGCTCGCAAGTGTTCATCATTCTGGCCTACCGGCAGACCACGGCCGTGAAACTCGGGCCGCTGATCTATTCGGTCATCGTGTTCACGGCGCTGATCGACTGGCTGGTCTGGTCGCGCACGCCGACCTGGCTGGAAGCAGCCGGCATGGCCCTGGTGATCCTTGGCGGCCTGGTCGCCGTGATCCAGTGGCACACACGGAAAACCGAGGCGCTGTCATGACCGCGCCTGCCGAAGCAGCCGTTTGACCTGGTCGTCGGCCACTTGTCGGAAGTCAGCATAATGGGCGCCGACGGCACCGAAAACGCGCGGTGCGGATAGGCAGACGATCTGGTCGGCGACGCCGCGCAGCCTTGCGATCGTCTTTGCCGGCGCCACCGGGACGGCCAGAACGATTTGCCGGGCGGCCGATTGGCGCACCGCCTTCATCGCGGCCTCGATCGTCGCACCGGTGGCGATGCCGTCATCGACGATCACGGCATCCTTGCCGGTGAGATCGAAAGGCGCGTCCGCGCCCGAATAGAGGCGGCGCCGATCGGCGATCGCGGCAAGCTGTCGCGCGATTTCCTTGTCGATATACTCTCGCGAGATGGCGAGGCGGTCGATCGTGTCCTGATGAAGAACAGTGGCCGGGGCCGCACCGTCGACCACAGCGCCAATGGCGAATTCGGGCTCTCCCGGCGCACCGATCTTGCGCGCCAGAAGCACGTCCAGCGGTGCCTTCAACCGTTCCGCTAGCGCGGCCGCAACGGGCACCCCGCCGCGCGGCAGGGCCAAAACGACCGGATCGGCGAGACCCAGCTTCTCGACCGCCTCGGCAAGCCGCTGGCCGGCGTCCTGCCTGTCAACAAAGGTGGACATGTCCGTCGGTCCATCCTCCTTCACCGATCAGGGTCGACCAGAGCGAGAGCCGGCCTCAATGACTGCCGTCAAGGAAACGGCGAAAGAAATCGGCTGCTTTTGCGTCATAGGCCGCATCGTCCCAGGTCGGCAGGGTTGCCCGCTGGGCACCAGGGACCAGGGCCGCGACCTCGTCGGCGAACTCATGCAGCATATCGGACGGTGACGAGGCAACCAGCGTCGGCACCGTGAGCTGCGGCAGCCGCTCGCGCTTCGGATGCCGGAAGGCGGCGCGGTAGGATTTGTGATAGCTGCGCACGGCCTTCAGCACCTCGACCACGAAGTCGTGCAAGGTATCAGCGTGGGGCAGCCCGTTTGGCAAACGCCCCGTGGCCGTGCGGTTGTAGTAAGGCCAGAACAGGAACTGGTCGCGGCAGAAATGCCAGACCTTCATCAGATGCGTTCCTTCCAGATCGGGCCCGATCTCGCGGGCATACCGCTCCAGAATCTCCGCCTGCGCGTCGGCGGCGTAGAGCCCTATGCCGTCGAGGACCAGCGCATCGACCTGTTCGGGATGGGCGATGGCGATTTCCATGGCGATCGAGGCGCCGGTGTGACTGCCATAGAGCTGGAACCGGCCATCGAGCGATCGGTTGATCGCCTCACAAGCCAGCATTGCCAGATCGTTGATTGACGGCTGTAGAACTGCCAGCGGATCGGAATCCCCGTTTCCGGCGGTATCGGGCGCCAAGACCAGACGGTCGCCCGCCAGCGCCTGGATCAGGCCGGCGAGTTGCTTGGACGAGCCCGGCGAGGCGTGGATCATCACCAGCGGCAGCCTGTCGCCTTCGATGCCCGCCCGCCGAAAGTGGATCTGGCCATGCGGCAGGCTGACAAAACCACGCTCGATCGTGCTCATACCGTCACCTTTTCGGGCACCCTGCCCGCCACGGCCGCACGACCGAGGGTCTGCCCCAGCCAACGGCCGAAGCCGAGCGCCGGCGTGACGCTCATGCCGCCGACAAAGGCGTTGCCGGACAAGGTGCCGCCGCCAATGGCCTCGCCCACGGCGTAAAGGCCGGGGATCGGCCAGCCGTCGGGATCGAGGACGCGCAGCGCCTCGTCGACGGCAAGTCCGGCTGCCGTCTTCAAGACCATGCCGTGCATCATGATCGCGCGGAATGGAGGCTCGGCAATCGGCGCCGGCAGATGCTGCCGGCCAAACGGATCGGGCCGCCCTCCGGCAACGGCTTGATTGTAAACGTCGATGGTATCGGCCAGCCCATCTCCATCGATGCAAGCGGCTCCGGCAAGCGCGTCGAGTGTCTCGGCGACATGGAACGAGGCGTGACCATTCCAGGCGTCGCCAAAAGTGTCTGGCGGCCAGCCAGGCAACAAGGGTGGTGCTTCGCGCCAGATGCGATCATCGAAGACCGCGAAGAAGGTCAGTTCGGGAAGGGTCGCCAAGGCCCGCTCCCGCGCGTCGACACTGTCGACATCCTCGCGGACAAATCGGCGTCCGTCACGCCCGACATAGATCTCCCATGGCGGCCGCACTTGCGGCGTCAGTTGCGGCAGGCTATCCCAATCGATCCAAGGCTGCCCGGGCGTGCGGACGATGCCGGCGAAGGTCGGCAAATGGTGCTGGCCGCTGACCAAACGGCCGCCGGCTTTCAGCCCCAGCTCGATGCCCGACCCAGTCGCGGTGGGCAGTGCGGCAGTGAAGAGTTGCAGACCCTCGTTCCAGTCGGCAAAGCGCTTACTGTTCCCACCATAGCCACCGCTGGCGAGCACGGTGGCGCCGGCCAAGACATCGACGCATGGGCCTTTTGTCCCTCGCTGAATCGTCGCGCCCCTTATGCCTCCGTCGATCCGCAGCAGTTCCACCGCCTCGCTTTGAAGCATCAACTCGATCCTGCGGTCGCCCAGGGCATCGTCGAACAGCGCCCGCAGAACCTTCAAGACCGATCGGCCGCCATCTACACCCCAACAGGTCCTTGGCGTGCGATAGGCCTCGTGGAAATGCAGGATGGCAGGGCATTCCGGCGCCATGTCGAAGCCATTGTCCATCAGCCAGTCGATGGTGGAACCGCCGAGCCCGACGGCCTTGCGCGCCAGCCCGGCGTGGGCGGTGCCCCGGCTGATGCGCATCACATCTTCGTAATGGGCTTGCGGCGAATCCGCGATGCCGCGCGCGGCCTGCAGCCTTGTGCCAGCGCCCGACATCTGGGCGGCCGAGACATGCAGCGTGCCGCCGATCCGATCGGTTTGCTCGACAAGGACGACATGCGCGCCCGCATTGCTCGCCTCGATGGCGGCGGGCAGGCCGGCGGTGCCGGCACCAATGATCAGAAGGTCGGTCGAGATGGACATTGTATTAAATATATAACAGATTATCGGCGGATGGCCCCGTCTT